>NC_011989.1:2765000-3065000 GCF_000016285.1 Allorhizobium ampelinum S4 | reverse complement strand
AGGGATCTTTCCCCGGTGCCACGGAACGCCATATCGGCAAGTTCGCCGAGGCTGACGGCGGCACGCTGTTCCTCGATGAGATCGGCGAATTGCCGCTCGATACCCAGGTGAAGCTGCTGCGGGCCGTGCAGGAAGGCGAAATCGAGGTTATCGGCGCCCGCCAGACCCAGAAGGTCAATGTGCGGCTAATCTCGGCGACCAACAAGGACCTGATCGAAGAGGTCAAGGCTGGCCGGTTCCGCGAGGACCTTTATTACCGCCTCAACGTCTTCCCCATCACCATTCCGGCTCTGCGCCGCCGCAAGGAGGACATTCCCTTCCTGGCGCGCGCCTTTACCGAACGGTTCTCGGCAGAGCAGCGTCTGACCCGGACCCTGTCTCTGGGGGCTGGCGCACTTGCATTGCTGACGGCCTTCGATTGGCCCGGCAATATTCGCCAGCTGGAAAATGCCATCTACCGGGCGGTGATTCTTGCCGAAGGTACGGATCTGACGGAAAGCGATTTCCCGCAGATCCTGGCACAGATCCCAGGCGGTTTGGCGCAGGACAAGTTCTGGTCGGGTCTGCCTGGCACGGCCGAAAGCCAGCCGGAACAGGTGGCGCCGCGCGGTGCAGACCGGCCGGAACTGGCCTTTATCGACCGGCTACCTGCCCCCCGCGCCGAGGACCCGCGTCCGGTGGCGTTGGACAATGTCATCGTCAGCATCGACGAGAGCGGCAATGTCCGGCAATTGGCTGAGATCGAGGAAGAACTGATTCGTTTCGCGCTGAAATTCTACCGAGGCCAGATGAGCCAGGTGGCACGCAAGCTTGGAATCGGTCGCTCAACACTCTATCGCAAACTGAAGGATTACGGGATCGACCCGGATAATCCGCAGAAGCACGCCGCCTGAAAAAAGGTGATATCCGGGTTTTTTCAGCGCCCGGCTGAAGATTTGAACACGCCGCGCACCTGACAGGGTGGGCGGCGTTGTCATTTTGGGCTATAAGGACGCCCGTTTTGCTCAAAGTCTGGCCGGCTGAGTATTTCAGCCGTTACGCACAAAAGCTAAACGGATCGATAGTTGTTAACCCCCGGGTAAGGATGATTGATTACTGGTTGTCAATGGGTTGTTATGAATTGGTTCACCATATAAGAATCAATTTGAACGATGTGGCAAAATTGCCATGTGGATACCGTATTTCACAGTCATGTGATAAGCGAGCGATGTGACTTTTCTGACGGGGACGGATTTTGCGGATATCTGGTGCATTTGTATCGCCCTCAGGGCCAGGGCGGCTTGACCGCACGGCCATGATTTGGGCGAACATATCCAAGCTGTTTCTGACAGCTCTGGTCCTGATGACGATCGCCTTTTCCGCCCTCTATGCCACGACCGGTTCGGCTGCCGCTGAAACGCGCTCGCTGAAAATCCTTTTCGTCCATACCGGCGAAAAACAGGAAATCACCTTCAAGCGCAATGGCCGCTACGATCCCAAAGGCTTGCAGCAGCTCAACAATATTGTGCGCGACTGGCGACGCAACGAAGCGACCAAGATGGACCCGCGCCTGTTCGACCTCGTCTGGTCGGTCTACCAAAAGGCGGGCGCCAGCGGTTATATCTATGTCGTTTCCGGTTATCGTTCGCCAGCCACCAATGCCATGCTGCGTTCGCGCTCTTCCGGCGTCGCCAAGGAAAGCCAGCATATGAATGGCACTGCGATGGATTTCTTCATCCCTGGCGTGCCGCTGAAAAGCCTGCGCGATATCGGCATGAAATTCCAGGCGGGCGGCGTGGGCTATTATCCCAATTCCGGTTCGCCTTTCGTGCATATGGATGTGGCGGGCGTCCGCTCCTGGCCGCGCGTTCCGCGCAGCGAACTGGTGCGCATGTTCCCCGATGGCAAGACCCTGCATATTCCTGCCGATGGCAAGCCGCTTCCAGGCTATCAGGTGGCGATGGAGGAATATAAGAAACGCCTGGGGTCTGAACAAATATTGATGGCGGATAATAAATCCTCGCCGCGCGGCAGGCCGCGAAATCTGATGGCCATGCTGTTTGGCAGCGGTGATGAGGACGAGGGCGACGAAGATGCAGCCCCAGCCGCACCGGTGCGGGCATCGGCTCCTGCCGCTACACCAAGACCTGCCGAGCTGACCAATCCAACGCCAACCAGCCCGATGCCTGTGGCCGTGGCCTCTGCGGCGCCTGATATCGCGGCTCCCGTTCCGCAATCGCGTCCTTCCCTGCGCCAGGGTGACGATAGTCTGGCTGTGGCGCTTTACTCTCCTGGCGGGCGCAATGCTGCCGAGGATGCCCTGCAGAAAGTTGCCGGCAATCCGTCGGGTGACGCTGGCGCGCCGTCAAGCGGCTATGAAGATCTGGCCGCCTACAAGGTTCCGGTGCCGACCCTGCTTGGGCCACGTGGTATGAAGGGTGATGCAGAGCCGGTGATGACCGCTTCTCTCGGATCGCCTGATGATAGCAACCCTATTGCCCAGCATATTCCGGTGCCAGCTGGCCGTCCGGCGCTTGCCGATGCCATGGCGGCGACCTTGCCGCAACAGCGTCCACAGGTGAGCGACGAGCCGTCCACGGTCGAAGAAGCCATGCTCTCTCCAGCAGCTGCCGAGGCACTGCAACAGAGCCAGGATGGCGCGCCGCTGAAGACTGTGGTGATCCCGCGTGACCGGCCAGCGCCGTCTGTTGCTCCAGCTGTTGCCGAAGTTCGGCCTGTGGCTCCCGCTGAAAACCTGTGGCTCCCGCTGAAAGACCTCAGCCTGCCCCCGCCCCGGTGGTGCAGCCGAAAGCCGTCGCCGTTCTCACCCAGGGACCACTTCCGGCTCAGGGCGTGACCCAGCCGCCAGCTCAAGCTAAGGCACAGCAGCAACAGGTGGCTTCGCTTGCGCAGCCCTCTCGTACCAAGCCGAGTGCGGGCCAGTTTGGCGATGTTTTTGACCAGCCGAAATCGGCAAGCCATGCGAGTGAAGCTTCGCTTCCCGTCAAGGGCGGACGCCCGGGACCCAGTGAAGCGGATGCTGCCAGCCGAGGCCTGACCGGCGGGACCGAGTTGACCCGCACGATGATTTCGCAATGGGCGATGAACAAGAACCGCATCGAGCCGCCAGCCAAGGCTGGCCGTGGCGGGCGTGTCGTAACCCAGGCCATCACCGCACCGGTTGAGGCATCGCAGACCGGCTTTACCCCCGGCGCCCAGGCCATCGATCCAGGCCGCTTCGGCGCGGTCCGGTAAGTATATCGAGCCTTCCTTCGGGTAGGGCTGCATAAAAAACCCGCGTAACCGCGGGTTTTTCGTATCTGTACGTAAAGGCTTGGCTGGTTCCCGCATCTCCCGTTGCATTTTTTCAAGAGGGAGAAGCTGTTTAGGCCCCTAAAGAGGGGGCTACTGCATAATTCTTTAAACGGGAATTGGTTTAGAGAGAAAATTATGCAGCAGATATAAAGCGCTACAGCGAACCTTTGTGCGCCATATAGGGCGCACGGCGCTGTAGCAGTTTTTGTTTGCGGACCGGAGGTTTCCGAAGGCCAGTTCTAAACTTCCGGTCTGATGCTTTAGCCTTCCGGCGGGTTTTCAATCATGCCCAGAGCATGAAGATAGGTATCGAGGATCAGGTCTTCTTCCATCCGCTCCTGCTCATCCTTCTTGCGCAGCGCGATGACCTTTTTCAGGATCTTGGTGTCGAAGCCCATGCCTTTGGCTTCGCCATAGACGTCCTTGATATCGTCGGCGATGGTCTTCTTTTCTTCTTCCAGGCGTTCGATGCGCTCGACAAAGGCGCGAAGTTGGTCACGGGCGACGCCATGAGCATCAGACATGGGGATCTCCTTGCTGGGGATGGTCATTTGAGTGGGGGTGACGTGCCGTGAACTCTGCGCCACGTCAAGTTCTTTTGCATGGCGCAAAGTCCGGGCCTTGGCAGATGGGTCAGCGGGATATCGGGTAAGCTCTTGTCAGAAATGGATAATAGCTTGAAACCCGAAAGAGGCCCTGGGGTAGGGTTAGGCAAAATTATCCATATCCGATGCCATGTCCATAGCCACGTTTAAGGCTCGTCCTGCGGGCGAGAGGCTTCGAAATCGGCCTTCTGGGCCTCGCTCGCCTGTTTCTGATGCCGCAATTTCCATTGCTCATAGGGCATTGCATAGACATGATGGCGCGCCTCGTCACGGGTCATCTCGACACCCTTGGCGTCGGCTGCGTCCTGATACCAATTGGCCAGGCAATTGCGGCAGAACCCGGCCAGATTCATCAGGTCGATATTCTGTACGTCGCTGCGTTCCCGCAAATGCGCCAGAAGACGTCGAAAGGCCGCTGCTTCCAGTTCGGTTTGCTGTTCCTTGGTCAGTTCGCTCATCTTTTGTCCGATCATTTTTCCAAGGCGGTGTAAGGGCCGGTGCGGGACGGAAATTGCTGCCATTGGTGCAGGGCAGGGTCGCTGTTCAATGCGGCAAAAATCGGTTCCAGCCGGTCTGCCCAGGCCGCGATGCCCGCTTCATCGCCGATCAGGTCCTGGCGCACTTCCAGCAGCGCATGAGGCATGCCCGAAACCATGCAATGACGGTAGAGTGTATCGCCCTTCAAGGCGCCGTCATAGGGCTCATTGTCGCCGACGAGAATGTCGCCCGGCAGGCTGAGCGCGTCGATCAGTGGCCGCACAGCGCGCTCATCGCTATCCCAGAGCACGGCGGCATGCCAGGGGCGGGGCGTGCCCTTCCAGGCGGGCGTATAGGAATGCAGCGACAGCACCAGCGGTGCCTTGCCGCTCGCCGAGGCAACATCGGCCAGCATCCGTTCAACAGCGCGGTGGTAAGGCCGGTGGAAATTTTCCACCCGATGCTGCCATTCTTCCGTGGTGATCGGGTGATTGCCGGGAATGATCGCCCCATCGGAAATTTTCATGACCAGCGTCGGGTCGTCCTCGCCCCGGTTTGGGTCGATCAGCAGCCGGGAAAAACAGGACATGGCAGCAGGCACGCCGAGCCGGGCCGCCAATTGCCGGGTCAGGCCTTCCACGCCAATGTCATAGGCGATATGGCGCAGATAAGCGCTATCTGGCAGGCCAAGCGTGCCATAGCCGGGAGGCAGCCGGTTCATGGCGTGATCGGCTAGCAGAACGAGGCCTTGGCTATTGTCGCCGGCTATCGTCTCATAGGGTTTGAAGTCATTCATGGCTGACACATTTATGTGATGGGATTGTCTATGATGGGGGATGCGTGTGAAGCATCCTTCACCGATTATTCTGAGGATTCTTTGGGTCGAATTTGGACCGGTTGCGACGCAGAAACAGGATTATCACCAGTTTTTCAAGGCTTCAGCCGTGTGGGCCTTATCAAATGCACAAAAGAGGCCGTCGCCCTTCAAATTTGCTGCATAATTCCTTAAATCGGGTTGGATTTAAGGAATTATGCAGCAGGCGGATTTAAAAGGATGCTTCGATGTCGCTTAACACCTTATGATCATTCGTGTGATATCTGCTATTGCGGTTCAAGCCTGTGAGGCAAGAAGGATCTGGTTCGCTTCAAGGCGTGCTAGCGTCACCATACAGTCAAACTCATCCCTCATCATTCGCTTGGGGATTACAATCGATTAGACTTGCGTTGACTTTCTTGGTCCATAGTCGCAAGAAGGCAACACAGAAAAATGGAGTTCCGTCGGAAGCCGTGCCTCATTCCAACACACTCTCTTCCGTTACAGGTTCCGGGCGTCTTGCACGTCTCGGCCTGTTTTTGACCATTGTATTTTCACCGATTGCTTATGCCGCACCCGCGCAGGCGGATTTTCGCGTTTGCAATGGTTCGGCCAATCTCGTCGGCGTGGCCATTGGCTATCGGGCGGCGGAAGGCTGGATCAGCGAGGGCTGGTGGCAAGTACCCGCTTCGACCTGCGCAACGCTGATCGAAGGCGAGCTGAAATCGCGCTACTATTATCTCTACGCAGAAGATGCCGCCCGCGGTGGTCGCTGGACCGGCAATGTCAACATGTGCGTGGCGGAAAACGAGTTCAAGATCGTTGGCGTCGGGGATTGTTTCAAGCGCGGTTACCAGCAAATGGGTTTCAAGGAATATGACACGGGCCGCCAGGGGAGCTGGATGGTTCAGTTGTCCGACACGCCCGGCACGCAGGAAGGCCAGAAGCAATGAAGCGTAACCGCAAAGTCAAAATTCTCGCAACGCTTGGACCGGCTTCGCAAGATGAAGCCATGATCCGCAAGCTGCATGAGGCTGGCGCCGATCTTTTCCGTATCAACATGAGCCATGCCAGCCACGATGTGATGCGCACGCTGATCCAGCGCATCCGCAATGTCGAAGCTGCTTGTGGGCGCCCGATCGGCATTCTGGCCGATTTGCAAGGCCCCAAGCTGCGGGTCGGCAAGTTTGCCAACACCTCTGTGGAGCTGAAGCCCGGCCAGACCTTCACCCTCGACAGCAACGAGGCCCCTGGCGATGAAACCCGGGTCTATCTGCCGCATCCTGAAATCCTGGAGGCCGTCAAGGTTGGCCATCGCCTGTTGATCGATGATGGCAAGTTGCATCTTCGTGCTGAAAAATGCGACGGCAAGACCATTGTCTGTAGCGTTGTGTCCGGTACCAAGATTTCCGACCGCAAGGGCGTCAGCCTGCCCGATACGATCCTCGCCACCGGCGTGCTGACCGACAAGGACCGCGCCGATCTGGATGCTGTTCTGGCCACCAATGACGTCGATTGGGTCGCGCTGTCCTTCATCCAGCGTCCCGAGGATCTGGCCGAGGTGCGCAAGATCGCCCGCGGACGGGTCGGGCTGATGTCGAAAATCGAAAAGCCGCAAGCGCTGGAACGGATCGACGAGATCATCGAACTGTCCGACGCCCTGATGGTGGCGCGTGGCGACCTTGGCGTGGAAATGCCGCTGGAGGCCGTTCCCGGCATCCAGAAGCAGTTGATTCGCGCCTGCCGCCGTGAAGGCAAGCCGGTGGTCGTCGCCACCCAGATGCTGGAATCGATGATTTCAGCGCCGGTTCCAACCCGCGCCGAAGTCTCCGACGTGGCGACAGCCGTGTTCGAAGGCGCTGATGCCATCATGCTGTCGGCTGAATCTGCTTCCGGCCAGTATCCGGTCGAAGCGGTCTCCACCATGGCGTCGATTGCCCGCACCATCGAGCGCGAACCGCACTATCCCGGCATTATCTATGCCCAGCGCCCGCAGCCGGAAGCAACCGGCGCCGACGCGATTTCGCTCGCAGCCCGCCAGATTGCCGAGACCCTGAAGCTGACGGCGATCGTCTGTTATACGTCATCAGGAAATACCGGGCTTCGTGCTTCGCGTGAGCGCCCCGAAGTGCCGATCCTGGCGCTATCGCCGGTGGTGCAGACGGCCCGCCGCCTGTCGCTGGTCTGGGGCCTGCATTGCGTCGTTTCCGAAGAGCCGACCGATCTGGATGACATGGTCAACAGGGCCTGCCGCATTGTGGTTTCGGAAGAGTTTGGCAAGCCGGGCGACCGGGTGATCATTTCCGCTGGTGTGCCATTGGGCACGCCAGGCGCCACCAATATGCTGCGCATCGCTTATATCGGTCCGGATGGACTGTCCGGCGTCTGACATGGCTAAGCCGTCCCGCAAGGCGAAGATGCTGATGCATCCTCGCCTTGAAGGAGCCATGTCGTAGAGGTATGTGAAAAGAGAATGTGAAGGGTCATCTTCAGTGACCGTTCTGAGGGGCTATGTATCCGAAAAATTCTAGCGCCGCTTGTCAGGGATGACGGGCGGCGTTTTTCGTGACAGGGCGCTCCAACCGGTCAATTGAGTGGACTGAGACGTGCTACTCGGTCTGGGTAAAATCTGATGGCAACAGAAAAAGATGGAGTATCCTGCGGTTTCTAAAATGCAGGATCGATGTGCTCATGCTTTGAGCCTGAGTCACTATTCCCTTAGGGATTGCTATTCGATTTGTGAAATTCTGCATTAATTCATAATAGTATAAGTCTATAAATGTTGCTTTGCAGTATAGATACAATAAAATAATAAAGCCGCCTTGGGAGAGGCGACTTTATTACTTATAAATAATTTAATAACTCTTAAATATAAATAGACTATAAATTCGTCTTTGGTAATATTGTCGTTTTAAATTGGTTTGTTATTATGCTTATAGTTTTGCGCTATTTTGATTGTGATGTCAAGAACACAATCCTATTGGTTGTAGATAGCCGATGTCGGTGGTTATCGAGCTCTTAAGTAGCTGGCAATTTTATCAGTTTGTTGACATTTCAAGAGCTTCGCCGATTTTACTGGCCAAAGATGGAAGATTGCGGTCTTGGCCGGCTATTTTTTCAATGGCGGCAACGGCTAGGTCTGTGGCGCAATAGTCCGGCTTGTGGCCTAAATGTCGCACCCAGATAAGCTCGGCGCCTGCAATGTCGCGGGCAAGACCAATGGAGTGGATATCTGCAAGAACGATGGCATCACGGTCACCGGTGACGATCACGGTTGGGGCCTGTATCTCCTGGTAGCGGGGCGCCATTCGGGTGACATAGGTGTGCAAGCCGCACACGTCGATGGCGTTGTGACGGAAGGTGCTGGGCCGCAGAACCAGGGTAGGGGCGGTTCGGGCGATATAATCATCCGGACGTGGGTTGGGAGCGAAGACTGCCCCGATGGCTCCATCCATCTTGGCAAGCCCTGCAAGAGGCGCAAGGGTGCGGGCAAAGAGCGGCCCGATGATTGGTGTTGCCGTCAGATGATAATGCCAATCGACACCGCCGGGCCAGGGATGGGTTGCAGGGGCCAGAAAAAGCAAACCCGCCGTCTTTTCTGGATGGAGAACGGCAAAACTGGCCGCAATGGCGCCGCCAAAGGAATGGCCGATGATAATGGCCCGCGATAGGCCAAGGGCATCCATGGCCTCGGCAATGGCGTTGGCTTGGCCATCCGGTGTGTCGTTTTCCGGTCCGCCACGCGGTGAATAGCCGTGGCCCGGTCGGTCCACGAAGATCAAATCTGCGCGCCCTTCCAGCGCCGGACGAAAGGCCTCGGCCTGATCGCGCAGATTGCCGCTGGCGCCATGAATGAACAGCAGCGGCGGCAGATCCGCGCTTTCAGAGGCCGGAATATGCAGAAGATTGAGGTGTGTGTCTCTTATCGGGACGAGCGTGCCGATATTCGGATTATCGTCAGTGATCTGTCTTATTTTGACTGTGGAAAACATCCAGGCTACAATCAGAGGTGTAGTAATGATAGCAAGGATCAGAATTGCAGGCATGGCTTACGGGTTCCTGCTGCGTCATTCCTTAAAGCGGCTTAGCGATCAGAGAGAATGACGCAGAAAATTTAACAGCGACGGCCTCTTTCGTCCGCATAACACAGGTCGGAGCGCGTGGAGTGTGAAAGGTAATATAGCCTTCGGCTTTCTCCAAGCCACCGTCCTTAGCGGCACAGCAGGGATTACAGCGCCTTGCGTTTTATAAAACGCACAAAGGACGCCGTAACACTTTAAATCTACTGCATCCGCAATGGGTCATGATTACGTCCGGGCGCCTGCCAGTTTCTCCGAAAGCTCGGTCACGGTCTTCTGGGCGGCGCGGTCGGCGGGATAGATGGCGAGGTAGCGCTGCCACGCTTCCAGCGCCTTTTGGTCGCTGCCGGTCTCGGCCAGGATATTGGCGAGCATTTCCAGCGCCCCGAAATGGCGCGGTTCGATGGCCAGGACGTGATTGAGATCGGAAATCGCCTTGCGATAATTGCCCTGGCTATAATGCAGGCTGGCGCGGTGCCCCCAGCCATTGGCATAATTGGGCTCCAGCACGATCGCCTGATCGAGGAAGTCCAGCGCTGCGGCGTTCTTCTTGTCCTTGATGGCCTTGTCGGCCCATTGCATCAGCAGATTAACGGTTGGGCTGCCGGAATTCGACCAATCCGCCATCACGGCAGCGGCAATCGCCTTGGCTGCTTCCGGCTGGCGTTCGCGTTTCAACTGGGTCAGCAATTCGTCCGCAGGCTTGCCAGACAGCGCCGCTGTGTCGCTACGGTCTTCCAGTCGTTCGACCTCGCCCTGCTGCGGAGATTGGCCTTGCTGTTGAGAAGATGGCGGCTGGCCATCCTTGTCCGCTCTTGGCTCACCCGTCTGAGGATGGTTCGGCTCAGGCTTTTGAGGGTCCGGCGTGAAGGGCAGGGCAGGCGGCATAGGCTGGCTGGGTGCAGCACCTGGCCTATCCTGCGCATACGTCGTGGCGGCAGGCCCGGCGAGGGCGCTGGCAACCAGAATACAGGACGTGAGAATCAGGTGAATGAACAAACGAACAGAGCGCATGCAGGTAATCTACCGTGCATGCGCTCTGTTTCAAACCGAATTCTGCGATTGACCGAAGTCCACGCATCACAGCGAGGTGATGCTGCTCTCCCGCAGGAGAGGTTTCGATCAGCCCTGACGGGCCTTGAAACGCGGGTTCTGCTTGTTGATGATGTAAACGCGGCCCTTGCGGCGAACCAGACGGTTGTCGCGGTGACGTGCCTTAAGCGCTTTCAGCGAATTCTTGATCTTCATTTTTAGATCCGCATGGTTGCCAGGGAACCGTCTGGTTCCGCCGGGATGTATATCGACGAAAAACGCACCGCTGGGCGCGCTGTTTCAGGGTTGGTGGCACATACCCCGGCTTAACCCGGCATGTCAACCGGAAAACCAGGCATTTTGCCCTTTGATGGCAGGTTATTCCCGGTTCCTGACCTCGGTGACATGTCCCATTTTGCGGCCGGGCCGTGCTTCAGCCTTGCCATAGAGATGGACGAGCGCACCGGGTTTCGCCAGCCAATCTGGAACGGCGACAATATCGTCGCCGATCAGATTGGTCATGACGCAATCGCCGTGGCGGGCCGGATCGCCCAGTGGCAACCCGGTAACGGCGCGGATATGTTGTTCGAATTGCGAGATCACGCAGGCCGCTTCCGTCCAATGGCCGGAATTGTGGACCCGAGGGGCCATTTCATTGGCGATCAGGCTGCCATCGGCCATCAGGAACAGTTCGAGCCCGACCACGCCGACATAGTCGAGGCCGGTCAGCAGCTTTTCCGCCGCACTTTTGGCCGCAGCGGCGGTCTGCGGCGAAATCGACGCAGGCACGGTGGAGGTGTGCAGGATGCCGTCGCGGTGAATATTTTCAGCCGGATCGTAGCAGGCGATTTCGCCTGATATCGAACGGGCGGCGATGATCGAGATTTCCCGCGCAAACGGCACGAAACCTTCGAGAATCAGCGGCACGGCACCAAGCGCCTGATAGCCGCCGCTGGCATCGTCACCCTTGCGATAGACCCGCTGGCCCTTGCCGTCATAGCCGAAGCGGCGGGTTTTCAGCACGCCTTCGCCACCGAATTCGGCCAATGCCTGCTCCAGGTCCGCCTGGCTGTCGACGGTGCGAAACGGGGCGGTGGCAATGCCATTGTCGTTGAGAAAGCGCTTTTCGCTCAACCTGTCCTGGGACACGGCAAGTGCCTTGGCTGGGGGGTAGACCGGCACGCTGCGCGCCAGGGCTTCGGCGGCGGCGACCGGCACGTTTTCAAACTCGTAGGTGACCACGTCGCAACTGGCGGCCAGTTCGGCAAGGGCTGCCTCGTCAGCGTAATTGGCTGATATCTGCCGGTTGGCAACCTGGGCGGCCGGACAGTCGGCCTGCGGTTCCAGCACGATGGTCTTCAGCCCCAGCCTTGCTGCGGCCATAGCAAGCATGCGGCCAAGCTGGCCGCCGCCGATAATTCCAATGGTCTTCACGCGTGTGATCCGTACAGTTTATAAGCCTCAGGGAGCTTCGTCGGTGGGATAGTCGGCAACGGCGGCAGTCTGATTGTCTGTCCAGTCATCCAGCCGGTCGGCGAGATCGGCATCCTGCAACGCCAGAACTCTTGCTGCGAGCAGGGCGGCATTGACAGCGCCAGCCCGGCCGATGGCGAGCGTTCCGACCGGAATACCGGCCGGCATCTGCACGATGGAATAAAGGCTGTCGAGGCCGGACATGGTTTTTGACTGCACCGGCACGCCGAAAACCGGAAGCGCTGTCATCGAGGCGACCATGCCGGGCAGGTGGGCGGCGCCGCCAGCTCCGGCAATGATCACCTGGAAGCCTTCGTCGCGTGCACCCTTGGAAAAAGCGACCATGCGGTCGGGGGTGCGATGGGCGGAGACAATGCGTGCCTCGTAGCTGACGCCAAGTGCGTCCAGGGTGTCGGCAGCGTTCTTCATGGTTTCCCAGTCGGACTGGCTTCCCATGATGATGGCGACGGGCGGTCTTTCATCCTGCATCGGCGGCACCCTTTTCTCAGGCAATGATATCGGGAATGAGCTGGTCTTCCAGTTTGGTCAGCCTGTCCTTGATGGCAAGCTTTTTCTTCTTCATCCGCTGGATCCGCAAGGCGTCGCAGCCGACCTGAACCATGGCGTTGATCGCAGCATCATAATCCTCGTGTTCCTGACGAAGGCGTGCGAGTTGAAGCCTTGTATCCGCGTGGTCCTGATCCGGCATCGTCTGTCCCCATCTTGTCGCTGGCTGCATCTATTTCTGATGCATGGTGGAATGGCGCAAGCTCCTATCACCAAACGTCGGTAACGGGAAGTTAGCCCTTTCGCATAATTTCATCGGCATTGGCCGCGTCTTTTAACCAATCAATTTCCCTTGCGTTTAGAAAGGCCTAACGCAAGGAGGCGACCCGATATGGGAAGTATCACCTGTGCCAACATGAAATTGCCCTCATAAATTCAGGTTTTCGCCTTAGACATCGGCGTAAGATCGTGTCACACTCCTGTCGCAAACCAAGAAGCTCCAGCGATGGATGCTGGAGGTTGAAAAGGAAGGATAGAATCAAATGACCATTCAGGCTCATATTGAATCGCTTGCCAAGAAGCATGGAGTTTTGGAGGAGAAACTACATGCCGCCCTTTCCTCTCCCTCGACCGACGACAAGGAAATTCTGGAACTCAAGCGCCTCAAATTGCGCCTCAAGGATGAAATGGAGCGCCTGAAGTCGACACGACATTAGAGGCTGGATGATGCCTCCTTGAATCGGGCCCGATTTGAGGACTTCATCCAGTGAACAGGCCCTTTGCATCGGCACGTGGCGGATTGTTTGCTATAGCGTTCCGCCGCTGTCTTGATACTCTATCCCAGATCCAGGAGCGCTAAACCATTGCCGCTCTTGACCGAGAACAGGCTCCGAAGCGCCGATTGCCTTCGGGGCCTTTTTCGTGGGCTGTTTTCGCAAGTCGAATCATGCGGTGCTATAAACGATTGGGAACGCCAGAGGCGCTGTGGCGAACGAAATATTCGCGCCTGCTATGACGATATTGGCACGCCGGTCCCTATGCGAACCGATCCCACCGTCAGTTCCAGAACTGGTCCAGCCACAGGTTCAGCCGGTTGAAGCCGGAATGGTTGACCGAATAGATCCGCTTGGTGCCCTGGGTGGCCACTGTCACCAGATTGCAATCCAGCAGGGCCTTCAAATGTTGTGAGACGGCCGGCCGGCTGATCGGCAGGCCCTTGGCCAGATCGTTCACCGTGCGCGGTGCACGGCGTAACTCTTCCAGCAAATGGCGTCGGTTGGGATCGGCAATGGCCGAGAATGGATCGATTGTCGTCATATGCGCAAGCTATGATACATCCTGCCGTCCGGCAAGCGCAATTGTGCGATGCGAAAATGCAATTTTATCGGGATTTTGATTGTCGTCAATTTTACAATCTCCCTCCAGTCGCAAATGTCTTATCCCAAGTCTCGAGATATTTGCAAAAGCAATCCGATGCCAATCTTCAATCGCTCATTGGATTACAGGAAAAACAAACCGTCCCAAAACAGTTTCAGCCCGGCAATGAGCGTCATGGCATAGATCAGCGGATAGAAGGTCTGCGCTTTCATCCGACGCACCACCATGGCACCGGCCATGGTGGACAGCAGCGCCACCGGCAGCAGGCTGAGAGACAGGGTGAAGTTGCTGAAATCCAGCTGGCCGAGCGCGATATAGGGAATGACCTTGATGGCGTTGAGGCAGGCAAAAAACCGCACGCTGGTACCGGTATAGGTCTTTGGATCGAGCTTTAACGGCAGGGCATAGATTTCAAACGGCGGACCGCCGGCATGCGCGACAAAGCTGCCATAACCGGCCAGCGTGCCCCAACCCGTGGCGGCCACAGCGCGCTGTGGTTTTGCCGGCCTTGCATCATGGCTTTCGCCGCGCAAGCGGCGCAGGAAATAGCGCCCGGCAAACACCACCGTAATGGCACCGAGCACGAGCCGCATGGCGTCAGCCGGGATCAGCGCCGATGTGGCCCAACCAAAGGCGATCCCGGCGATGGCACCGGGCAGAAGCAGGAAAAACGTGCGCCAGTCGCCATGGTGGCGCCAGGCGTGCAGCGCGACCAGATCCATCACCAGCAGGATCGGCAGGAAAATCGCCGCAGCCGTCATCGGCGGTACTGCGAGCGCCAGGATGGGCACGCCGAGCAGACTGAAAGCGCCGCCCAGGCCGCCCTTGGACAGGCCGACCAGCACGACGGCGGGAATGGCGGCAAGCAGGAATGAGAGATCTGGCAGCATGGATGGTCGAATTTCCGCGATGGTGCATTGGGAGCGCTGGTGCCTGTCGGGACGAGGTGTCTTCCAAGCAGGCGGCGGCTGTCTCTGACAGTTGGTGTTGATCCTTTCGTCAGTCCGGTCTATCGACTTCCTGCAAACATGGCGAGATCCTTTCGCCACAGAGAGAGTGCCAACAAAAACGAGAGCAACAGAGGCGTCAGCATCATTCTTTAAATCACAATCGGTTTAAAGAGAAAATCATGCCGCAGACATGACGTGCTACAGCACCTTATATGCCCTATATAAAGGGTGCAGGGCGCTTTGGCCCGGGTCGCCTCCCTTGCTCTTGCCATGAAGAAGACGGAAATCGCCATGTCCAAGTCGCCCAAGTTCCAAAGCCGCTGTCGGCTTGTTCTTATCACGCCGCAGATTGCCGATGTGCAGATGCTTGCCACGACTGTCGGCAATGCCTTGAAGGGTGGCGATGTCGCCTCGGTGATCATCCCGCAATATGATTTTGATGACGATACGTTCCAGGCCCAGGCCGAAGCGGTCGTGCCGCTGGTGCAGGCAGCGGGTGCCGCTGCCATCATCGCCGACAATAGCCGGGTTGCCGGTCGCGCCAAGGCCGATGGCCTGCATATCAGCGGCGATGTCGAGGCGCTGGCCGAGGCGGTGGAAAAATTCACCCCGAAGATGATTGTCGGCTCCGGTGCTGCCCGCGACCGGCACCATGCGCTGGAGGCTGGCGATGCCGACCCCGACTACATGTTTTTCGGCAAGCTGGATGGCGATATCAAGCCGGAAGCGCATTCGAAAAACCTGGCCTTGGGCGAATGGTGGTCGTCGATGGTGGAGATCCCCTGCATCGTCATGGGCGGCGCAGATCCGCAATCGGCCCTGGCTGTCGCTGAAACCGGCGCGGAATTTGCGGCCCTCTCCAGGGCGGTGTTTGACGATCCGGAGGCAGCCGCCACCGTGGTTGCTCAGGTAAATGCTTTGCTTGACGAAAAAGCGCCACGGTTTGAGGATTGAACGCCTCAATGACCCTTGCCTTGCCCCGTCTTGCCCTAACCCGTTTGGCCAAATTCCGGTTGCTGTCTGGACGATCCGTCTGTGCAAGCCTGGTTTTGGCGCTGGCATGTCCGACGGTCATGGACATCGGTGCTTATGCGCAGGTTCCGCCTGCGGCATCCTCACCTCCGGCGGCGAAGCCTGATGTGAAGGCGGGTGAGGGCAAATCAGGCGAGGCTGCCGATCAGGCCTCTCCTGAGACGCCATCGGAAAAGGCTGGAGAGCAAGGGCGAGGCCCAAAGCCGGGAAACGAAATCGAGGTGCCAATCGCTCCTGACGATAAAACGGCTCCCGAAAACACCCCTGGCTCTGACCAGACAAACGGTTTTGTCAGGCCGAGCGGGCTTTCCGGTCCGGTATCCGGTGAGGATGCTGGCAAGGTACAGCGGCCGGGCGTGAAGGATGCGGGACCGGCTGGCGGTATTACGCTGATGGAGCGCATGGGTATTCCGCTGCCGGATCTACCGCCGGAAAAGCCCTATACCGGCAAGGTCGATCTTGCCTATGGCGCGTTCCAGCGCGGACTGTTTGCCACCGCCTTCGATTACGCCCTGCCGCTCGCCGAGAAGGGCGATCCCGCCGCGCAGACATTGATTGCCGAGCTGATGACCCGTGGTCTGGCGGTCAAGCGCGACATGAAGGGAGCGGCCTTCTGGTATGGCAAGGCCGCTGCGGGTGGCGATCCGGCGGCAATGTTCAAATATGCGCTGATGTTGATCGAAGGGCGCTATGTCTCGCCGGATCGCAAGCTGGCCGATGACTATATGCGCCGGGCAGCGGAAGCGGGCAATGCGTCGGCCCAGTTCAATTGGGCGCAATTGCTGGTCTCGGAAAATCCCGGCAAGAAGGGATTGCTGTTGGCGCTGCCTTTCTACGAGCAATCGGCGGAACAAGGCATCGCCGATGCGCAATATGCCGTCGCTCAGATCTATCGCAACCTGTCGGACGTGCCGGCGGAAAAGCGACAGCTGGCGCGCGAATGGCTGGTGCGGGCGGCGCGTGCCGGTTTCGATACCGCCGAGCTTGATATCGGCATCTGGTTGATTAACGGCATTGCCGGGCCGCAGGATCTGGAGCAGGGCTTCAAATGGTTGCGGATTGCCGCCAATCGCGGCAATGTCGCGGCCCAGAACCGGCTGGCGCATGTGTATGTGGCGGCGCTCGGTACCCGGCCCGATCCGGTCGAGGCGGCGAAATGGTATGTGCTGTCGCGTCGGGCCGGCCTTGCCGATCCGGCTCTTGAGGATTTCTATCTCGGCCTGCCGGATAGCCAGCAGAAACAGGCAATTGAAGCGGCCAACAAATACCGGACCGGCCAGCACAGACTGGGTCGCCCGGTATCGAAGGCCCAAGGCTCAACGACGGGCAAAAATGGGGCGAGGGACGAGGTCAGCGACATCATCAGCAAGGCTGCAAAGCCGGTGACGCCACCGCCCATCGACCCGACCGGGCTTCCGGGCGTCTCCCTGCCTCCTGTGGGGGGCAAGCTCCAAAATGACGTCCCCAAAAATGATGCAGACAAGGATGAAAATCCCGACGATGGCACCGATGTGCCGGATCAGCCGCCCGCCGCCCCCTGAATCGCGCAGGGACTTGAATTGCGCCAGATTTTGTGGTCTTGAACCGCTCAATCTTTGCACGCCGCTAAAAGGGCCGCGCCCGACCTCCATCCTGTTGATGGCGGATGACGGTCTGCTGCATCATTCAGTCTAAGGAAACCGCTATGGCTCGCTCAGCCCTTCTCAATGTCATGGTCCAGGCCGCCGTCAAGGCCGGGAAATCCCTGTCGCGCGATTTTGGCGAAGTGCAGAACTTGCAGGTTTCGGTGAAGGGCCCGGGCGATTTTGTTTCCCAGGCCGATATGAAGGCTGAAAAACTGGTGCGCGAGGACTTGCTGAAGGCCCGACCCACCTATGGCTTCCTCGGGGAAGAGGGTGAAGAGATCAAGGGGACCGATGGCGCCCATCGCTGGATCGTCGATCCGCTGGATGGCACCACCAACTTCCTGCACGGCATTCCGCAATTTGCCGTCTCCATCGCCCTGGAGCGCAATGGCGAAATCGTCGCAGGCGTGATCTTCAACCCTGCTACCGATGAGCTTTACACGACCGAAAAGGGTGGCGGCGCCTTCCTTAACGATCGCCGCATTCGCGTTGGTGCCCGCAAGGCGCTATCGGATTGCGTGATCGGTTGCGGCATGCCGCATCTGGGCCGGGGCAATCACGGCAAGGCGCTGCTGGAACTGCGCCATGTGATGGGCGAAGTGGCTGGCGTCCGCCGCATGGGGGCAGCGGCCCTGGACCTCGCCTATGTTGCCTGCGGCCGGTTCGACGGTTTCTGGGAAACCGGCTTGCATGCCTGGGATATCGCCGCTGGCCTGTTGCTGATCCGCGAAGCGGGCGGCTTCGTTAGCGATATGTCGGGTGGAACCGATAGTCTTGAGCGTGGTGACATTGTCGCGGGCAATGAATATATCCAGAAGGCGCTGCTGGAAGTGGTCAAGCGGCCCTTGCCGAAGGCTTGATTGGCTCAAGCGCCAGCATGGCTTTTTCGGCGCTTTCGCAAAAGCGCCGGTTTTCGCTTCAATTCGACATGAATTTGAACTAGCCTCCGTCCACTTCGTGCTGCCTGGGCCGAGCCTTTCAGAGGTTTGACCCGTGGTTTGCGAAAGGGATCGACCGCTTGCCTGTAATGGAGACGTGCTGCCAATGACGGATGTGGATGTGGACGCCCCGGACGCTGAACCGGCCCGTTACGGCTCGAAACTGTCAAGCCCGGCCCCCATTATTCTGACGATGCTGATCTTTCTGATCCTCATCGGGTTCATTGCGGCCATCCTGTTTCGGCAGGCCGAACAGGCATTTTACACCAATCCGGGGCTGAATGGTCTTATTCTCGGGGTGTTGGCCGTTGGCATCATCCTGATTTTCGCCCATGTGGTCGGGCTGATTTCGGAAGTGCGCTGGTTCAATCATTTTCAGCGGTCCGGTACTGCCGATAAGTCCGGACGCGAGCCAAAATTGCTGGCGCCGATGCGCTCCCTGCTGGGCAATCGCCGCTCAACCGGCCTGTCAACGACGCTGCTGCGTTCCATCCTTGATTCCATCGCCACCCGGCTGGACGAAGCACGCGACACCTCGCGCTATCTGATCGGCCTTCTGGTGTTTCTCGGCCTGCTCGGCACCTTCTGGGGCCTGATCGGCACGATCAGCTCAATCAGTAATGTCATCCAGACATTGGATGCCGGTTCCGGTGGGCAGGGCAGCGATGTGCTGCAAACCCTGAAAAATGGGCTTTCCGCGCCGCTTGCTGGCATGGGCACGGCGTTTTCCTCGTCGCTGCTGGGCCTGTCCGGCTCGCTGATCCTCGGCTTTCTCGATTTGCAGGCTGGCCGCGCCCAGAACCGATTCTATACGGAGCTGGAAAACTGGCTTTCTTCCGTCACCGATACCGGTTCCGATCAACCGGTGCCGGCGGGCGTTTCCGGTCACGACATTGAGCGTTTGCTGGAGCAGATGAAAAAGATCGCCCAGCAGCCTGCCTCCGGCTCCGACCGGTCGGCAGCCGCGCTGAGCGGCTTGTCGGATGGCATCCAGGGGCTGGTGAAGAACATGCGCAACGAGCAACAAATGCTGCGCGACTGGATCGAAGCCCAGCAGGAAGACACCCGTGCCATGCGCAAGGCGCTGGACCGGTTGAACGACAAGCTCGGGAGCAAGTAGACCATGGCCCTGGGGCGCAACCGCAAGCGGGATCGCGGCGCCGACTATTGGCCGGGCTTTGTCGATGCCTTGTCGACGCTGCTGATCGCCATCATGTTCCTGCTCACCGTTTTCGTGGTGGCGCAATTCGTGCTCAGCCGGGAAATTTCCGGCAAGGACGAAGTGTTGAACCGGCTGAACAACCAGATTGCCGAGTTGACGCAAATGCTGGCGCTCGAAAAGGGCGGCAAGCAGGATCTGGAAGACGCGCTGGCCAACCTGCAATCCTCACTGGATACGTCGGAGAAAGAACGCAGCCGTTTGCAATCCCTGCTCGATACAGGCGCAGGAAATTCGGCCCAGGCCCAGGTGAAGATTGGCGAACTCAGTGGCAAGCTCGATGAGCAGCAGCAGGTCAGCGCCCGCGCCATGAGCCAGATCGACCTCTTGAACCAGCAGATCGCCGCGCTTCGCGCCCAGATCGCCGCTGTCGAACAGGCCTTGCAGGCCTCTGAGGCCAAGGACCAGAATTCACAGGCAAAAATCGCCGATCTCGGACGGCGGCTGAATGTGGCGCTGGCCCAGAAGGTGCAGGAACTCAATCGCTATCGTTCCGACTTTTTCGGACGCCTGCGGGAAATCCTGTCGGATCGGCAGAATATCCGCATTGTCGGCGACCGTTTCGTGTTCCAGTCAGAAGTGCTGTTTCCCTCCGGCGGGGCGGATATGAACCCGCAAGGCCAGGAGGAAATGGTCAAGCTCGCCAATGCGTTGATTGATCTCGCCAAGGAAATTCCCCCCGATATCAATTGGGTGTTGCGCGTCGATGGCCATACGGACAATGTCCAGCTGTCAGGCAATGGCCGCTATCCGGACAATTGGGCACTGTCGGCGGCCCGTGCCGTCTCGGTGGTCAAATTCCTGATCTCAAAGGGCGTGCCAGCCGACCGTCTGGCTGCTGCCGGTTTTGGTGAATTCCAGCCGATTGCGCCCGGTGATACGCCTGAAGCTCGCGCCCAGAACCGACGGATCGAGCTAAAGCTGACGGAGCGGTGAGACGGGCAGATGAATGGGTGTGGCTCTTATAGGACGCAAAGGCTTTTATATGCCGCTTAACCCCCCTCTGCCTTGCCAGGCATCTCCCCCTCATGGGGGGAGATCGGCAGGAAGCACTGGCCGCACATCTTTTTAGCGACTCAATATGCTGGAAATAAAACGGTTTCTGTAGGGTAAGTGGTTTTCATATATCAATCTCCCCCCTTGAGGTGGGGTGAGACGGGAAAATTGTACGAAGAGCACAACCTCCCTCACGCTTGCTCTATTTTGACGTTCGCGTAAAAGTAAGTAAATTTTTCTGCCGAGGAGAGAATGGCAGCGAAATGTGCTTGGGAGGGCGTGATGAACGAGTTCGACGTGATCGTGGTTGGCGCAGGGCTGGCGGGGCTGGTTGCGGCAACCGAGGCGGCGGGGCGGGGGCTGACGGTCTGTGTTGTCGATCAGGAGGGGGAGCAGAACCTGGGCGGGCAGGCTTTCTGGTCGCTGGGCGGCTTGTTTTTCATCGACAGTCCCGAGCAACGCTTGATGCGGGTGCGTGACAGCTTGGCCTTGGCCGAGCAGGACTGGTTTGGCTCGGCGGGTTTCGACCGGCCAGAGGATCATTGGCCGCGGCGTTGGGCGCAGGCCTATCTGCACTTTGCCGCGGGCGAGAAACGGGCATGGCTGCATCAGCTGGGCATGCGCTGGTTTCCGGTGGTCGGCTGGGCGGAGCGCGGCGGTCAGCTTGCCGATGGCCATGGAAATTCGGTGCCGCGCTTTCATGTGACCTGGGGGACAGGGCCAGGCGTGCTGGAACCGTTTCTCAACCTGGCAAAGACGCTGGCCGAGGCCGGGCGCATCACCTTCCGCTTTCGCCATCAGGTCGATGCGCTGGAGCGCCAGGATGGGCGGGTGACGGGCGTGTCCGGCACAGTGCTGGCCAATGATGTCGTTTTGCGGGGCGAAAAGAGCAACCGTGAGCCGCTTGGCGATTTCACCTATTCCGCCCAGGCCGTCATCGTCGCATCCGGCGGCATTGGCGGCAACCATCAACTGGTGCGGCAGAACTGGCCGGTGGACCGGCTGGGTCAGCCGCCAGCTACGATGGTTTGCGGCGTACCTGCCCATGTCGATGGGCGGATGATTGCCATTACCGAACAGGCGGGCGGCAGTGTCATCAACCGCGACCGCATGTGGCATTATACCGAGGGTGTGAAGAATCACGACCCGATCTGGCCGGATCATGGCATTCGTATCCTGCCCGGCCCATCCTCCTTCTGGTGCGATGCGGATGGCAATCGGCTGCCATCGCCTGCCATGCCGGGGTTCGATACGCTTGGTACGCTGAAAATCCTGCGCGAGCGCGGCAGCGATTACAGCTGGTTCATCCTGACCGAGGCGATCATCAAGAAGGAATTCGCGCTGTCGGGCTCGGAGCAAAACCCGGATCTGACCGGTCGCAATATCCGCCTTCTGCTGAAACGGCTCGGCAAGCGCCCGACCGGTCCGGTCCTGGCCTTCATGGAACGGGGCGAGGATTTTGCCGTCAGCACCGATCTGGAGGAGCTGGTGGCCAAGATGAATGCGATCAGTGGTGAGAGCCGGTTGGACCCGGCTCATCTCCGCCGCCAGATTGAGGCGCGGGACCGGGAGATCAGCAACACCTTCAGCAAGGATGCGCAAATCACCGCCATTCGTGGGGCGCGGCACTATCTTGGCGATAAACTGATGCGCACCGCGTCACCACATCGGCTGCTCGATCCTGCCAAGGGGCCACTGATCGCCGTGCGCCTGCATATCCTGACCCGCAAGACGCTGGGTGGCTTGCAAACCGACCTTGAGGGCCGGGTGCTGGAAATGTCCGGCGAGCCGGTGCCGGGCCTTTATGCGGCAGGCGAGGTCTCAGGCTTTGGCGGTGGCGGAATGCACGGCTATAATGCGCTGGAAGGCACGTTTCTCGGCGGCTGCCTGTTTTCCGGCCGGGTGGCGGGCCGCAATGTTGTCGCGGCCAGCCCGTCCTGATGGGTTACTTCGCTTCTGCCAGGAAATCCTGCGCTCCGCTCTGGAATTGCAGCCGGGCCAGCCGGGCATAGATGCCGCCCTGCTGGATCAGGCTTTGGTGGGTGCCCTGTTCCACCACCTTGCCATCGTCGATGACAAGAATCCGGTCCGCCTTTAGCACGGTGGCCAGCCGATGGGCGATGACGATGGTGGTGCGCGATTTCATCAGCTCGTCCAGGGCTTTTTGAACCAGGGTCTCGCTTTCGGCATCCAGCGCCGAGGTGGCCTCGTCCAGCAGCAGCACCGGCGCATCCTTCAGGATAGCGCGGGCAATGGCGATGCGTTGACGCTGGCCGCCTGAAAGCGTGATACCGCGTTCACCCACTTCAGTGTCATAGCCACGCTCCAGCCGGTCGATGAATTCCGTGGCCTGGGCGGCGCGAGCCGCTTTGATGACGGCCTCGCGGCTGGCATCGGGGCAGCTGAAGGCAATATTATCGTGGATCGTGCCAGAAAAGATCGTCACGTCCTGGGGTACGATGGCAATGCTGCCGCGCAGTGCCTCCGTTGACACATCGCGCAGATCACTTCCATCAAGACAGATGCGCCCGCTTGTCGGGTCGTAGAAGCGCAGGATCAGCGAGAAGATCGTGCTTTTACCTGCGCCTGATGGTCCGACGATCGCCACGGTTTCCCCGGCATCGACGGCAAAGCTGAGGCCTTTGACGGCAGAGCGTCCCGGGCGGCTGGGATAAGAAAACTCGACATTCTCAAACCACACTTCGCCACGCGCGGGGGTGGGCAAGGGCTTTGGATGATCAGGCGATTGCACGGCAGAGACCTCGGCCAGCAGTTCCGTCAGCCGTTCGGCGGCCCCACCCGCCTGCATCAATTCACCCCAGACCTCAGACAATTGGCCAAGCGATGAGGCGGCGATGACGGAATAGAGCAGGAACTGGCCCAGGGTTCCCGCTGACAGCGTTCCGGCCAGCACGCTTTGGGCGCCATACCAGAGCACGCCGACAATGCTGCCGAACACCAGCGTGATGGCTACCCCGGTCAGGATGGCGCGCGAGCGGGTGGCGATACGGGCGGCCTGGAAAGCCTGTTCGACGGCAGCGCCGTAGCGGGCGCTGGCGGCGGCTTCGCCATTAAAGGCCTGGACGGTACGGGCAGCCCCAATACTCTCGCCTGCAAAGGCTGCGGCCTCCGCTAGCCTGTCCTGGGCAAGGCGGGAGCGGCGCCGCACGGAGCGGCCAAAGGCAATCAGCGGAAAGACGATAACGGGAATGGCAGCCAGCACCATGACCGACAGTTTCGGGCTGGTATAGATCATCATGCCCATGGCGCCAAAACACATGATGATGTTGCGCAATGCCACAGAAGCGCTGGCGCCAACGGCGGATTTGATCTGGGTGGCATCGGCTGTCAGCCGCGAGACAATTTCGCCGGATTGGTTGACGTCGAAAAACGCAGGCGACAGGCGGCTGACATGATCGAACACTTCGCGCCTGATGTCCGAGACGATCCGCTCGCCAATGGTGATGACATAATAATAGCGCAGCGCGCTGGAAGCGGCCATGATCAGCGCCAGAACGATCAGCATGGCAAAATACTTGTTGATGAAGCCGGCATCGGCAGAGGCCATGCCGTGGTCGATCATCCGGCGCACGGCCAGCGGTAGCGCCAGCGTGGTCACGGCAGCCAGAGCCAGAAACACCAAGGCGGCCAATGCCATGCCGCGATACCGCATCAGGTAAGGGTTAAGCCTGGCGAGAGGCTTCAGACTACGGCTCGATTTTGCCTGGCGTTCTTGGTTTTCCGACACTGATCCGTACTCCGCCCCTGCCATCCCAGCTTATGCGCTGGGGGCCTTGTTATCCCTGCGACCTTCATGTATAGGCAGCCCATCAAATTGGGAAGCCCGCGACATTACCAGTCTCCGGCTTCATGTATTGAATTGGGTCGGCTGACGCAATTGCGGCAAATAGACCCCCCGGCACATCAGGAAGACCGTCATGAAGGCTAACATTCATCCCGAATACCACAAGATCAAGGTCGTCATGACCGATGGCACCGAGTACGAAACATTTTCGACCTGGGGCACTGAAGGTCAGGTCATGAACCTCGACATCGACTCCAAGTCGCACCCGGCCTGGACCGGCGGCAACCAGCAGCTCATGGACCGCGGCGGCCGTCTCTCCAAGTTCAACAAGCGTTTCGGCGGCCTCGGCCTCTAAGTCATCGCTTGTATGTCTTTCCAAAAAGGCCCGGTCTTGTGACCGGGCCTTTTTGGTTTGGGCTGATTTTCAGCGCCTTTTTGGCACATCGGATTTTACGCGAAAAACCCGGCACTGCTGGGCAGAGCCGGGTTTAGAAATCCGATGTCAACATGCAGCGCCGTCCGGATGCCTGTGACCTGATTATTGAAAAAACATCAATTGGCGTTGAAGGCCGTGCGCAGCAGGTTCAACTGGGCCTGGACGCTGTTCTCATTGTCCGGCACGATGGATGTGTCATTCGGGCGATAGATTTCGCGGTCAAGCAGGGCAATCCGGTTTTGCAGGCGCAGCGAGCGTTCGATCAGGTCGCGGAAGGATTCCGGCAGATCGTTCCAGCCTGGCGCATTGCGGTCGACGTTGAAGCCATCAAGACGGACCTTGCTCTTTTCGGAAATCACCTGGTCGCGCGACATTTCGCCATTATTGACCGCGCGCTGCAAAAGAAGCCAGGAGGCCATCTGCATCAGGCGTGTGGTCAGGCGCATGGATTCAGCTGCATAGAGCACGGAGGCCATGCGGGGCAGAACCTTTGCAGCCGAACGGCCGGGGCCGTCGAGATATGCGGCGGTTTCTTCGACCAGCCCCATGCCTTCTGCATAGGTCGCCTTGAACTGCGACGACGAAGCAGCGCGCCCGGCAAAGCTGACCGTATTCAATCCAAGTTCCGACATCGACATTTTCCCTGTCTTACGCATCACTTATTGACGTAGCGCGGCGGTTAACGAAGTCCAGCGCCAATTCCATGGGTGAACGATGCTACCAATACCCCAAATGCGCAAGTCGTTTCTTAAGAAAGGGTTAATTCCCACAGTTTTAGGTAAAGTCGAAACGCATAAAAAAAGAGCCGCAAAAGCGGCTCTCAAGGTAAAACAGGGAGAAAAATCAGACCAAATCGCCATTTGGTGAAACTGTCTGAATCCAGAAGAACCGGACAGGTTATACATTCTCATAAAATGCTTAATATTGCGTTAATACTGCATCGCGATAGATCAAAACGGCGTTGCTTGCCGCCGCATGCGAGGGTTCCCGGCCCGATCTTTACCATTCTGCGCAGCTGTAATATTTTGAACCATAGCCTGCTACTTTAAAGGGCGAAACAGCGATTCAGCTGCCGCTTTTCCCGCCATCTTGCTGGATTTTTCCGTTTCGAGACGGGCGATTTCCTGTTTTAGCAAAGTGATTCGCGTCTCCAATTCGCTTGCCGACAGGAGAGAAAGGTCGCAGCCGATCTCGTGTTCCGGTGGTTTGCGCGGCCGGTCCGGGTCTTCCATCATCGCTTATGCCTCCTTGTTTGCTGGCTCTTCACCACTGATGTCCATGCGTTCAGCTCTTGGGTCAAGTGTTGCCGATTGCGGGGTGGCCATCATGGTCGAGACAGGGCCATGGCCTGTGGAAAAATTCTCCTTTTCCTCGGAGGTGAGGGTCGGGCGTAACCGGCTGCGGAAAATCGCATAGGCAACCAGCAAAGCATGGGCGGTGGCGGTGACCCCAAACAATGCATAGGGACCGAACCATGTCATGACAGGGCCGCCGATGGTCGGGCCGATAATCGTACCGATACCAAACAGCAGCAGCAACCCGCCGGACACTTTGACGAAATCGCCACTATCGGCAAAGTCATTGGCGTGGGCGACCGCAATCGGATAGAGCGAATTGGCTGCGGCCCCATAAAGCGCCACAAGCGGGATCAGGAAAACGGCGGTCTGCGGTCGCAGCACCAGAAGCAGCAGGGCCGCCACCAGGGCGACCGAGCCAATGCCAGCCAGAACATAACGCCGATCCGTATGGTCGGACAGACGGCCAGCCGGAAACTGGGCGGCAGCACCGGCAAAGATCGTGACGCTCAACATGCTGGCGATCATCACATCCGGCAGGCCGACGCGGGCCCCGAACACCGCCACCAAGGTTCCATAGGCACCATTGGCGATGCCGATCAGCAGAATACCGACAAAGGACACGGGCGAATTTCGATAGAGTTTTGGCAGATCCAGCTTGACGGATTTCAACGGTTGAGGTGAGGCGGCGTTGGACATGGTGGTGGGCAGCATGGCCAGGCAATAGAGAATGCCGCAGATCATGAACAGCGTTGGCGTGTGGATATTGCCGAAGGCCACCATCATCTGGCCGCCGACCACCCCGAACAGGGTGACGGAAATGTAGAAGGAAAAGATCGAGCCACGGCTCTCATTGCTGGCCCTCTCATTCAGCCAGCTTTCGATGATCATCGAGGTGCCAGCGGTGCAAAAGCCGGTCAGCGTTCGCAGGGCGACCCACGAATATTGTTCGACGACCAGGCCGGTGATCAGCGAAATGATGGCGATGATCGCGATGAAGCAGGAAAATGCTCGGACATGGCCGACCCGCATCACCAGCTTGGGTGCAATGAAACAACCAAGCACAAAGCCCGCCGCCCAGGATGTACCGAGCAGGCCGAGCACTTCATTGGAATAGCCTTCAAACGAGCCGCGCACCGGCAGAAGCAGTCCGTGCAGACCATTGCCGAGGAACAGGAACAGCGTGCCAAGCAGGAGGGAGAGGACGGGAAACAGATTTCGGGTCATGCAAATCACTTCGGAACGGGTCGAGGCGAAGGCCAAGCGTGGCAGGGCGCGGAATGCGTGGGGCCATTATTCCCCGGAATGGGGTCGATTTATGAAATATGTCAAACTGTTGTTACTGCGACGTTACAGCAGGTGATTTTCCAGCTATTTACGGGGTATGGCGCAAACCGCCAGATGATGGCCAAGCAAAGCCTGCTTCCCTTTGCCCGGTGATATCAGTATGACCGAGGACAAGCGCTTCATTCCTGCTAAAATGCGTTGGCTTCGTAGAGGTAGCGACCAAAGACATGAACAAGGCAATATCGGCCTTTCTGATCCTGGCGATGGCCGTGCAACTGATCCGGCCGCTCGGCTTGCCATTCCTTCGAAAGCGCAGCGACTTCTGGAAGCTTGCCGTACTGGCCTTTATCATCTGGACCGTCACGCTGCTGGTGCGGCCTTAAGCTGTGGCGCGAGCTTTAGGATTGCTTTTCATGCTTGAGGTCTGTGGTTTATCGTAAAACCGCTGCAAATTTGTACGCTGCCGACAGCGCCGTGTACCAACTATGGTGGATGACTGCATTCAGAATTTCTTGGGGCAGAGGAAGTCGAGAAATTGAGCCATAAGTCCAGTGTTTTCAATTGCGGGCATATAGGCCGTCACCTCGCATGATGCGCGACTTCCCTCGACAGCATCGCATTGGGCAATCCCACCATTGCTGCTGCGTGGAAGCGCCTGGTCCAATCGTTCCAGATCGGCCTTGGCAAGATGAGCTCTAAATTGGTCCAGCAATTCGAGTTGATCTGCTGGCGCGGTATCGGTCGCCTTGGCTTGCGCGCAGGGGGTTGGTGGTGCAGGGAAGTCTGGCGTTTGTGCCGCAGCCAACATGATCGCCATCACAAAAAGCATCGCCTCTCCTCCAAAGCAGGACCGCCCATAAGCGAATGGAAACGAATTTTTATGGCCTTATTGCATAATTCTTTAAACCGGAATCGGTTTAAAGAGAAAATTATGCAAAAATATAAAGCATTACAGCGCCGTGCACCATATATGGCGCACGGCGCTGTAATGTGCTGCTGGCCTGATACGAAGCGTTCTTCTCAAGGATTTTTCCTATCTTGCTTTTTGGTTCGACGCCTGCACCATGGCCATCAAGACATCCGTTTGGGCGATCATGCCGATCAGCTTTGCCTGGGCGTTGATGACAGGCAAATGATGCAGGGCCGCTTCGGCGAAGGTGACGATGGCTTCAGATAGCGGTGCATCTGGCGTGACGGTGCGCACTGGTGTGGTCATGATGTCCTTGACCGTGCCGTTTGGCGCAGAGGCGCCTTGCAAGGCCAGCGCCAGCCGTCGGCCAAGACCGATCATCGGCCTGCCCCGTGACCAGCTTGCCTTGTCCATCAGGTCAGTCTGGGTGACGATGCCGAGAATGGTGGCGTCTTCGGCGGTCACCGGCAACGCCTTGACGCGGCTTTGGCGCAGGCGGTGCAGCGCCTCGCTCAGCGTCGTATCCGGGGAGAGGGCGGCAACGCCCGCAATCATCACCGCGCCGCAGGTCGTATGGCTGCTGCGACGGCGATAGGCACGCAGCTCGGTGCGGCGCAGGATATCCTCCAGATCGTCGCGGTCGATGTCGAGAAAGGCATCGTAATCCTTCAGGACGTCATCGAGATCGCGACGCTGGAAGCCTGCGGTATCAGCAATGCCGGGCGTTTGCGGCAAAGCAGGCTTGGCGCGATGCGGATAACGGCGGCCCGCAAGCCGGTTATAGAGCAGCGCGCTGGCCAGAAGCAGCAGGGAGTTGCAAGCCACCGGCCAGAGCACGAAGCCATAGCCGAGCGCATGAATGCCCGGACCGCCGAGCACGGCAGTCAGCGCGATGGCGCCGCTTGGCGGATGCAGGCAGCGCAACGCAATCATCGCGGCAATCGCACCGCCAATGGCCAGCGCGCTGGCAAGCAGCAGATCCGGCACCCATTGCGCCACGGTTACACCAATCAGTGCCGCGCAAAGATTGCCGCCCAGGATTGACCAGGGTTGGGCAAGCGGACTGGTGGGGACAGCAAACAGCAGCACGGCGGAGGCTCCCATCGGCGCGATCAGCACCGGCAGGCTTGCAGCTTGCTCCGGCAAAAAATATCCCAGCAAAAAGGCACTGATGACGCCAGTCACCAGAATGCCCAGCGCCGCGCCGAGGGCGGAGCGGGCCTGTTCTGAAGAACTGATCGGCGTCACGTCGGGGATCAGATGCTTCCATGCGTCCCGCAGACCTGAGTGCATTGCTGGTTTTCCGTTCTGTATGGCGTGGATCAACTGTCGATGCTGAGCGTGCCTTGCATGACGGTGACAGCGTGTCCTGAAATCTCGGTTCGGATGACGTTGCCGCCCGCTTTCTGGACGGTGACTGTTATCAAGCTGCGGCGACCCATTTCAACACCCTGTTCGATGACCAGCGTCTGGTCAAGATCCGCTTCCGGTGCCTGCTGCGCCAGATAGGCGGCAAGTGCCGCTGAGGCGCTGCCGGTCGCCGGATCTTCCGCAACATTGTCGAAAGGCGAAAACATCCGGGCGCGGATATGGTTTTCCGACATTCGGCACTAGAGGAAGGTTGCGCCATCCGTTTCCTGGTCGGCATGGATTTCGACCAGACGGGCGAGAGCGGCAAGATCAGGCTTGCTGCGGCCAAGGGCGGCGAGATCGGTCAACTCCGCTGCGATGAACGTCAATCCGACGGAAATAAAGGCTGGCGCATGGTTTGCGGTTTGAATGTCACTCTCAGCCAAGTACATGGCGGCGGCCAGATCGGCTGTTGCCACCGGGCCGCTGACGAAAAGAGGCTGGGGCGCACGGATGCGGGCGTTCACTAGACCATTGTCATCGCGGCTCAGCTGAACGGCGACGAGGCCAGCTTTTTCCTCAAAGCGCAGATCGTCGCCAAGGGATTGGCCGAACAAGGTTGATTGTCCGGCAAGGGCGATGGCTGTGCCAACATTGGGATGACCGGCAAAAGGTATTTCCATGACAGGAGTGAAAATTCGCACCTGCGCGGTATTGGCCGCGTCTGCCGGAGGCAGGACGAAGGTGGTTTCAGAATAGCCGAATTCGGCGGCAATGGCCTGCATCGTCGCATCCGACAGCCCGCGCCCATCGAGAATGACCGCCAGAGGATTGCCGCGAAACCGCTCAACGGTAAAGACGTCAAGCGTGATGAAAGGAATGGAGATCATGGCTGGCCTCCTTGTAGGTGATACGTAATGAACAACCGTGATCTCGATAGCAGTGGCGTCGCCGAAATGAAGATGAAATCCTGTCAGGGTGACAAGAAAAAGCCCCGCCGGGTGCGGCGGGGCTTCAAGATGCAGGATCAAATGCGTTCGATGCTTGACCTCAAGCGGCCTTTTCCAGGTCCTGTTTCCAGGTGCCAGTCGCGGCCAGGCTGTTCATGCGGGCGCGGTGGGTGAAGGCACGCTGACCAGCGGCAACATTTTCGCTGCGTCCGCCCCACGTTTTAATAGCGCTATCCTGAAGGGCGCGGCCATAGGAATAGGTCAGGGTCCAGGGCATGTCGTAACCGGCATTCATCGCTGAGAGATGGGCGGTTGCTTCCTCTGTGCTCTGGCCGCCGGACAGGAAGGCGATGCCGGGAACGGAGGAAGGAACCGTCGCCTTCAGCACCTTGACGGTTGCTGCTGCGACTTCCTCGACGGAGGCCTTGCGGGCATTCTTGCCGTCGATGATCATGTTGGGCTTCAGGATCATGCCTTCGAGATTGACACGGGCATCATAGAGATCCTGGAACACGGTGCGCAGCACCCATTCCGTCACTTCTGCGCATTTGGCAATGTCGTGGGTGCCCGGAGCGCCATCCATCAGCACTTCCGGCTCAACGATCGGCACGATGCCTGCTTCCTGGCACAGGGCGGCGTAATAGGCGAGCGCCTGGCTATTGGCCTTGATCGAGCCCCAGGTTGGCAGGCCATTGGCAATGGCGATAACGCCGCGCCATTTGGCAAAGCGGGCACCGGCCTTGTAATAGGTGGCGAGACGCTCACGCAGACCGTCCAGGCCTTCCGTCAAGGTTTCGCCGGGGAAACCGGCCATTGGCTTGGCACCGGTATCAACCTTGATGCCGGGGATGGAGCCTGCGGCCTTGATGATATCAACGAAAGGCGTGCCGTCGGCTGCTTTCTGAAACAGGGTCTCTTCATAAAGAATGACGCCGGAAATGTATTTTTTCATCGCCTCGTCGGAGCGAAACAGCATTTCGCGGTAGTCGCGGCGGCTGGTTTCGGTCGATTCGAGGCCAATCGTGTCGAAACGCTTCTTGATGGTGGACGTGGACTCGTCCGCTGCCAGAAGGCCCTTGCCATCGGCCATCATCTTGACGGCGATGTCTTCAAGTCTCTCACTCATGTCCTATGCTCCCAAAAACGTTACCACTAGATATCGCGTAACAGATGTTGTTCGGGAGGAAAATGGGGCGTTAAGTCATTGAAACGATTGAAATCACTTCAATCGTTTTAAAATTCAATCTTTTTTAAAAGAAATTCAGGTGCGGCATTTGTTCCGTGCCGCACCTGAATTTTTTCGCAGGTTGTTAAGCTGGACGGGTCAATACGGCGACACCGGGCAGTTCCTTGCCTTCCATCCACTCCAGGAAAGCGCCGCCTGCGGTCGAGACATAGGAAAAGTCATCGACAACGCCAGCATGATTGAGCGCCGAGACAGTGTCGCCGCCGCCCGCCACCGACACCAGTTTGCCAGCCTTGCTGCGCTCTGCGGCATGTTTTGCGGCAGAGACGGTGGCGGTATCAAAGGGAGGGATTTCAAAAGCGCCGAGCGGGCCGTTCCAGACCAGCGTTGCCGCCTTGGTGATCCAGTCATTGACGACCGCTACCGATTTCGGACCGACATCCAGCATCATCGCGTCGGCTGGAATGGCTGAGACGCTGACGGTCTCATTGGCGGCATTGGCCTTGAACTCGCGAGCGACGACGCCGTCGACCGGCAGCACGATGGTGCAGCCAGCCGTTTCCGCTTCGATCATGATCTGCTTGGCGGTCGCAGCCAGATCGTGTTCGCACAGCGATTTTCCGACATCGATCCCCTGGGCGGCGATGAATGTATTGGCCATGCCACCGCCAATGACAAGCGCATCGACCTTCTTGACCAGGTTCATCAGCAGGTCGATCTTGGAGGAAACCTTGGCGCCGCCGACAATGGCGACCACCGGATGGGTCGGCTTGCCGAGGCCCTTTTCCAGCGCTTCCAACTCGGCCTGCATGGTGCGTCCTGCATAGGCAGGCAGAATATGGGCGAGCCCTTCCGTGGAGGCGTGGGCGCGGTGGGCAGCGGAAAAGGCATCATTGACATAGATGTCGCCGTTCTTGGCGAGTTCTGCGGTAAAGTCGGCATCGTTCTTTTCCTCGCCCTTGTGGAAGCGGGTATTTTCCAGAAGCAGGATATCGCCATTGTTCAGGGCGGCAACGGCCCTTTCGGCCGGCTCTCCAACGCAGTCTTCGCCAAACGCGACCGCCTGGTCCAGCACTTCCTCGACGGCGGAAATGATCTGGGACAGCGACATATCGGCAACCGGCTCGCCCTTGGGACGACCGAAATGGGCCAGCAGGATAACCTTGGCGCCCTTGGCCGACAGTTCCTTGATGGTCGGGGCGACGCGCTCGATGCGGGTCGCATCCGTCACCTTGCCGCCGGAGACGGGCACGTTCAGGTCGACGCGCAACAGTACGCGCTTGCCGGCGATATCGGTGAGATCGTCAAGTGTCTTGAAAGCAGGCATGGTGAGTTTCCCGTGTTGACTGTCGTTACGGTGTTGCGCGGGACCTTACACCGGTCTCGGCAAGAGGCAAGATTGATCGGGCTGTTGCCCGGCGCAATCAGGATATGAAGCCGAAGGCTTCAAGCCCAGAAAGCGGGTATGGTCTCCGTGAGGCGCGGGCCGATGCGCAAAGGGGCGATCTTTTCGGCAAGGCCTGTACTGTCGGAAATCTCGACGCCGACGCCGCAGATCGTCGCCGGGCCGTGGGCGGCTTCGAACCGGCCCTTGGGCATTTTCGAAATGAAACGGTTGAGCGGCTCTTCCTTTTCCATGCCGAGCGACGAATCATAGTCGCCGCACATGCCCGCATCCGACATATAGGCGGTGCCGCCATTGAGAATCTGATGGTCGGCGGTTGGCACATGGGTGTGGGTGCCGACCACGAAACTGGCGCGGCCATCGACGAAATGGCCGAAACACTGCTTTTCGCTGGTGGCCTCGGCATGAAAATCGAAGATGATGGCGTCGGCCTGTTCCTTCAGGGGGCAGGCGGCCAGAATGGTTTCCGCCGATTTGAACGGATCGTCCAGCTCTGGATGCATGAAGACCCGGCCCATGATATTGGCGACCAGCACGCGCGCACCGTTGCGGGCATAATAGAGACCCGACCCTTTGCCGGGTGTCCCCGCCGGATAATTGGCCGGGCGCAGGAACTGGTCGTGGCGGCCTGAAAAGGTGATCGCTTCCTTCTGGTCCCAGACGTGGTTGCCCGTGGTGACGACATCGGCGCCGGCATTGATGGTTTCGAGGAAAATATCCTCGGTAATCCCGAAGCCGCCAGCGGCATTTTCGCCATTGACGATGACGAAATCCAGTTTCAGGTCGGAGACCAGGCCGGGCAGCTTTTCCCAAACCGCCGTGCGGCCTGTCTTGCCAACCATGTCGCCCAGAAAAAGCAGCCGCATTCCTTAAATCCAGTCAGGTCTTGAAGTTCTTGTATCCACTTTCCGTCAAAATGGCATGCAAAGCGACGTCATGGGGTTCGAAAGGCACATCTGCCACTTCCTGACAGTCAAATGCAATGCCGATCAGAAGCGGATCAAGGCCTTTCTGATGCAAACGGGCAATCGCCCGGTCGTAATGGCCTGCTCCATAGCCGATCCGGTTGCCATGCCGGTCGAAGGCGGCCAGCGGAATCAGCAGGACCTGTGGATCGACCACCGGCGCATCGGGGCCGGGACCGCGTGTGCCAAAACCGGTATCGATCAGCGGTTCCTGGCTGTGCCATTGCCGGAAGCAGATGGTCTGGCGGTCCAGAACCACGGGCAGGCAGAGATCGGCACCGCGCTGGCGCAACATCTCCATTAACGGTTGCGTGTCTACTTCGGAGCGGATCGGCAGGAAGCCGGAAATCATGGCGCTTGGGGCAATCTCGATGGCGCTGGCGCCGTGATGGGCAATTGCGGCCGAATGATCGGCGCGAATGTGAGCAGGAATAGCGTCCCGACGGGCAAGGCTTTGTTGGCGCAAATGGTTTTTTGTACTGTCCAAGGGCATGTGTTCTCTCTTTGTTGGCAGTTGTTTAACCATAATCGCTCTTTGTTTTGCAAGAGCAGGTCACGATGGAACAATTTGTGTTTTAGTTATAAGTAATTTAGTTTTGTATTTATGTTGTTGTATAATCAAAGAATTGCACTTTTGTGCCGATAGATGCGCGCTGCAAGCGTCCCGCATTGGTGCTATTTCCCTTGGAATGGGACGTAGAGGCCTTGGCGGTGAAGGGCTGGAGAAAGGTTTGTGACAATCTTGCCTTAACACTCGTCAAATATTTTAGGCTCAAGGGGCCATAAATATTTGAGGGTTTGGCAATGAAATTTCTATCCCGTTTCGGGCTGGTCGGGACGATCACTGTGGTGACGACCCTGATATTGGTTGTATCTCTGGGCGCTGTTGCCTGGACGATTTCGCGGCAGGTTCATGAGCGCGTGACGCAGCAGGCCATCGACAGCCAGAACAGCAGCCTGCGGGTCGCGGCCACGTTGCTGGAGCGCGATGTGCCTGGTGTGAAGGTCAGCTGGGGTCGGGATGGCAATGTTGAACGCATTTCGGCGCAGACGCTGCCGGCGCAATTTGCCAATCATGACACGATCGATTCCATTGGCCGGATGACGGGCCAGACGGCGACGCTGTTTACCCTGGATGAAGCGACCAAGGGTTATATTCGCCGCACAACCAATATCATCAAGCCGGATGGCCAGCGCGCCGTCGGCACGCCGCTCGATCCAACGGGTGCCGTCTATTCGGCCCTCGTCAAGGGTGAGACGTATCGTGGTCAGGCCGCCATTCTCGGCACGGATTACTATACAATCTACAAGCCGATCATCAATTCTTCCGGTTCTGTGATCGGCATTCTCTACGCCGGTGTGCGTGTTGCCGAAATTGCCGGTATCAGCGATCAGATGGCGCAAGCCGTGGCGATTACGGCGGGTATCGCCTTGCTGGTTTCCCTCCTGCTGATGGTGTTCATCACCCGCAAGACCATGCGCCCGATTCCGGAACTGACAGCGGCGGCCTCCAGTCTTGCCGATGGCCGGACCGATGTTGAAGTTCCCCATCAGAGCTTGCGCAACGAGATCGGTGCTCTGGCCCGGGCGCTGGAAGTTTTCCGCGAAGATGCGCTTAAGAAGCTGCAACTGGAACAGGACGCAAACGAAACGCGGGCGCGCAACGACCGGGAACGGGCCGAGCGTGAGGCTGAGAAGGATGCGGATGCCGCCAATATCCGAAACTGTGCCGATATGCTGGCGGTTGCCATGAACCGCCTGAGCAGTGGCGACCTGACGACGCGGATCGACCAGTCGTTTATTCCTGAACTTGAACCGCTCCGGGTCGATTTCAACAATTCGGTCAACAATCTCAGCCTGGCCTTCGCCCGTTTGCGCAACGAGGCGATGTCGGTCGAGGCCAGCGGTAATGAAATGCGCAGCGCCGCAGGCGCGCTGGCCAGCCGCACCGAGCAGCAGGCAGCCTCTCTGGAAGAGACCTCGGCAGCGCTGGAACAGGTCACCGGCACAGTGCGCAGCGCCGCCGACCGTGCTCAACAGGCCGCGGCTCTCGCCTCCGATGCTCAGGTCAGCACAGAAGGCTCGTCCAAGGTGGTGGCGGATGCGGTGTCGGCCATGGGCCGGATCGAACAGGCCTCGAGCGAGATTTCCAAGATCATCAATGTCATCGATGAAATCGCTTTCCAGACCAATCTTCTCGCGCTCAATGCCGGTGTCGAAGCAGCACGGGCCGGAGAGGCGGGCAAGGGCTTTGCCGTGGTTGCTCAGGAAGTGCGCGAACTGGCGCAGCGCTCCGCCAATGCCGCCAAGGATATCAAGGCGTTGATCAGCAAGTCGGGGACGGAAGTGGCTGGTGGCGTCAGGCTGGTGCGCGAAACCGGCGATGCGCTTGGAGCGATTTCCCAACAGGTATCGATGATCAATGGCCTGATTGCCGAGATTGCGACGTCTTCGCGCGAACAGAGCACCGGCTTGCAGGAGATCAACACCTCCGTCAACCATATGGACCAGTTCACCCAGAAAAACGCCGCCATGGTGGAAGAAACCACCGCCGTCACCCACAAGCTCGCCGAAAGCGCCACCACATTGGTCAGCCTGATTGCCGAGTTCAAGGTGCCGGGTGAGGCCGCATCCTGGGCGCCAAACCATCAGCCAGCCCCTGCGTCACGGGCGCCTGCCGCCAAGCCTTTGGCCGCATCGCGCATCAAACCTGCCCAGCCCAGCTCCCGCCCTGTCGGTTCTCCGGCGCGCTCGATGATGGGCAAGCTGGCCAGCGCCTTCACTGGTGGCTCATCTGCCGCTGCGGCCTCCAGCGCCTCCGGCGGCAACAATTGGGAAGAGTTTTAAGCAGTAGCGGCAGCTTCTATCGTTTCGACAGGATGGAAGCTGCCTCGATATTTCTTTCGCTTAAAGTCTTGGACCAGTGAGGTTCAGATTCAACCAAGCTGCTCTAGGGTCTCAAACCACGTTATTCCCTTTTTGGCTCAGCTCTTGGCACGTCGCATCAGCGCGGCCATGGCGTTGGCCTGGGGTGTTGCTTGCCCGCCAAGTCCATCCAGCACGCCTTGCCGGTCGATGTCTGTCCGGTTCTGGCTGGCCTTCAGCTTGCCCTCGAGATGAGAAATCTGCACTTCGACCCCAACGATGCCGCGCATCTGGGCTGCGACGAAATTGTCAGGTGCATCATCGACGGCCCAGGGGCGAGGACCGGAGGCTTCCATCTGATCGGTCAGCAGGCGGACCTGCGCCAGCAGCCAGGCTGGGTCCTGATGTGCTTTTGCCATGCCTCTGACCTGCACGGTCTGGTAATTCCAGGTTGGCACGACTTTGCCGGTTTCCTGTTTGCTGGGATACCAATTGGGGGAGATGTAATGGTCAGAGCCCATGAAGGCGACGAGAACCTCGTCTCCCGCATCGATGGCCTGCCATTGCGGATTGGCCCGCGCCATATGCGCCAGCAGCCGGTCCGGCTGCGTGTCGTTACCGCGCAAGAGGAAGAAGGGCAGGGGATTGGCGATCAATCCGCCGCTTCCAGAGGAGATCAGCAGGCCAAACGGCTGTGCCATGATGAACTGGCAAAGCGCTTCGTGGTCGGTCTGGCGAAAATGAGGTGGTTGGTACATGGCTGTTTCCGGGAATTATGCAGCAATACCGTGCATTGTGCCGCAACCGCCGCTTTGAAAGCAAGCCGCTTTGAACGAAGCGGTAGCTGCGCCAAAACCGTCTGAAACTGATAGAAGGGAAAAGTGCGGTCCACGCAACCGATGGATTTTTGCGATCCTGGGAGCCTACAAAGTAGGTGGGCGCCGTATGTCCGAACCCACGGGTCCGAACAGGGACAGCTCCCTCAAGATCGGGTATGGCCCCAGGGATTGTGTGTTCCTGTCGAGAGGCGCAGACCGCATGACAGATATAGGCGCTTTCCGGCCCTTGCGCCAGTGGTGCTGGCGGTTGCAGCCATGTTTATTTCAGTGGTGCTGGTTTTCCGTCGGGCTGGCCGCAGCCTGTGGCTTTTCGGTCAGTTTGCGGGTCAGGCCGTTGAGGCGTTCCGTCAATTCCATGATGGCGGCGAGGATGTCGTCTTCGCGGCCAATGGCGCCAGCGGAGGTGGCTTCGGCGGCGGCAATCCGGCGTTTCAACTCGGACAATTCGTCCATCACCATGATGCCCGCCATCACGGTGACGCGCAGGTCGCCGATTTCGCCAAACTGGCTTTTGAGATGGCTGACATAACGGTCGAACTGGCTGGCCAGATCGGTCAGGTGGTTTTCCTGCCCTTCCTCGCAGGCCATGCGATAGGCTTTTCCATCGATGGTGACCGTGACTTGTGCCATGTCTGTCGAATGATCCCTGAGTGAGGCGAGGCTGGCCTAGCGGTCCAGTACGGCCCTGATGGTTTCCATTGCGGTGACCAGGCGGCGCGAGACTTCGCGATTGACCTCTTCCAGCCGGTTGGCGCGAAATTGCGATTGGTCAAGTTCCTGGGCAAGGCGGGCGCGGTCGATATGGACGCGCTTCACCTCCTGCTCCACCTCGCCATTGGCGCGTTGCAGTTCCAGTCGCATGTCTATGGCATTTTCCAGGCCGGAAATGGCCTGTTTCAATGCGCCGAGCGCGGCTTCCGCTTTATCCGTCGCCATGTCTCTTTGCCCCGGCTTATGAAGTTTTCAGGCTCTGTTCGAACCGGAAAGCCTCCAGATGTTCTTGGTCGTCCCAGATATTCGTGCTCGTCTTTGTCGTTTCGGAAAACCGGCTTCATTTTTCCCTGACAAACTCCAAAAGGCAAGCCGAATCGACCCCTTGGCCCCTATAGTTCTCATGCGACATTAGTCATTGCCTGTAGCTGGCGTCAACAAACCCCAGCTTTTCACTGTGTCATGCTTGTGGACGAGTAGACCCGCCGCCGTCCATGGCGCGCATCAATACGAGACAATGATCAATATTAAGGCAAAAACCGAAAATATGCCTTCCACGCAATCACGCGGCCTCAATTTATTGACTTGCCCGTCCTAGATGTTAAGGATCACCCACTTTCTGACGTTCGCCCGAACGGCGTTCGTCCATCGAGACCCGGAACAGGCGGAACAGTCATGATTTCTCCCGAAAAGCACAACCGGATGGCCAATGCGATCCGATTTCTGTCCATGGATGCGGTCGAAAAGGCCAATTCCGGCCATCCCGGCATGCCGATGGGCATGGCCGATGTCGCGACGGTGCTGTTTACCCGCTTTTTGAATTTCGATCCCAAGGCGCCGAAATGGGCCAATCGCGACCGTTTTGTGCTGTCGGCTGGCCACGGCTCTATGCTGCTCTATTCGGTCCTTTACCTGACCGGCTATGAAGACATCAGCATCGACGACATCAGGAATTTCCGCCAGCTCGGATCGAAAACCGCAGGCCATCCGGAATATGGCCATCTCTCGGGCATCGAGACGACAACCGGCCCGCTCGGCCAGGGTGTTGCCAATGCCGTCGGCATGGCAATTGCTGAAAAGAAGCTGGCGTCCGAATTCGGCAGCGAGCTCATGCATCACCACACCTATGCCATCGTTGGCGATGGCTGCCTGATGGAAGGCATCAGCCAGGAAGCGATTTCGCTGGCCGGCCATCTGAAGCTCAACAAGCTGATCGTGCTCTGGGACGATAACGGCATTTCCATTGACGGCGCGATTTCGCTGGCCGACAGCACCGACCAGCATGGCCGGTTCCGCGCTTCGGGCTGGAACACCATGGCTGTTGACGGTCACGACCCGGAAGCGATTTCGGCTGCACTGTCCGCCGCCCAGCTGTCCGAAAAGCCAACGATGATCGCCTGCAAGACGGTGATCGGCTTCGGTTCTCCCAACAAGGCTGGCACCCATAAGGTGCACGGCTCGCCGCTCGGTGCCGACGAAATTGCCGCCACCCGCAAGGCGTTGGGCTGGGCTGACGAGGCGTTTCACGTACCCGCCGACGTGCTGGACGCCTGGCGCGAAGCCGGTGCGCGTGGTGCCGCGACACGTGCCGAATGGGAAAAGGGTCTGGAAGGCTCCGATCACAAGGCCGAGTTTACCCGCCGCTTCGCTGGCAAGCTGCCGGAAGGTTTCGATGCTGCCATCGACGCCTATAAGAAGAAGCTGGCCGAGACCAAGCCAACCCTTGCCACCCGCAAATCCTCCGAGGATGCGCTGGAAGTCATCAATGGCGTGGTGATCGAGACGCTCGGTGGTTCTGCCGACCTGACCGGTTCCAACAATACCAAGACCAGCCAGACTGCGTCGATCACGCCGACCGATTTCTCGGGCCGTTACGTGCATTGGGGCATTCGTGAGCATGGCATGGCGGCGGCGATGAACGGCATCGCCCTGCATGGCGGTCTCATTCCGTATTCCGGCGGCTTCCTGATCTTCTCGGATTATTGCCGTCCGTCGATCCGTCTGGCCTCCTTGATGGGCATTCGCGTCATTCACGTCCTGACCCATGATTCCATCGGTCTTGGCGAAGACGGCCCGACCCACCAGCCGGTCGAGCAGATGGCAGCCTTGCGCGCCATCCCCAACCTGATGATGTTCCGCCCAGCCGATGCCACGGAAGTGGCGGAATGCTGGCAGATCGCCTTGACCCATACGGATCGTCCGTCCGGCATTGCGCTGACCCGTCAGAACCTGATCGCGGCCCGCACCGAATATTCGGCGGAAAATCTGTCGGCCAAGGGCGGCTATGAGCTGCTCGGCGCTGACGATGCCAAGGTGTCGATCTTTGCCACCGGCTCGGAAGTCGAACTGGCGATCCAGGCCCGCGCGGCGCTCGCCGCCAAGGGCATTGCTGCCCGCGTCGTTTCCGTGCCGTGCTTTGAACTGTTCTTTGAGCAGCCAGAGGAATACCGCAACGCGGTGATCGGCACGGCTCCGGTGAAGATCGGCGTTGAAGCGGCGATCCGTCAGGGCTGGGATGAGATCATCGGCTCGCACGGCACCTTTATCGGCATGAAGTCCTTCGGTGCTTCCGGCCCCTACAAGGAATTGTACAAGCATTTCGGCATCACTGTTGAAGCGATTGTCGAAGCGGCTGAAGCCAAGCTTTCCTGAAGAGGGTTCAAGAGCGGGTCTGGCGGGCCCGCTTCTCTTCGGGCTTGACTGAACGCCTTGACCACATGAGTGCCTTTACCCAATGCCTGGGGCTGCCCAAGGCGAGAACCGCTTGGCCATCGTCGCGCCGTTCCAGACCATCACCGTTCCGGGGGCCACCCAGCAGCCCGGAGCCATCCGAGAAGCGGGAGTTATGCAATGACTGTGAAAGTTGCCATTAACGGCTTTGGCCGTATCGGCCGCAATGTGCTGCGCGGTATCATCGAATCCGGCCGGACCGACATTGAGGTCGTGGCCATCAACGATCTTGGCCCGGTCGAAACCAATGCGCATCTGCTGCGCTATGATAGCGTCCATGGCCGTTTCCCCTCGACCGTCAAGGTTGAAGGCGACAGCATCATCATCGACGGCCGCGCGCCGATCAAGGTGACCGCGGTTCGCGATCCCAAGGACCTGCCCTGGAGCAATGTCGATATCGCGCTGGAATGCACTGGCATTTTCACCGCCAAGGAAAAGGCATCGCTGCACCTGGCCAATGGCTCGAAGCGCGTGCTGGTTTCGGCGCCTGCTGATGGTGCCGACAAGACCATCGTTTTCGGCGTCAACCACAACACGCTGACCAAGGACGACCTGGTCGTTTCCAACGCCTCCTGCACCACCAATTGCCTGGCACCGGTTGCCTACGTGCTGCAAAAGCTTGTCGGCATCGAAAGCGGCTACATGACGACCATCCATTCCTACACCGGCGACCAGCCGACGCTGGATACGATGCACAAGGACCTGCACCGCGCCCGCGCTGCTGCGCTGTCGATGATCCCGACCTCGACCGGTGCCGCCAAGGCCGTCGGCCTGGTTCTGCCGGAACTGAAGGGCAAGCTGGACGGTTCGGCCATCCGCGTTCCGACCCCGAACGTCTCGGTTGTTGACCTGAAGTTCATCCCCGGTCGCACGGTCACCAAGGAAGAAATCAACGCCGCCATCAAGGCAGCGTCGGAAGGCGAGTTGAAGGGCATTCTCGGCTATACCGAAGAGCCGCTGGTTTCCATCGACTTCAACCACGACAGCCATTCCTCGACCTTCTCCGGCGACCAGACCAAGGTCATGGACGGCGGCAAGCTGGTGCGCATCCTGTCCTGGTACGACAACGAATGGGGCTTCTCCAACCGCATGGCCGACACCGCCGTCGCCATGGGCAAGCTGATCTAAGCAGCTTCGCTGCCTGGACGATATGATAGAAGCGGACCGGGAAACCGGTCCGCTTTTTTGTTTGCTTGGGCTAAAATGGGGCGGCCAGCATCGGCAGACTCTAAACGCCTCGGTTATAGAGCCCGTGCGGTTGATTTCGACGAGAACGCGGGTTTCGGCTCCGCCGCCCCCTCATCCGCCTGCCGGCACCTTCTCCCCGCTGGGGAGAAGAGGGAAAGAGTCGCAGCGTGGGCTTCTCTCCTCGCCCCAGCGGGGGTCCGAAGGACGGGCAGAGACCCGTGGCTCTGCCCCGGTCAGTCCGCCGAGCATAGCGGAGGCGGGGTGAGGGGGAGCCAAGCACGCAGAGCTAAAATGTTTTTGACTGTGACTCGGTTTGGACCTGAAATACGAGTCCAAAAAATCCGCTTCCCCTCTCCACCCGTTATACGCTAAACCAGTTGCGGGACCAGTTGTAACGCGCTGGACCTGGAGTATCGAAACTCCTCAGAGAGCGGCCAGTGTCGGTCGTTAAATGACACCCCTCAGCCATAGGTTTGTGGCTGAGGCGGTGGACTATGTCTATACGGTCCACTCTCCATCCTTCTATGGTCGGGGAGGCCTTGGTGCATGTCCAGAGCTTCGGCTTAAAGGCCAAGGCAGTCGTCTCTTTGCGGCTTTCGAACTCCCCGATCACCAGAGGTCAAAATCCTCCGGTGATCGCTTGTCTCACAAGTGCGGGAGGAATGGACAATGGCCGATTATAATGTCTGGGCCGATGCTTTCGATACATGGCAATCCATGGCCGATTGGGTGAAGGCGATAGCCATCCTCATGCCACCGGTTTTCGCAATGGGCGTGCTGGCCCTGCTGCTGCGCTACCGGCTGGCGCTGCGGCGAGACCCGCCACGCCCGGTCACCTTCGACCTGCTGGAACCGCAGCCGGATGACCCACCAGCCAGCATCGACAACACCATCCTCGAAGCCACCACCGACCTTCAACACCGCCTGGAAGAAGCCCGCCGCAGGCTGATGCCCCCGGACGAACCGGCGCGGGGAAGTTTGGAAACCCGGCAAAAGATCGAACAGATCATCCTGGAAGAATACCACCGCAAATCCGACCCGGCTGATGCGCTGGCTAGGGTGCGGCGGTTTTTGAGGGAGGAGGGGGGAGGAGAGCGGGAGGTGGGGGATTGAGTTGAGCTTGGGTGTCGCTGCCTGCGATGGAAGTGAGGATGCGTGATGTGAAGTAGTTTGACTTATGTCCAAACGCTAAAGCGGCCACGATCTATTTGGAGACGGAGGCTCCGGTTTATTTTTAAATTCAGTAATTTGTAGCGAATTCTAACGTGACATAACCCATTTTATTGGCTTTGTAATACACTCTGTAGTAGTGAAAAATCTGTTCACCAGTCCTTTTCTTGCGGTCGGAAAAGCTACGCTATGATAACAGTCAATAATAAGAAAAGAGGGTCCGCTCAGAGTGTGGATGAAGGTTTAGACAATGACCGAATCGGAAGGCTGGGTGAAGCTGAATTTGTAAGTCTTTGTGAGCGTGCAAAACTCAGTTGCTCCAAAGTGGAGCCGGACCGTACGGGGAAAGACTTTATTGTCGAGTTTGCACCTCCAGCCCTTGAAAAAGGACAGTCTTTTGACTGCCGTCCAGCGCCCCTCCAATTTGCCGTTCAAGTCAAGACAATCCGCTCGCACAAGAAAACGGTGAGTGTAAGTCTTTCAGTTGCGGAAAGACTGGCGCGTGACCTTAGGCCTGCGGTGATTTGTGTTTTGAAAATCGATTCGACCGACAAGTTCGTTTCTATGCATCTTATTCATATAAAAGATGAAGTATTGGGTCGGGTTCTCAAAAGATTGAGACTTGCAACCGGTTCGCCAAAGGCTCTTAACAAGCAAAACATAAATTTTACTTCAGATGTAGGCAACCGGATCGACTACTCAGGACCTGCTTTGAACGTGAGGCTGAAGGCATTGGTCGATAGCGGGATGAAGAGCTATGCTGATGAGAAATCGCGGCAAATCGAAGAACTAGGCTTCAACGAGGTCAGAGTTCTGGGAAAACTCAGCTTTCAGCATGCTGATTCGCTAAGTCTTGCAGACACCTTCCTTGGGCTTGCTTCGCTTGAGGGTGTGAGTATTACGATTACGGAGCGCAGATTTGAGATTGACCTGCCGCTTGCCTTGCACGTTCCGCCAGGCAAATTGACGGTAACCCCAGAGCCGGCTTGTAAGGCGGCAGTCGAATTCTCTAATGCTGATGAACGCGTTTCCGTTGATGCGGACGTGTACCTTCCACCAAAGGACATCTTCTTCAACGGAGGTAAAAAGGTTGTTTTTGCATGGCCTATGGGACGCGTAACAATTGCGTTAAATGACAAAAAAAATTGTAAATATACCGAGAATATTTCTTCTTCTGAGCAGCATACCGCTAAAGAATGGCTGAACGGTCTTCTAGTATCCGAGATTTTTGGAAGCGGCTCCTTAAATATCTCTGTCACTTTGCTCGACGGAAGGTCTTTGATGAAAGCCTCCGTCACAAACGAGCAGATGCCGTCTCGAATGGGTATAATAAACCTAATCCGTCGATATCTTGACATACTCACATTTGCCCGCGCTCCCGACATACCCATAAAGCTTGACGTTCTCTTCGAACAGCGTGAAACGATAGACGAGACGTGGCAGTATCTTCAAGGAGATATGATGGCGACCTTTTCTCTAGAGAATTCGCTGGTCGAGCCAGAAGATCAGGATGGGATCTACATTACAGCGTTGCAAATCGGTGATGGGCGAGTATTTGGTTTGGCGGTGCCCATGTCGGTCTCATTTGCAAAGGCCGGAAGAGACGCACAGGCCAACGGTAAAATTGAGCCCCAAAGTGCAACGATTGAATTGCTTCAAGAACCGGTAGTTGCAAGTTACGAGCATTTCACAGAAAAGGTCACAAGGTTGAATCGCAGTAAACTCAGGATATTACGCTCCCTCTATGAAGAAGGTGATGTGCAGTCGGATCTCACCTCGTGCTCCTAATGTCTGGGAGATTTGGCCGTTCCAGATCTGCGAACTGCCCAATGATAGGTGTTTATTATCACAATTCATCACGGCGATATCCCGTACGAGACAATTTTGCGCCACTATGACAAAAAAGGATTGCTAGCGGAGGCTGCAAAGCTGCTTGGGTATCAAAAGAAGTCTTTAGAAGAGTTCGTAGGCAGAGCGTTGCGGGGTAAGAGCCAGTCAGCTTTACTTTCAGCCCTCATAAACCGGCTACTTACGCCGACCCTCCGTCCGTAGCTCGGCAACTTTGGAGGAATGTGAAGTTCGTATGGGCGTTCGGAGCGGGGGTGGATTTAATGAGTAAATACCGTATTTGTGCAATGAAGCACAAAGCGGCCACTCCGCAGTGCCATCCCACCCGCACAATACAAACCGCAAAGATTTTTATGCGTGGCTTACCCCCCTCTGCCTTGCCAGGCATCTCCCCCTCATGGGGGGAGATTGGCAAGGGGTTGGCTTGCCATGTCGCATGACCCTTCGAAGATATCGGAAATCGCAACTTATCCGTTGAAACGGGCGGTTACATCTGTCCGATCTCCCTCCTTGAGGGGGAGATGTCCGGCAGGACAGAGGGGGGTATGCGGCACACGAAAGCGTTTGTGTCGTCCACCACGCCCCGCCCGCCATTTTCCCCGGTATCGCCATAATTCGTTTTGTAATTTCGCCCCAGTCTGATCAATAGTATTACCGAGGAAATTCAAGGCGATTCTGCCGCCATTGCCTCCCGCTCCGTCTGTCTCGACCGTCTGGCCTTTGGCATCAGAGGTCTGTGGTTCGGTGCCATGGTGCGCAGGCCGTTGATGGTGGAGCGATGTCTTGGGCCGGGGTATCGTGCCAGACGGGGGCGAAAGGCCAGAAAGGGCGAAAGGTTGGAACATTTCTACATCGTCACGCTGGTTCTGACGGCGCTGATCCTGTTTGCGGCTTTTTCCAGCCTGATCGCCTTTCGCTTTGGCGCGCCGCTGCTGCTGTTGTTTCTGGTCATCGGGTTGATGGCCGGGGTCGATGGTCTCGGCATTCATTTCGACAATCATTCCGTTGCCTATACCATCGGCTCGCTGGCGCTGGCCGTTATCCTGTTTGATTCCGGCTATACGACCTCGCTGCAATCCTTCAAACAGGCGGCAGGGCCGTCGATCATGCTGGCAACGGTCGGGGTTTTGTTGACGGCGGGGTTGTTCGGTCTGCTGGCCTGCTGGCTGTTGAAATTGTCGCTGCTGGAAGGCATGCTGCTTGGCTCCATCGTCGCCTCCACCGATGCGGCGGCGGTGTTCTTCCTGTTGCGAATTGGCGGCATCAATATCCGTGACAAGGTTCGCTCCTCGCTGGAAGTGGAATCCGGCACCAATGATCCGATGGCGATCTTTCTCACCCTGGCGCTGGTGCAGATGGTGTCCACTGGCAAGGATCATACCGGTCTCGACTGGAGCCTGCTGCGGATGTTCGTCGAGCAGATGGGCATGGGTCTGGCGCTCGGGCTGATCGGCGGGGCGATGATGGCGATGATCGTCAAGAAAATCCCGATTGATCGCGGCCTGTTACCGATCATCGTGCTGGCCATGTCGATGGTGATCTTTTCCTATACCGGCGCCATCGGCGGCAGCGGCTTCCTGGCCGTCTATGTCGCGGGCATCTATGCCGGAAACCGCAAGATCCCCGGCAGCGCTTCAATTGCCCGCTTCCAGGAGGGCATGACCTGGCTGGCGCAGATCATCATGTTTCTGGTGCTCGGGCTTCTGGCCACGCCGTCGCATTTCATCAAGATCCTGTTTCCGGCGGTGGTTCTTGGCCTGTTTCTGGTGTTTATCGCCCGGCCCGCAGCGGTCTGGCTGTGTCTCATTCCCTTCGATTATACCCATCAGGAAAAGCGGTTCATCTCCTGGGTCGGCTTGCGCGGCGCGGTGTCCATCCTGCTCGGCATTCTGCCGATCCTCGGTGATCTGAAGGGTGGTGAGGTCTATTTCAACACCGCCTTCATCGTAGTGATGATTTCGCTGCTGCTTCAGGGCTGGACCATCAAGCCAATGGCCAAACGGCTCGGCCTGATCATCCCGCCGCGCATCGGCGCTATCGACAAGGTGGAGCTGGATCTGCCGGGTGCTGCCCATCACGAGTTGCTGTCCTATCGCGTCGTGGCGGGCAGTCCGGTGCTCAGCGGCGCGCGCATTCCGCGCTGGGCCATGCCATCGCTGGTGATCCGCGATGGCAAATCCATGCGCTACCAATATGCGGGCCGGCTGCGGGAAAACGATCAGGTCTATCTGTTCATTGCCCCCGGTTATCCGCGGCTGCTTGACCGTTTGTTTGCCAGCAAGGCGCCTGTCGATGATGACGATAGCGAGTTTTTTGGCACCTTTACCATTTCACCCTCGCGTCCCGCCGCCGAACTGGATGCGGCCTACGGGCCCGGGCTTTTGAACGAGGCCGACCGGCAAAAAACCGTTGGCGAACTGATGGAAGCGCGCCTCGGTGGCAAGGCCGAATATGCCGACCGGGTCCGGCTCGGCCATATCATCCTGATCGTCCGCGATATCGGCGAAACCGGCCATATTTCCTCCGTTGGCGTCTCCATGGAAGCGGTTGCGCCAACCGATAACGCGCCCGCCTTCCTCAGCCTGACCGGCACGGCCCATTGGCTGGCGGGCCTGCGCCATAAGCTGCGGGCGGCTGTGCAAAAGTAGCGGCCAAGACCGACCCCGATGCCCTATCACATGGGGCCGGTCACATTTCAGCATAAATTCCATGCGGCGCTTTTATACGGCGCATTCTTCGGTTACTTTGGTGTGCATGATGCAACGCTGGCAGGAGCTGAGGCGGGCATGATGACGCGAATGCTGGTGATTTTCGGTATTCTTGCTGTTCTTCCGGGCTTTGCCCTGGCGCAGGATAAAAGCTCTGCCGCCCGCCCTCCCGTCAGCCGCCCTCCCGTCAGCCAATGCCAATTGGTTGCCAAGCAGCTTCCCGGGGCTCGATTTTCTCACGTTGAATATGCCAGCGCTCGTCCAGACAAGGGGCCTCTTCACCTCGCGGCCCTGGCGGAAAATGTCACCATCACCTTTCTCGGCCATTCCACCTTCGAGATTGAAACGCCGCAGGGCCTGACGATCGATACCGATTACAGCGGATACCTGCGCTCCGCGCGGACACCGGATGTGGTGACGATGAACAAGGCCCATTCCAGCCATTATACGCTGTCGCCCGACCCTGGTATCGCCCAGGTTCTGCATGGCTGGAACGATGCGCAGCCGGGGGAGCCGGTTCACCACAACCTTGTGGTGGGCGATGCCTATATCCGCAACGTGGCCACCGATATTCGCAGCTGGGGCGGTGATTTCGAGCCGAACGGCAATTCGATCTTCATTTTCGAGGTCGCCGGGCTGTGCATTGGCCATCTCGGCCATCTGCATCATGAATTAACGGACAAGCAATTTGCCGCCATCGGCAGGCTGGATGTGGTGATGGTGCCTGTCGATGGGGGTTTGACGCTCGGCAGCGACAGTATGAGCCGAATGGTAAAACGGCTGCGCTCGGCACTGATCCTGCCCATGCATCGGCGCGGACCTATCGTCAATGACTTTGTTGGGCTGTTTGGTCCAGGTTTTGATGTCAGGATTGTGGAAACCAATGCCGTGACAGTGTCCATGCGCAGCCTGCCAAAAAAGCCGCTGATCCTGGTGCTCAGCGGCTTCTAAACGGCACATAAAATCCGTTAGGCAAACGTCAGATGGTGGTGCTGCCCCACATCCGGTAGTTTTTCGCCGTCAATGTTGGCCTTGGCGATTTCCCAGCCGAATTTCAGTGGATTACCGGTCGAGGCCCAGACTTCGGCATCGTCGATATGCAGGGCGAGCATGGTGAGGTCGGGGTCTTTCTTCCCGTTGTGATACCAGGCCTCGACCACCGAGCTCCAATATTCATCGATCTTGCTCGGATCGCGGCGCACATCGATAACGCCGGACAGACTGGCGTGGTAATCGTGGTTTTTGCCGACCACGCAGAAATGCGCCCGGCTGCCGGGGCGGATATTCTGGACAAAATCTGAATCGGTCCGGGTGAAAAACCAGACCGTATTGGTTTTCGGATCTCCGTAAGGCGCCATCGGCTGCATATGCGTGGTGGAGCCTTCCAGGCCGAGCATGCCGGCGTGAATGGCTTCGATTTCCTCCCAAAGCTGGCGGGCGGGCTCTTCGCGGGCTTCTGTGAGATTGACCATTGGCTTTCCTCTCTTCTTGCTGGTGTTCTTCAGCAGGGCAACGGAAGGAAAGCCTTATTGTTCCAGGGCAGAAGGGCTCTTCGCACCTTCGCCCCCCTTGAATGGCAAGCCACAGGGCCTTATAAGGGCGCCAATTCGCGGCTGCATGAGCAAGCGAGCTAAATCCGGTTCGAAATCATGCAGCAAAGAGAGAGCGTTAAAGCGCGCCTGACGGATCACGACCGATGCCGCAGGATGCCACAAATCAGATGTCGCAGGGGTGCCATGGCCGGCCATTCACAGTTTAAAAACATCATGCATCGCAAGGGCAAGCAGGATTCCGTGCGATCGAAAATGTTCTCCAAGCTTGCCCGTGAAATCACGGTGGCGGCCAAGGCTGGCTTGCCCGATCCGACCATGAATGCCCGCCTGCGCCTGGCCATCCAGAATGCCAAGGCGCAATCGATGCCGAAAGACAATATCGAGCGCGCCGTCAAGAAGGCATCGGGCGTCGATGGCGAGAATTACGAAGAAGTCCGCTACGAAGGCTATGGCCCGGGCGGCGTCGCGGTGATTGTCGAAGCTTTGACCGATAACCGCAACCGTACAGCCTCCAATGTCCGCTCGACCTTTTCCAAGGCTGGTGGGGCACTGGGGGAAACCGGATCGGTTTCCTTCTCCTTCGATAAGGTTGGCGAAATCACCTATAAGGCCAGCGTTGGCGATGCCGATGCAGTGATGGAAGCTGCCATCGAAGCTGGTGCGGAAGACGTGACCAGCGACGAAGACGGCCACACGATCATCTGCGGTTTTGAGGACATGAACGAAGTCTCCAAGGCGTTGGAAGCGACGCTTGGCGAAGCCGAATCCGTCAAGGCCATCTGGAAACCGCAAAACACAGTGCCTGTTGATGAAGACAAGGCTCAGTCGCTGATGAAGCTGATCGAGACGTTGGAAGACGATGATGACGTGCAGAACGTCTATTCGAATTTCGAGGTCTCGGAAGAGGTGATGGCAAGGCTTTCCGCTTAATGCGATCCATGCCGCGCTGTTGACAGCGTAGAAAAGAACGCAATGCAAAAAGCCCGGCTATGGATTTAGCCGGGCTTTTTCAGGTGTAAAGATGAGATTTTACGCCGCTTCGCGGCTGTTGGCGATCACGCCGATCAGGTCGTTGACGATGCGCTCGATCTGGCTGCGGTCGTCGCCCTCGGCCATCACACGGATCAGCGGTTCGGTGCCGGACGGGCGGATGACCAGACGGCCATTGCGGGCCAATTCGCTTTCGGCATCGGCAATGGCCTGGCGGACGAAACTGTCTTCCAGCGGCTTGCCGCCGGAAATGCGGACATTGCGCAGCAATTGCGGCACGGGATCGAAGCGGTGGCAGATCTGGCTGACCGTCTTGCCGGTGCGCTTCACCGCTGCCAGAATTTGAAGGGCGGCAACCAGGCCGTCTCCGGTCGTGCCGAAATCCGACAACACGATATGGCCCGATTGCTCGCCACCAATATTGTAATGGTTTTGGCGCATATGCTCGACGACATGACGGTCGCCAACCTTGGTGCGGGCCAGTGTCAGGCCCTTGCCGCCCAGAAAGCGCTCCAGACCGAGATTGGACATCACGGTGGCGACAATGCCGCCACCCTTGAGAGTCTGGTCATTGGCCCAGCTTTCGGCAATCACCGCCATCAACTGGTCGCCATCGACAATCGCACCGGTTTCATCGACGATGATCACCCGATCGGCATCGCCATCAAGCGCAATGCCGATATCGGCCCGTACCTCGTGGACTTTCTTTTGCAAGGCAGCGGGATGGGTGGAGCCGCATTCGAGATTGATATTGAGACCATTCGGCTCGTTGCCGATGGTCACCACTTCGGCGCCTAATTCCCAAAGTGCCGTGGGCGCGACCTTATAGGCGGCGCCATTGGCGCAATCGATGGCAATCCGCAGCCCGCTCAAGGTAACATCACGCGGCAATGTGCGTTTGACGAATTCGATATAGCGGTAGATGTCGCCATCGACGCGCTTGGCCCGGCCGATATCCTCGGCCCTGGCCAGGGGCAGGGGAGCTTCCTGGTTCAAGAGGGCTTCGATTTCTGCTTCCAGCTCATCGGACAGCTTGTAACCATCGGGGCCGAACAGTTTGATGCCATTATCGGCAAAAGGATTATGCGAGGCCGAGACCATGACGCCAATATCGGCGCGCAGCGAGCGGGTCAGCATGGCCACAGCCGGTGTCGGGATCGGGCCGAGCAGAAAGACATCCAGACCCGCGGCGGTAAAACCGGCCACCAGCGCCGTTTCCAGCATATAACCGGAGAGGCGGGTATCCTTGCCAATCACCACCCGGTGACGATGATGGCCGCGCCGGAGGATGGTACCGACGGCAATGCCGACCTTCATGGCGAGATCCGGCGTCATGGGAAAGACATTCGACTGTCCGCGAATACCATCGGTTCCGAAATAACGTCGTGTCATGATGTCTCCTGAGGTCCAAAGCTTTTTCGCCGTCTTTAGCGCGCGAAATGCTCTTTCTTTGTTTTTACGCATCGCATTGACCGGCAATGCCTATGTGCGCAGGCCGTCCGCCGTTCATTCATCGCTCATCGCATGTTTTAACGGCGCATTCACTTAAATTACCGTCAACATTGATTATAACCCGTTACCACATAAAAAAACCGCCCGTTCAAAGGGCGGCTTTTCGTTCTGTGACCGATATCAAGGTCTTTTTACGAGACTTGGCGGATCAATGCGCTTGGGGTTCCAGTCCGGCTTCCGGTTCGCCACCCTTAGGTGCGTCCTTCTTACCGGTGGAGGGAACCGCAGAGCTGCGGGTTGGGCCATCTTCGCCACTGTCGCGGGTTGGCTTTTCGCCACGGATCAGCGCCTTGATTTCTTCACCCGACAGAGTTTCATATTCCAGCAGACCTTCGGCCAGAATAACGAAGGCATCATGCTTCTCGGTGATGATACGACGGGCCTCGGTATAGGCTTCGTCAATCAGGCGGCGCACTTCGGTATCGATCTTCTGCGCCGTTGATTCCGAGACATTCTTGCTCTGCGAGACAGAATGGCCGAGGAACACTTCCTGCTGGTTTTCACCATAGGCAACCTGACCGAGGATATCGGAAAAGCCCCATTGGGTCACCATGGCGCGGGCAAGCTTGGTGGCCTGCTCGATGTCTGAAGACGCGCCGGAGGTGATGTTTTCCTTGCCGAAGGTGATTTCTTCGGCAACACGGCCACCCATCATGATCACCAGACGCGACACCATCCACTTATAGCTCATGGAGTAGCGGTCGCCTTCCGGCAATTGCATGACCATGCCAAGGGCGCGGCCACGCGGAATGATGGTTGCCTTATGCAGCGGGTCAGCGACCGGGACGTTTAGCGCGGTAATCGCATGGCCGGCCTCGTGATAGGCGGTCAGCTTCTTTTCGGCTTCGGTCATGGCGGAGGAACGGCGTTCCGCACCCATCATGATCTTGTCCTTGGCGTCTTCGAATTCGGCCATGGTGACGACGCGCTTGTTGCGGCGCGCAGCCATCAGGGCGGCTTCGTTGACGAGGTTCATTAGGTCAGCACCGGAGAAACCGGGCGTGCCACGGGCGAGAACCTTGAGATCGACATTGGGAGCCAGCGGCACGTTGCGGGCATGCACCTTCAGAATGCGCTCGCGACCGATAATGTCGGGGTTCGGCACCACGACCTGGCGGTCGAAACGGCCCGGACGCAGCAGGGCAGGATCGAGAACGTCGGGACGGTTGGTGGCGGCAATCAGGATGATGCCCTCATTGGCCTCGAAGCCGTCCATTTCGACCAGAAGCTGGTTCAGCGTCTGTTCGCGCTCGTCATTGCCACCGCCGAGACCAGCGCCACGATGGCGGCCAACAGCGTCGATTTCGTCGATGAAGATGATGCAGGGTGCATTCTTCTTGGCCTGTTCAAACATGTCACGCACGCGGCTTGCGCCAACGCCGACGAACATTTCAACGAAATCCGAACCTGAAATGGTGAAGAACGGCACATTGGCCTCGCCTGCGACCGAGCGGGCCAGCAGGGTTTTACCAGTGCCGGGGGGCCCGACCAGCAGCACGCCACGCGGAATTTTGCCGCCGAGACGCTGGAATTTCTGCGGATCGCGCAGGAATTCAACGATTTCCTCGAGATCCTGCTTGGCCTCGTCCACGCCAGCCACATCTTCAAAGGTGACGCGGCCATGTGCTTCGGTCAACAGCTTGGCCTTGGACTTGCCAAAGCCCATGGCACCGCGCGAGCCACCCTGCATCTGACGCATGAAAAACAGCCAGACGCCGAGAATGAGCAGCATGGGCAACAGAGTGCCGAGATAGCTAAGGAAGCCGGAAGACCCGTCGGACTCGGGACGAGCAACGATCATCACATTCTTGGTTTGCAGTTTTTCAAGCAGATTGTCATCCACGACCGGAGCATAGGTCTGGAAGGCGGCGCCGTTTTCGCCATAGCTGCCAATGATACGGTTGCCGGTGACGGTCACGTCGCGAACACGGCCCGAATCAACTTCACGCAAGAATTGCGAATAGGGAATCTCGCGGGAACTTGTTTGCGACGGAGACGTCTGGAACATGCTGAACAGCGCGACCAATAGCAAAGCTATGATCGCCCACAGCGCGAGATTTCTAAAATTTGGGTTCATCGAACTCCCCAGAAAAAATGTTCGGCGCATGAAAACGCCGTATCGTCGGACAGTAACATAGGTTTCCTGAAGCGCCTTGCCAAGGCAAAGCGCGGCCCCGACTTCGTTTTCCGTCAATAAGATTTAAAAACAGGGTGATAAAAAGCCTGGTGCGTCGAAAAGACCCGCCAAAGCCACGGCGAGCGGCCAGTCGAACCCCGGGAGAAACCCCTGGTAGGGGGCAATCACAGGCGTGGCGTGCAGGTTTGGACCGATCCCGGGGAGAGATTGGCGGGCCAGCGCCGCCAGTGAAACGGGCAGGGACGAGGCGGGGAGGGGTGAGGTGGCCAGGGTGGGGGACGTCTGATCTGTTTTGGTTTCGCCCGGCTGCACCCGGCTTTCCGCCCTGCCGATATTGCTGATGTGCCAGCGGCCGTCCCACAGCACAGTCTCCCCTGGTTTCACAATACCATGCGGCAGATTGCGCCCTTCACGTACCAGATAGATGCCGTGGCGATGACGATGTGCAAGGCAGCGACCGAGTGTCACCCTGGCGCCAGGTGGCTGTTCGCAAAGGGCGATGAGCCGCACAAGCGCATCCTGCCCAGGCCCATGCGGCTGGCCTCCCACAGTTGCAATCAGTGCCTGCAAGGCATGGCAAAGGATCGGTCGGGGTGCCTCGAACAGGGCATTATCGAGATCGACAAGTCCTGGCAGAGGCATGGTGGCATGGGTGGAGACTAAAGCGGCGGCTCCTTGCGACAGAGACAGGCGCTCATTCTGGGGCAGGCCGGGCTGCTGGTCCGTTGAGAGGTGGGCTCGGATACGGGCGCGCTCATAGGCGGGGTTGTCATTGCTGGGATCATCGACCCAGCCATGCCCACGGTCCTGCAAGAATACGCGAATGGCCTGGCGGCGCGAGCGCAGAAGCGGTCGGGTGATCCAGATGGAATTTTCAAACAGGACGGATTCTGCCATGCCCGCAAGGCCGGTCGCCCTAGGGTTTCGGCTGCGTTTCTCACGCATGGCGATGGTCTCGATCTGATCGTCGGCGGTGTGGCCGGTCAGGATGGCAGCGGCGTCGATCTCCTTGGCGATCTCGGCCAGCAGCTGGTAGCGGGCGGCCCGGGCGGCGGCGGAAATTCCGGTTTTCGGCTTGTCGCCTGTCCAGCGGCGGATTTCATGGGGAATGCCGAGCGTTGCGCAAAGCGCTGCAACCGTTTCGGCTTCTGCGGCGGAGCCATCGCGAAGACCGTGATCGATGGTGGCGGCGTGAAGGGTGACGGTTTTGGCTGGCATGGCTTGCAGCTGTTCATGCAGGGCAAGCAGCAGGCCGGTCGAATCGCTGCCGCCGGAAATCGCCACCAGAAGGCGCAGCGGATCATTTATTCTGTCGAGGAAAGCGGCAATGGCGGCTTCAGGAGAGATGGCGGATAGAGTGTCCGTCATCAATTCGCCCAGACGATTGTGGCCCGGAAGCTGTGTTTCCGAAGCGCTGTCGGGCAGCATCAGCAAGCCAGGCGCTTCTGCTCGCTGGCGGCCTTGTTCTGGACGGCCTTGGAGGCGTCGGGATAGCGCTTGTTCACCTCGCGCAAGGTGGCGCAGGCGGTGTCCTTGTTGTCGAGGGCCGCCAGCGACATGCCGAGTTTCAGCAGCATCTCAGGGGCCTTGGGGGTCTTCCCATAGCTCTGGTAGGCCTTGAGGAAGGTCTCAGCCGAATCCTTGTAGCGGGCCTGCGAATATTGCGCTTCGCCCAGCCAGAAATTGGCGTCGGCGGCCTTGCCGCTTTTCGGATAGCGGCTGATGAAATCGCGGAATTCGCCTTCCGCCGCCTTGTAGTCACCCGACAGCACATGGCTATAGGCGATCTGATAGAGATCCTGCTCGCCGCCGAGCGACGCGGTTTTGGTTCCGCTCTGACCGGCAGGTGCCGTACCCGGCAGGGTGCTGGCGTTGGAACCTGCCGAACCATTGACGCTGGCGCCGACCGGATTGCCGCTGTTGTCCATTTCGATCGAGCCAAGCGTCATTTCACCGGGTGCAGCGGAGCGCCCGCCGCCAGCCGGGCTTGTTGCCTGGCTGCCAGCGGTTTCTCCGATGATCTGGCCAACACCGTCACTGCCACCAGCCGGCTGGCGCGCCGCTACCGACGGGCTGGTCTGGCCGGGGGAGCCTGCGTCACTTCTTTTTTTTTCCAGCTCCTGGAATCGGAATTCGTTGTCTTCCTGCGCCTTACGGATGGTTTCCTGCATTTGCAGCAGCTGGTAGCTCATGTCCTCGATTCGCCCGTTCAACTGGCGGATCTGGTCCTGCAATTGCTGGACTTGAACGATGTCACTGCCCTGCTGCTGGACCTGCTGCACTGGCATGTCGCTGACTGGCGCTGGCGGCGTGTGCTGGCGTTCGAAAAGCGAAAAGGCCAAGGCACTGCTGCCCGCTTGGACTCCGAGGATTGGGGGGGCGAGAATTGCAGTCATTCCCACCATCCCGGCCACGACAAGTCTCTTCATCGATGTGGTTCCTGTTTTCCGTGTTATTGCCCGATTGATGTGCGCCCGTCAGGCTTTGCTGTCGAATATCGACCGTCAAGCCTGCGATGTCTGCCAATAAAGCTTTTCTCTGTTCTTTGCAAAAAGCAACCGAGTTCGGCCAAAGTGTGAAGAAAACAAAAGGGCGGCCCGAAGACCGCCCTGTTTCTGTCATGAATGCAGGCACGATTTCGTGAATTACATTCCAGAGCCGCCGAGAACCGTCACGGCGCGACGGTTCTGCGACCAGCAGGAAATATCGTCGCAGGTGGCGACCGGACGTTCCTTGCCGTAGGAAATCGTCTTGATCCGGTTGGCCGGAATGCCACGCGACACGAGATAGGCCTTGGTGGAGGCGGCACGGCGGGCACCGAGCGCCAAGTTGTATTCGCGGGTGCCGCGTTCGTCGGCATGGCCTTCGACGGTGATCGGATACTGCGAATAACGCTGCAACCACTGAGCCTGGCGGTCCAGCGTCTGCTGGGCGTCGGCGCGGATCGAGGTTGAGTCGGTATCGAAGAAGATCCGGTCGCCGACATTGACGGTGAAGTCCTGGGTAGAGCCGGGTGTTGCAGCACCTGCGCCGCCAAGGCCAAGCTCGGACGCGCTATTGGGCATGTTCTTCTTGGAAGCGCAGCCAGCCAGCGCCAGCGTCATGGCGAGAGCGAGAATGGCGGGGTTGCTGGCAAGCTTTTGCATGCGGCTCATTACCGGGGTTACAGTGCGGCTCATGGCCGATCTCCTTGCAAGTAGTGTGGGGCAGTCATTGTGCAGTGATGGTGGGCAGCCGGTTGGGCGGTCCGTGTGAGCAGTGCCGATTGACACTGGTGTCAATCGTGGTTGCCGAACTCTAATCAATCCTGGTTAACCAGAAGCAAACGGTCATGGTTAATCTTTACTTAATTCACGACCGGTCATCAAATGCAATCGCCTTCCGGCGGGAGCCGGAAGGCGATGAAAGTGCTATTCGAGAAGCGGCGACCAGGCTGGGTCGGACGCAAAGCTCGGAGTTTTGACCAATTGCTCGTTATAGCCGGTCAAGTCGATGGAATAGAGCTGCGGTCCGCCTGAGCCTGCGGCCTGGCGGAAGAACATCAGCACGCGGCCGTTCGGCGCCCAGGTCGGGCCTTCATTATGGAAGCCGGTGGTCAGAAGCCGCTCACCCGAACCGTCCGGCTTCATCACGCCGATAGAGAATTTTCCGCCCGATTGCTTGGTAAAGGCGATCAAGTCTCCGCGGGGCGACCAGACCGGAGTGGAGTAAGAGCCTTCGCCAAAGGAAATGCGGGTCTGGCCGGAGCCGTCGGAATTCATCACGTAAAGCTGCTGGCGTCCGCCACGGTCGCTCTCAAACACGATCCGGCGTCCATCCGGCGCATAGGACGGGGAGGTATCGATGGCCGCCGTGCTGGTCAACCGGGTGGTGGTGCGCGAGCGCAGGTCCATCGTGTAGATGTTACTGTTGGCGTCCTGTTGCAGGCTCATGATCACCCGCTGACCATCCGGCGAGAAGCGCGGCGAGAAGGTCATGCCGGGGAAATTGCCGACCACTTCGCGCTGTCCGGTTTCCAGTTGCAGCAGGTAGACGCGCGGCTGGTTGCCCTCGAAGGACATATAGGTCACTTCCTGGCGGTTCGGCGAAAAGCGCGGCGTCAGCACCAGATTGGCGGTATTGGTCAACATGCGGACGTTTTCGCCATCCTGGTCCATGATGGCCAGCTGGCGCTTGCGGTCGGTCTTGGTGCCGCTTTCGGCCACGAAGACGATGCGGGTATCGAAATAGCCTTTTTCACCGGTGATGCGCTCATAGATCGCGTCGGCGATGATATGGGCGACGCGACGCCAGTTTTCAGGCTGGGTATAGAATTGCTGGCCGCTCATCTGCTGGCCCGCATAGGTATCCCACAGGCGGAATTCGGCGCGCAAGCGGCCATCGCCTTCCTGGGTAATGCGACCAACCACCAGGGCCTGGGCGTTCAGCACCGTCCAGTTCTGCATGTTGGGCGCCTGATCGGGATTGATCTGCTTGTCGATGAAGGCGCCGTGATTGACCGGGGCGAACAGACCGGAGCGTTTGAGGTCCGCCTCCACCACGGCCGAGATCTTCGCGCCGATGCCATTGGCCGACAGGAAATCGGGAATGGCGATCGGCATCGGCTCGACATTGCCCTTATTGATATTGATCTCGACCAGCGCCATGGCCGGCGTGGCAAAGGCGCCCGCCATGCCGACGAGGACGATCAGGATACGCAGGAGTGAGAATGTCTTCATAAGGGCAAGCCTTTCAGCTTCTACATGAATTCGTGTGGGCATGAATTCGCTTTTACATGAATTCGCTTGGATCGAAGTTGACGACAACCTCGGACCAGGCATCGTATTTTTCAACGGGCAGGTTCTTGAACGGCACGGATTTCAGAATGGCGCGGCGCGCGCTTGAGATCATCACCTGCTGGGCGCTGGGCGATCCGCCGGTCGCCGTCACTTCCGGCTCGCCGATCAGATTGCCGCTCTCGTCCAGTTTGAAATGAGCGCGGATCACCATGCCCTGGGCATCGCCCATGCCTGACAGCACCGACCAGTTGTTCTGAATCGCGCCGCGCAGGGCGTCCATTTCACTCTGGCTGAGTGTCGAGCCGCCCGTGGTCTTCTTGCCGCCCAGCGCCGCCTGTTCGGTGGAGCGTTTGGCACCACCACCAGCAGCATCGGTCTTGTTCAGCAGGGCGGCGATCTCATCGGCATTGAAATCGCTTTCCTTGGAGGATTTCGCCTTGGCCGCCTGCTGGTTCTTGTCAGCCTTCTTCACATCAGGTGCCTTGGCGGCCTCGGTCTTCGGCTTGGCTTCCGTCGGCTTCGGCTCAGGCGTCTTGGTCTCCGCAGGCTTTGGCGGCTCCGGCTTCGGCTTGGACGCAGGCAGGGGAACGCTGGTCGGCAGCGGAATGTCTTCCGCCTTGGCGACTTCCTGGGGCTTTGCTTCCGGCTTCGGCTCGGGCTTGGCCTCTGGCTTTGGCGGCTCTGGCTTCGGTGGTTCCGGCTTTGGCTCTGGCGTCGGGGTCGGCACGTCCTTCGGCACCGGCACGGCTTCCTTGGAAGGGGCTACCGCCGTCTCTTCCTTGGCAATTTCCTTGACGTCATTGGTTTCGTTGTCCTGCGTCGGCAACACCTTGTCGACCTTTTCAGGAGCTGCTGCGGTTTCCTGTTGCGACGGCTTTTTCGACGGCGTCGGCGGGGTCTTCATGTCGACTTCGTTGTCGCCCATGTTTTCCGCGTTCTGAACGGTGCTCGGCTTCTTGGTCGGGGTGGGGGCCGATTTTTCGCGCTTCGGCGCTTTTTTATCCCCCTGCTGGATCTGGGTCAGTTCCGAGATCGGCACGATATCGACGGGCAGGGCCTCGACATCGGCGACTTGCATGGGCGCAGGCGCGCTAATCGTCACCAGCGCCATGGCCAGCAGCGTTGCGTGCAAAATCGCAGATGTGACGAGACTGCCTTTCATTTCGAAAGATCACTTGTCCTGTTCTTGCAGGGTCACAAGGCCGATATTCTTGTAGCCAGCCGAAGAAATGCGCGCCATAACCTTCATAACCGTGCCATAGGCAGCAGCCGTGTCGCCGCGCACATAGATGCGTTCATTGTAACCCGTGGTGGCGATAGCCTGGAGCTTGGGAACGATTTCCTCAAGCGGGATCGGGCTTTCCTGCAAATAGATTTCGCCAGCCGGATTGACCGAAATGGTGATCGGCTGCGTATCGGAATTCATGGCGCTGGCCTGGGTTTCCGGCAGGTCGATCGGCACGCCGACGGTCATCATCGGGGCTGCAACCATGAAGATGATCAACAGCACAAGCATGACGTCGACCAGCGGCGTGACGTTGATTTCGCTGACGGGACCGCGCTTGCCGCCCCGGCGCCTGCTGCCGCGACGGCCACCGCCGCCTCCATTTGCTCCTACCGACATGCCCATCTGATCAATTCCTTTCGCCGACCTTGCCCAGTCGTTCTAGACTGGAGCCTTATTCCGCCGCCTGGCGAGGCTGGAGCTTCTCATCGATCTGTCGCGACAGTATGGCGGAAAACTCGTCGGCAAAGCCTTCCATGCGCGAGGACAGCTTGCCCGCTTCGCCGGAAAATTTATTGTAGGCGATAACGGCCGGAATAGCGGCGACCAGACCGATCGCCGTTGCCAGCAGCGCCTCGGCGATACCGGGGGCGACGACCGCCAGATTGGTGGATTTCGAACCGGCAATCGCCTGGAACGAGGTCATGATACCGATAACCGTGCCGAACAGGCCGATGAAGGGACCAGCCGAACCGATGGTGGCCAGCGAGCCAAGACGGGCCTCGAAATGTTCGGCTTCGCGCGCCATGGTGACATCCATCGAACGGTCGATACGCATCTGCAAGCCAATGGGCGAACGTGCGCCGCGCTCAAAGCTCTTCTTCCACTCCCGCATGGCGGAGACGAATATGGCCGCTAGCCCGGTATTGTTGCGCTCTGCCAGCGTGCGATACAATTCTTCCAGCGACTGGCCGGACCAGAACACCTGTTCGAACTGGTCGAACTGGCGGCGCGCCTTGGCGAAGCTGACATATTTGTCGATGACGATGGCCCAGGTCCAGACGGAGGCGCCCAGAAGCCCGATCATCACGATTTTCACGACCCAGCCTGCCTGCATGAACAGGGCCCAAAGGCTGACGTCGTGGCTTGCGGCTGCCAATCCTACTTGTTCCATCGCTACCGTTCCTAAAATCCAGACGCCCGAACGTAAAGAGACCGGGCGGATTTACAGCTTTATTTGCGCATCACGCGGGCTTGCGCAAACAACGCTGTAACAAATTCGTTTTTCTATGCAATCATCTCTGCACCATCAGGCAGTGTGATCGATCATGCACTTATACGAAGGCTCATTGAAGATGACCCTTCGTATTCCCCTTGAAAATATCTCAAGCTTTTGATGCATTTGAGATATTTTCAATTCTTCAAGTCGAGGATGCGTCAGCATCTTCGAGACCTGGTATTATATACTGATGTGCCGATAGGCGCGGTGGCGTTTCATCAACGCGATCCGCCATCCCCAAAGCACCCAGCTTGCCTTTTTGCCGCTAAATTTGGTCAAAGGAAGGCGTGCGGCGCACAAAGCACCGCAAGGTTAGTAAGACATCATTATTGTTAACGATAGGTTATCAGCCGGGCGTGAAACCGAGGAACTTCTCGGCGATTGTTTCCGGCAGGCGGCGCGGACGCCCAAATTTGTTAACGACGGCAATCACAACTTTTGCGTCGATCAACCGGCGGTCACCGCTATTAATGGTTTGCCGCAGCACCATCTTGGCGCCCCCGGCCTTTTCGGTGATCGTCTCGATAACAAGGATGTCGTCCATCCGCGCCGGGCTTTTGAAATCCAGCTCCATGCGGTGCACGACGAAAACCAGCCCTTCCTCATCGGCATTGATCAGCTCGCTCTGTTCGCAGCCGAGACAGCGCAGATAATCAGTGCGTCCGCGCTCAAGGAAATGCAGATAGCGGGCGTGATAGACCAGGCCGGAAAAATCCGTGTCCTCATAATAGACCCGCTGGACGAGACGATGGCCGCCTTCGATCAGCTGGCCGGAAATGGAAAAGTCATTGGTCATAGTTTGCCTTTTCAATGACCGAGATCGGCCTCGGTCCAACCGAGCTTTCGCATGTCATCGGCCCGGTCACGGAAATCCGTCGCTGTTATGAACTCATCGAGCTGCGGCGGCTTGACGCTGGTGCCAGTCAGCATCGCATGGACCTGACCGCGATGGTGGGTTTGGTGGTGGAACAGGTGGAAGAGAAGATCGTCACACCGTTCAATTTGCAGCCTCGTTCCGCGATGCACTGTGACGTCTTGGGCAAGCGCGTCGGCGGTGAGAGCATCGCACAGGGTTAGAAGACGCTGATCCACATCGGATTGGGCCTTGTGCAAGGTGTCAACAGTTTCAAAAGGCTCCTCATTGTCAAAGGCCGCTGGACCAAGGGTGCCGCCTTCCAAGGCATCCACATAGAACCAATCGACGGTCAGAATGTGGTTGAGCGTTGCCTTGATCGACGGGAAGAAACTTGTGCGCGGCGCTTCAAACTCACCCGGTTGAAGCTGCGCGCAGGCACCAAGCAATCTCGCATTGGCCAGGGTGTTGTTGCGGGCCATCTTGCGAAAGATGCGGCAGGGATCAATGGGCATGGCTGTCCTCATCCACAATCAAGTGTTCAACGCGCTCTGGCAAACGGTTCATATAGTCGCCCAGAAAGGCTGGCCGGATATCAAAAGCTGCAAAGGCTGCTGCGGTTGCTGGCACCCAGCGAAACAGCACCTCGGTCGGACCATCAACCACGCGATGGACAACATCATCCCTGTGGAAGGGCAGGGGCACATCCATGTTCAGGAGATAGTAAAATCCCAGTTCGTGGGCGCGGTAATCATCAAAAGAAAAGAAAACCTCAGTCGTGAACAACAGGCGCTCAATGCGCACCGTGCGGTCGATTTCCTCCTGCATTTCGCGGATAATTGTCTGCTCGCTGGTTTCACCAATTTCCGCCCGGCCACCGGGCAAGGCCCAATAGCTTTCATTGACGCTTCTTTGCACCAGCAGATGGTCGTTTTGCAGGATCACGCCCGCCACCCGGAAAGTAAACAATTGCGGCTTTTTATCCAGCCGGATCATGTGGCGCTCAACGGTCATTTGTCGTCCAGATTTCCATCATCCCACACCAGATGGCGGGAGGTTTGGGGCAGGTTTTCAATCTCGTGGGCGATGAAATAAGGCGGGATATCAAGAGCGGTCAATGCTTGTTTGGTGGCTTTTGCCCATTTGAATTCCAGCGCGTTCTTTCCATCCTGGATGCGGTGAATGATATCCGTCTCATGGAAGGGCAGGGTGTCTGGCAGGTGCATCAGGTAATAATAGCCCAGTTCGTGCCAATCGCGGCCCTCGTAGTGGAAGAAGTTTTCGACGCTCCACAGCAGCCGGTCGATCCTGGCCTCGACACCGAGTTCCTCGGCCATTTCGCGGCTCAAGGTTTCCTGCGAGGTCTCGCCGATTTCGGCCCGGCCACCGGGAAAGGTCCAGAATTTTTCATGCACGGCGCGATGCACCAACACATGACCATTGCGAAAAGCCAGACCGGCAATGCGCATCTGGAAGATGCGGTTCTGTTGCTTGATCCGGATGCGATTGTCCTTGGCCACGTGCTCGTCCTTAAACCAGATCGATGACTAGTATTTCCGGCGGTGAACCGAAGCGGATCGGTGCGACGGAACAGCCAAGTCCGCCCGAGACGATGATATTGCGACCACCTTCCTCGCGATGGCCATAGACATAGCGTGAGCCGAAGCGCGACGGCACAACCGGCGTCCAGCCGAACAGATTGACCTGTCCGCCATGGGTATGGCCCGAAAGTGTCAGCGAGACCCGATCCGGCACGGTGGGGAAAATATCCGGTTCATGGGCTAGCAGGATGACCGGGGCATCGTCGGTCACCTTGGCCAGCGTGCCGGGTAGGTCGTCTAATCCCCGCATCCGGTGATTGCCGGTGAGATAGGCCCATTGGTCTTCCAGCCCAGCCACCCAGAAGGGGTGATCGTCTGACCCCAGCCGCACCGCGCTGTTCGACATCGCATTGATGCCGACGCTGCGCAGCGCCCGATGGGCCATGGTCTCCGGCAGGCGTTGAAGCTGCGCCTCGGCATCCTGCCACCAATCGTGATTGCCGCAGACGGCATGCACGCCATAGGGTGCTTTCAAGACGGACAGGGCCTTGGACCATTGCTCCGGCGGCACCACGCCGGTCACCAGTTTCATGCCGGACATGTAATCGCCCAGCAGCAGGATGACATCACCACCCAGCGTGTTGGCGTGTTCGCAAATCCGGGCGATCCGCTCTGCGGGCATCCAGGGCTCGCAGGCATGGAAATCGGCAAGCGCGACAATCCGCAGGCTTTGGCCCTTCGGCCAGCCGGGCGGGGAGAGTTTATAGCGGGTGGTTTCCAGCCGCAGCAGCGGCTCGACCGCCCCGGCATAGCCGCCAAGCGATAGAATACCGGCGGCGCTGCCTGCCAGTAGCTTGAAAAATGTCCGTCTGGTTATCAATCGTCATCCTCAAGGGTCAGGCGAAACTGCGCGGCCTCCATGTCTTTCGGCGGCATCAGGCCCAGATGCTTCCAGGCAATCGCGGTCAACACGCGGCCACGCGGGGTGCGCTGGATGAAGCCCTGCTGGATCATATAGGGCTCGATAATATCCTCGATGGCGTCACGTGGTTCAGACAGGCCCGCGGCAATGGTTTCAATGCCGACTGGTCCCCCACCAAAATTGACGGCAATCATGGTCAAATAACGGGTGTCGAGCTGATCAAGGCCCATATTGTCCACTAACAACCGCGTGAGCGCCTCATCGGCGATCTCGCGGGTGACGGCAGGGGCGCGGGCGACCTCGGCAAAATCGCGAACCCGGCGCAGCAGCCGTCCTGCAATGCGCGGCGTGCCGCGGGCGCGCCTGGCAATTTCGCGCGCCCCGTCATCGGTCATGCCTAGCCCCATCAGGCGCGCGCCGCGCCGCACGATCAGCTCCAGCTCCTCGACCGTATAGAAGGACAGCCGCACCGGAATGCCGAACCGATCGCGCAACGGCGTGGTCAACAGGCCAAGCCTTGTGGTGGCGGCGACCAGGGTGAATTTGGAAAGGTCGATTTTCACCGAGCGCGCCGCCGGGCCTTCGCCGATGATCAGGTCAAGCTGGAAATCCTCCATCGCTGGATAGAGAATTTCCTCCACCGCTGGGCTCAAACGATGGATTTCATCGATGAACAGCACGTCGCGTTCTTCCAGATTGGTGAGAAGCGCGGCGAGATCCCCCGCCTTGGCGATGACAGGACCGGAGGTCGAGCGGAAATTGACGCCCAGTTCCTTGGCCATGATCTGCGCCAGCGTTGTCTTGCCCAGGCCCGGTGGGCCGACGAACAGCACATGATCCAGCGCCTCGCCCCGGTTCTTGGCGGCTTCGATGAAGATCTTCAGATTGGCGCGGGCCTCCGCCTGGCCGGTAAAGTCGTCCAGGGTCTGCGGTCTGAGCGCCGAATCAACGTCTTCGCCGCGCTTTTCCGGGGTGAGGACAGGGTTTTGAGCGCTCATGTGAGGAGTTCCATGCCAGAAATTGCTTTCGCGGCTTTTCGGTCAAAGGTAACGGTGTGGCTGGCACCGTGGCGATCAGCAATATAGGCAATGATCCGGTCGGAGAGGTCGTCATTGCGTGACATCTCGTCCTCGATCATGGCGTCGAGACGATCTTCGTCTTCAAATAGAAACTGTTCCGAGGGTAAAAGTTGACGCAGCACCTTCGTGACATCTTCATTTGTGAAACGATAACTGCGTTTCAGAACCCAGGCCATTTCAGCAACGACAACCAGCGAGACAAAGGCCGGATCGTCCATCGACCGTTTGGAAATGAAGTTTTTTGCCGCTTCGAATTGCTCGGGATCATCCGCCAGAAGAAACCTCAGAAGCACGTTTGTGTCTATGCCAATCACGCGTAATTCTCCTGTCGTCTTCTGCGAGCGATTCGCCTATGGCCGCATCCATCTCTTCCAGAGACATCGGCGGGCGGGACGGATCGTGCAGCAATCCCGCAAGCTGCATGGCATTACCATTTTTGACACGCAGGTAGACCCGATTTCCCTGAGTGACATAACGGACCTTGTCGCCGGGCTTCAAACCCAACATATCCCGGATTTCAGCCGGAATCGTCGTCTGTCCCTTCGACGTGATAGTACTGTCGTAAATCGCCATATCGATCTCCTTACTTTTTCACAATAGTAAGGAATCCTGCCAAAAGCAAGGAAATCACCGCGACAGCTCCTTCAAACCCAGCCGGATCAGCTTGGCACTGTCGGCGCCTTCACCGCCATTTTTCAAGGCGGCGGCGATGGCATTGGCGGCCTGGTCGCGGGAATAGCCGAGATTGGTCAAGGCTGACACTGCGTCGGAAACCGGGGCGGAGGCAACCCCTTCACCCAGTTCCTGCTTGAGGCCGATGGCGCTTCCCGCATCCCCGGTGAAGGCCGGAGCCTTGTTCTTCAATTCGGTGACAAGACGCAGCGCCACTTTCGGGCCGACGCCGGGGGCTCTGGCAATGGCGGGTTTGTCCTGGAGAGCAATGGCATTGGCCAGTTCGGAAGGGGTGAGGGTGGCCAAAATCGCCAGCGCCACCTTGGCACCGACGCCCTGCACGCTTTGCAGGAGATTGAACCATTCCCGCTCCAGCGCGCTCATGAAGCCGAACAATTTCAGCTGGTCTTCGCGCACATAGGTCTCGATGAACAGCACGATGGCTTCACCGGGAGACCCCAGCCGCGCCAGGGTGCGGGACGAACAATGCGCGACGTAACAGACGCCGTGCACATCAACCAGCACATGGTCGTCGCCGATCTCGTCAATGGTGCCTTTGAGCTTGCCAATCATATGCCATATCCAATGAAAAGAGTGATTATCCCGCCAGCGCCCGGCGCATCCGCTCACCGCCGCGATTATGGGCGTGACAGATGGCGATGGCCAAGGCATCGGCCGCATCATTGCCCTTGAATTCGGCCTTCGGCATCAGGATCTTCAGCATCATATGGATCTGCTGCTTATCGCCATGGCCGACGCCGATCACCGATTTCTTCACCGCATTCGGGGCATATTCCGCAACCGGCAAACCGGCGCGGGCAGGTACCAGCATGGCGATGCCACGGGCCTGGCCGAGCTTCAGTGTCGCGACGGCATCCTTGTTGACGAAGGTCTGTTCAACCGCTGCTTCATCCGGCTGGTGGAGATGCACCACATCGGCCAGCCCATCATGCAACTGGCACAGTCTAGAGGCCAGATCCATGTCGCCATCAGACATGACTGTACCCGATGCGATGAAGCGCAATGAATTGCCCAATGTCTCGATAACCCCCCAGCCGGTGCGGCGCAGGCCAGGATCGATACCGATAATGCGAATCGCGCTTGTCATGGAAAAATCCTAATCCTTTTCGCGCCAGATGTGCCAGCAAAAAGTGAACAAAACAAAAACATTTGCTGTGGATTGGGAGTCGATTTGCTCGTATTCTCAAAGCCTGCCCCGCAAAGATGTGATCGTGTCTTTCCTCTCACCGCCTCTGGTATCGGCGCCAGAAGTACATAAATAAAGTCATATCCTCTCATCTGGAGCGCGCTTTATGACATCTGGAAAAACCGTGCCGATTTCCATTCTGGACCTGTCGCCCATCGCTGAAGGGCAGAGCGTGTCGGATGCGCTTTCGGCCTCGCGGCGCATGGCCGTTGCGGCTGAAGAGCATGGTTATACGCGGTTCTGGCTGGCCGAGCATCACGGCATGCCGGGCATTGCCAGCGCGGCGACCTCTATTGTCATTGCCCATGTCGGGGCGGCGACCAAGCGGATTCGCATTGGCTCCGGGGGCATCATGCTGCCCAATCATGCGCCTATGGTGATTGCTGAGCAATTCGGCACGCTCGCGGCGCTGTTTCCGGGCCGGGTCGATCTGGGTCTCGGACGGGCGCCCGGCACCGATATGCGCACAGCCCGCGCCTTGCGCCGCAATATGGAGGCGGGCGTGGATAACTTCCCCCAGGATATCCAGGAGCTGCAATTGCTGCTGGGGCCACCGGTTGGCGATGGCAGCCTGATGGCGGTGCCCGGTGTGAATAGCGATGTGGCTGTGTGGTTGCTGGGTTCCAGCCTCTATAGCGCCCATCTGGCGGCAGCGCTGGGTCTTCCCTATGCCTTTGCATCGCATTTTGCCCCCGATCAACTGTTCGAGGCGATTTCGATCTACCGCGACCGCTTCCAGCCATCCGAGGCCCTCGATAAGCCCTATATGATCGTCGGCGTGATGGGCGCGGTCGCCGAGACGGATCAGGAGGCGCGACGCCTGTTTACCTCCGCCCAGCAGCAATTCATCAACCTGCGGCGTAATGTGCGCAGCCAGTTTCCTCGCCCGGTAGAGACCATGGAGGGTCTGTGGAGCGAAATGGAGCGCTTTGGCGTCGAGCATACGCTGCAACATGCTGTGGTCGGCGGCCCGGCGACAGCGGCTGAAAAGCTATCTCGCTTTCTGAAAAATACCGGCGCTGATGAAGTGATCGTCTCCATGCCGATCCACGATATCGAGGCACGGTTGACATCGGTCCGGCTGTTTGCCGATCTGCAGCGTCAGGCATGCGAAGCGGCGTGACGGCGTGGTAGAGGCCTAAATGCGATCGCGGCATGGTTAAGCAACAGGCTTAATGAGGTCTTAACCTTTGCCCTTCATTATCCAGGGTTGAAACCTGGGGCGTGGCCCCGTCATCCTTTGATTTTGGGGCCTTTCTCATGAAAAGACATCTATTGGCATTGTTTGCCGCCGGCATTCTGGCCGGTCCGGTAAGCGCCGCCGACGTCTATCAGCCAGAACCGCCGCCGCAGGACGCTCCCGAAGTGAGGGTTGCCGATACGTCCGGCTGGTATCTGCGTGGCGATATCGGCTATTCCTTCAACCAGTTGCGTGGTGCGAAATTCTATCAGGGCTCGAATGCCAATCAGGCCAGTTTCGACCGGCATGATCTCGATAACAGCTATACGCTGGGCGCCGGTGTCGGATACCAGATCAACAGTCATCTGCGCACCGATGTAACCTTCGACTATCTCGGCAAGTCGGATTTCACCGGCTCCACCCGTGGGTCCTGCGGTGTCTCAAGCGCCTGTACTTCGCGTGATCTGTCCTCCTTGCAGGCCTATACGCTGATGGCCAATGCCTATGTGGATCTCGGCACCTATGCCTCGTTCACGCCCTATGTCGGCGCCGGTATCGGCGGGTCCTACGTCAAGTGGGACAAGCTGAAAAACACCTCCTGCGCCGATGACGGCAGTGGTTGCGATGGCAGCGAAGAACATGGGGGCCGGGGTAGCTGGCGCTTTGCCTATCAGCTGATGTTTGGCACCTCCATCGATCTCACCTGCGACTGGAAAGCCGATATCGGCTACCGCTTCCGCCAGACGACGGGTGGCAGCATGTTCGGCTACAAGGCCAATGGCGGTCCCGGCAGTGACAAGGGCTTTTACAGCCACGACCTGCATGTCGGCGCCCGCTATCAGTTTGGTGGCTGCCCGACGCCGGTCGCCTATGAGCCGCCACCTCTCGTGTATAAGTGATCGGGCTTACCGCTTGCGAATGCCTGCTGGTCTGGATAGGACCGGCTCGATTTTGAAAAAGCGCCGTGCGTTCGAAAGGACGCACGGCATTTTGTTGTTTTTCATAACTGTCTGCCCCCTTGCATTTCCAGCACTGTCCCATAAAGCTAACAGCACAGGAACGGCTGCTTGGCGAAGGATCTCGTCCGTCAATGGGCTTTTCTGCCCGGATTTACATCACCACTGTCAATCTTTTTGAACGGTCAAAATGAAAATACTCGCTTCCTTCCTGGTCTGGCCGGGCGTGTTCGTGTTCGGCCTGACAGGCTCCTATTTCGCTTTTTCCAGTTCTCATCCGCTGCTTGGCTTCGTCGCCGTCTATCTCTGTGCTTTCGGTCTTCTGGCGCTCAGCGAGCGGTTCCTGCCCTATGAGCTGACCTGGCTGGAAGGCGATGGCGAGACCGTCAACGATGTCGCCCATACGCTGTTGACCAAGGGACTGGTCGAGTTTCTATCGGGTCTGACGGTGATTTTCCCGATGGCCGCCGCCCGGGTGCTGCAACCGCTGACGGTGCTGGAATTTCACCTTTGGCCGGCGGGTCTGCCCATGGTTTTCCAGGTGGTTTTGGGGCTTGTTGTCGCTGAATTCGGCCTTTACTGGGCACATCGGATTGCCCATGAACGGCTGTTCTTCTGGCGGTTCCATGCGCTGCACCACAGCGTTGCCAGGCTCTGGGTGGTCAATACCGGGCGTTTCCATGTAATGGATTCACTGTTCAAGGTGGCGCTTAGCCAGTTGCCGCTCTATCTGCTGGGCGCGCCTGTCGCCGTGTTTCTCTGGGTCGGTGCGGCCACCGCTTTCATCGGCATCCTCACCCATTGCAATGTCGCAGTGCGCACCGGTATTCTCGACTTCGTGTTCAGCACACCGCGCCTGCATCGCTGGCACCATTCGAAGATTTTGCGCGAAGGCAATACCAATTACGGCGAGAACCTGGTCCTTTTCGATCAGATATTCGGGACCTATTACAATCCCGAACACGGACCCAGCACCAATATCGGCATCAGCGGCACGGTGGCCAAGGGGTTCGTTGCTCAATTGGTCCAGCCCTTCACCGTGAAGGGCCAGAGGCAAATTCTCGGGGCTCGGCCGGTCGAGGAGGGGACGCTTGCGCCTCCCGATGTCGTTGCTCAGAATTCGCGCTTGACCAGCACCCTGTCCGCCGACAGCGCTCCGCCACCGAAGGCCGCGTAAAACAGCGCACCGCCGGTCCAGAACAGCGAAGCAAGTTCGGCCTTGGTCTGCACCTGTTCCAGGAAGGTGGTGCCGCCATCGGCAAGCCGCTTGACGGCTTCAGGGGTGAACAACGTGGCGCCGCTTTTAAGGGCATCAATGCCCTCTTGCGTCAAGAATGCATGCCCGTAGGGAAACTTGATGTGAAACCACAGGGTGATGGCCAGCATGATGCCATTGGCGAGCGCGACTGGCCGCGTAAAAAGGCCGATTACAATCAGGAAGCCGCCGAAAAACTGCATGGCGGCCAGCATGGGCGACCAGAGCCAGCCGGGATAGAATCCGAGATTCTGCACGAAACCAATCTGGGCCATGGGCGCCATGATTTTCGGATAGCCCTCGATGACAAGCATGGCGCCGATGGCCACCCGAAAAGCAGTGAAGGCCAGGGGCTCGGCAAATCCCTGATAGAATTTTTCCATGATCGGAAGGAACAGCCGGGTTTTGGCCGACTTGCTGGGTGCGGAATACAGTGTTTCCATTGTCATAGCCAACCTCAATAGGGTTTGTTTTGCGTGTAGGCTGATGTTGCATGGGTCTGGCTGGCGGCTATTGATCTCGGTCAATAAAGTTGCGGAGACGCAACTTGGCGCACGTTTTTCGCGCAGAAGCCCCGCTTTGTGGAGGATTTGGCGGCGGCGGATTGTCGCTGTCGGGCCGATAAAAGTCGCTTGACGAAAATCGTGAACTCGATTAGCAACGACGGCGGGACACCTCTCCCCAACGAGAGGCCATATACCTGGAAGGGTAGTTTGCTATGGTTGATATTACTGCACCCGCTGTACGTACGGAAAATGCTAATTTTTCGTCTGGCCCTTGCTCGAAGCGCCCCGGTTGGGCACTCGACGCTCTCAGTGATGCCCCGCTCGGTCGCTCGCACCGCGCCAAGGTTGGCAAAGACAAGCTGAAGCTGGCCATTGACCTCACTCGTGAAATTCTGAACGTTCCTGCCGATTACCGCATTGGTATCGTTCCCGCATCTGACACCGGCGCTGTTGAAATGGCGCTGTGGTCCCTGCTGGGTGAACGCGGCGTGGACATGCTGTCCTGGGAAAGCTTCGGCGCTGGCTGGGTGACCGATGTGGTCAAACAGCTCAAGCTTGCTGATGTTCGCAAGTTCAATGCCGATTACGGCCTGCTGCCAAACCTTGCCGATGTTGATTTTGACCGCGACGTGGTCTTCACATGGAACGGCACCACCTCGGGCGTTCGCGTTCCTAACGCCGATTTCATCCCGGCTGATCGCAAGGGTCTGACCATCTGCGACGCCACGTCGGCTGCCTTTGCGCAAGCGATGGATTTCTCCAAGCTCGACGTTGTCACCTTCTCCTGGCAGAAGGTTCTGGGCGGCGAGGGCGGTCACGGCATGTTGATCCTTAGCCCCCGCGCTGTTGAGCGTCTTCAGACCTACGCACCGGCTTGGCCGCTGCCGAAGATCTTCCGCCTCACCTCTGGCGGCAAGTTGATTGAAGGCATCTTCAAGGGCGAGACCATCAACACGCCATCGATGCTTTGCGTTGAAGATTATCTGGATGCGCTGAACTGGGCGAAGTCCATCGGTGGTCTTGAAGCCCTGATTGCCCGTGCTGATGCCAATGCCAAAGTGATCTTCGATTTCGTGGCTGCCAATGATTGGATTGCCAACCTTGCACAGGTTGACGAGACCCGTTCCAACACATCTGTCTGCCTGACCATCGCCGATCCAGAGGTTCTGGCGCTCCCCGCTGAAGAGCAGGCCGCTTTTGCCAAGGGAATTGCAACGCTTCTGGAAAAGCAGGGCGTGGCCTATGACATCGGTGCTTACCGCGATGCGCCTGCTGGCCTTCGCATCTGGGCCGGTGCCACCATTGAGACCGCCGACATGCAGGCTTTGATGCCTTGGTTGACCTGGGCTTACCAGACCCAGAAGGCGACTCTTGCCAAGGCTGCTGCCTAAATCCTCTTACGGTTCCGCCACAGGGCGGAACCTTTCTTCCCCATTCATGCTCGTTACAAACGAACTCTTTTAGGAGGCCTCGTCATGGCACCTCGCGTTCTCGTCTCTGATGAATTGTCAGAAACCGCCGTCCAGATTTTCCGCGATCGCGGCGTTGAAGTGGATTTCCAGCCGCAACTCGGCAAGGATAAAGATAAACTGGCCGAGATCATCGGCAATTACGATGGTCTGGCCATCCGTTCGGCCACCAAGGCCACGGAAAAGCTGATTGCTGCCGCCACCAATCTGAAAGTAATTGGTCGCGCTGGTATCGGCGTCGATAATGTTGATATTCCGGCTGCCTCGCGCCGTGGTATCATTGTGATGAACACGCCGTTCGGCAATTCCATCACCACGGCTGAACACGCGATTGCACTGATGTTTGCCGTTGCCCGTCAGCTTCCTGCTGCCGATGCCTCAACACAGGCTGGCAAGTGGGAAAAGTCGAAGTTCATGGGTGTTGAAATCACCGGCAAGGTGCTGGGTGTGATCGGCGCTGGCAACATCGGCGGTATTGTCTGCAAGAAGGCCATCGGTCTGGGCATGCATGTCATCGCTTACGACCCCTTCCTGTCTACGGAGCGCGCGCAGGAAATGGGCGTGAAGAAGGTTGAGCTGGACGAGCTGTTGGCTCAGGCTGATTTCATCACCCTGCACGTGCCCATGACCGACAAGACCCGTGGCATTCTCGGCAAAGAAAACCTTGCCAAGACCAAGCCCGGCGTTCGCATCATCAACTGCGCCCGTGGTGGTCTGGTGGATGAGGCAGCTTTGGCCGAAGCCATCAAGTCTGGCCATGTTGCCGGTGCTGGTTTCGACGTGTTCGAAGTCGAGCCTGCCAAGGAAAGCCCGCTGTTTGGCCTGCCAAACGTGGTTTGCACCCCGCATCTGGGCGCATCCACCACCGAAGCACAGGAAAATGTTGCTTTGCAGGTGGCCGAGCAGATGTCGGATTACCTCGTCAATGGTGCCGTTTCCAACGCCATCAACATGCCGTCGATCACGGCTGAAGAAGCACCGCTTTTGAAGCCGTTCATTCGGTTGGCTGATGTTCTCGGTGCTTTCGTCGGCCAGGTCACAGATGGCGCGATCAAGGAAATTGAAATCCTCTATGATGGCCAGACGGCCACCATGAACACCAAGGCGCTGACGTCTGCTCTACTGGCAGGCCTGATCCGTGCCCAGGTTTCGGATGTCAACATGGTGTCGGCACCGATCATGATCAAGGAAAAGGGCATTGTCCTCTCCGAAGTCAAGCGCGACAAGACCGGCGTTTACGACGGTTACATCAAGCTGACCGTGACCACCGAAAAGCAGACCCGCTCGATTGCCGGTACAGTGTTCTCGGATGGCAAGCCGCGCTTCATCCAGATCAAGGGCATCAATCTCGACGCCGATGTCGGTCCGCACATGATCTACATTTCCAACACCGACGTTCCCGGCATGATCGGCTTCATGGGCACTACGCTCGGCAACGCTGGCGTCAACATCGCCAACTTCCAGCTGGGCCGCGAAAAGGAATCCGGCGACGCGATTGCGTTGCTCTATGTCGATGGCCCGGTCGAACAGACTGTGCTCGATCAGCTGACCGCCAATGCGGCGATCAAGCAGGCCCGGCTTCTGACATTTGCGGTCGAATAATCGACAGTCTTTTTACCAAGCAAAAGCCCGGCATGGAGAAATCCCTGCCGGGCTTTTGTTGTCTGGCGTTCTATCTTGATATCCGTCAATGTGTCGCATGGCGGCTTGTCGCATTGATCTCATGGGCATCTGTTCTATTTTGAATTGAGGTCGTTTCCGTCATGCCTGTCGCTGTCGGGTCCGGTTCCATTGAAGAGGTGCGCTGCCATGTTCGATCAATTCGATGCCGTTCTTCTCGCGCGAATACAGTTTGCCTTCACGGTTTCCTTCCACATTATCTTTCCAGCCTTCTCAATCGGGCTGGCCAGCTATCTGGCCGTGCTGAACGGCTTGTACCTCTGGACCAAAAAACAGGTCTATGTCGAGCTGTTCAATTTCTGGAAGACGATCTTTGCCGTCGCCTTCGGCATGGGCGTGGTGTCGGGCATTGTGATGTCCTATCAGTTCGGCACCAATTGGTCGGTGTTCTCAGATAAGGCCGGGCCGGTGATCGGGCCGCTGATGGGCTATGAGGTGCTGACGGCTTTCTTTCTTGAGGCAGGCTTCCTGGGTGTGATGCTGTTCGGGCTGCAACGGGTCGGGCCGAAGCTGCATTTCTTCGCCACCTGCATGGTGGCTTTCGGCACCTTGATTTCGGCCACCTGGATTCTCGCCGTCAATTCCTGGATGCAGACCCCCGCCGGTTTCGGCATGAACGATAAAGGCCAGTTCATCCCGCTCGACTGGTGGGCGGTGATCTTCAATCCGTCCTTCCCCTATCGGCTGGTGCATATGGTGTTGGCCGCCTATCTCACCACGGCGCTTGTGGTGGGGGCGGTGGGTGCCTGGCATCTGCTGCGCAAGACCGCGCCGCGCCGTGCTGGCAAGATGTTTTCGATGGCGATGGGCATGGTCGCCGTAGTTGCGCCGATCCAGATCCTGGCCGGTGATGCCCACGGGCTGAACACATTGGAACATCAGCCAGTGAAAGTCATGGCCATGGAGGGTCATTACGACAGCCATCCCGATGGCGCGCCGCTCATCCTGTTCGGCATTCCCAATCCCGCCGAAAAACGGGTGGATTATGCCGTCGAGATTCCAAAACTCTCCAGCCTGATCCTCAAACACGACCTCAATGCGCCGCTGGCCGGGCTGGATACCGTGCCGGATGAGCTTGAGCCGCCGGTTGCGGTGATTTTCTGGTCGTTCCGCGTCATGGTTGGCCTGGGCTTTGCCATGCTGGGACTGGGTCTCTGGAGCCTGTGGGCGCGCTATCGCCGCACACTCTATAGCAATGACTGGCTGCACCGCGCCGCTTTTGCCATGGGACCCGCGGGCTTCATCGCGGTATTGAGCGGCTGGATCACCACCGAAGTGGGTCGCCAGCCCTACACGATCTACGGTCATTTGCTGACGGCGCAGTCCCATTCGCCAATTGCCGCGCCTGCGGTGGCGGCCTCGCTGATCGCCTTCATCATCGTCTATTTTTTCGTGTTCGGGGCGGGCACCTTCTACATTTTGCGGCTGATGGCGCGGCTGCCACGCGATCCGACGCCGGAAATCGGCGATGCACCACTGCGCAGTACCGGGATCACACCCGGCCCCGCTCACCACACCCACGGCAAAGGAGGCTCCCATGCCCTTTGATTATGCGTTCCTCTGGGCCGCGATCATCGCCTTTGCGGTGCTGGCCTATGTCATCCTTGACGGCTTTGATCTGGGCGTCGGCCTGCTGTTTCCGTTCTTCAAGAGCGAGCATGACCGTGACCAGATGATGAATTCGGTGGCGCCCGTCTGGGATGGCAACGAGACCTGGCTGGTGCTGGGCGGCGGTGGTTTGATGGCGGTGTTTCCGCTGGCCTATGCCACCATCCTGCCGGCGCTTTACATGCCGATCATTCTGATGCTGCTTGGTCTGATCTTTCGCGGCGTGGCCTTCGAATACCGCTGGCGCACACGGCGCTGGAAGGGCGTTTGGGATGTCGGCTTTACCGGTGGTTCGCTGGTGGCGGGCTTTTCGCAAGGCGTGGCGCTGGGCGCGTTGGTGCAGGGCATTCCGGTCGTTGACCGCGCCTATGCTGGAGGCTGGTGGGACTGGCTGACACCGTTTTCGATTGCAACAGGCGTCGCTCTTGTGTTCGGCTACACGCTGCTGGGCGCAACCTGGCTGGTGTTCAAGACGGTTGGGCCGCTGCGCGCCCAGGCACAACGCTACGCACTTGCTGCCGCCGTACTGACGGTTGGGGCGATGGGCGTGTTCAGCCTGTGGACGCCGTGGTTGAAGCCGCATTATCTCGACCGCTGGTTTACCTTTCCGACAGCGGTGTTTTCCGTCATCGTGCCAATTCTGGTGCTCGGCTGCCTCTATCTGGTGTTCAAGGGCCTGCGCGACGGTAAGGACTGGCTGCCCTTCGTCGCCTCGCTTGCGCTGTTCGTGCTTGGCTATGTCGGCATCGGCATCAGCTTCTATCCCTATATCGTACCCACCTCGGTGACGATCTGGGAAGCGGCGGCGCCAGACACCAGCCTGAAATTCCTATTGGTCGGGGCGGCTATCCTCGTGCCGATCATTCTGATTTATACGACCTATGCCTATTGGGTGTTCCGAGGCAAGATCGATCCGGAAGAAGGGTATCATTGATGGTGGAAGATACGGCGACGCAACCAAAATCCTTAAAACAGAAGATCCTGTGGTTTGCGATTTTCTGGATTGTTGGCGTGGCAGTGGTTGGCGCAGTCGCGGCTTCCATCCGGCTGGTGCTGATGCAGGCATAAGGGTGGGCCGTTTTTTGCGGTCCGGCCCTTAACATCCGACAAGTCCATCGCCATATGGGCAAGGAAGGCTCATTTGGGCAGGAAAGCCCGAAAGGGCGAAGGTTGGAGAGAGGACGTCATGGGAAGAGCAGGCAGGATCATCGGCATCGTGGCAATCGGAGTGGCAGTGACCCTGTCAGCGGTCGATTTCGCGGAGGCCCGCCGGGCCGGAAGCTCCAGCAGTTTTGGCAGCCGTGGCGAGCGCACCTTTAGCGCCCCACCAGCCACCAGCACCGCGCCAACGACCGCAGCCCCCATTCAGCGGAGCATGACACCGAATAACGGTGCGACAACGCCCGGCATGCAGCAGCCCGCTTCGCGCGGTCTGTTCGGTGGCATGGCCGGTGGTTTGATGGGCGGCCTTTTGATGGGTGGTCTGTTCGGCATGTTGCTCGGCGGCGGCTTCGGCGGTGCGGCTGGCATGTTCGGCATGCTGTTCCAGATCTTGCTGATTGGCGGCTTGATCATGCTGGCCATGCGGTTCTTCAACCGCAATCGCACGGCGTCGTCCTATGCCGGTCCGGTCTCGCGCAATGACATGTCGCAGCCGGGGAGTGCTCCGCAAGGTTCGTCCGGGGGATCGCCTAGCGGTTTCGGTGGCTTCTCCATTCCGAAAATGGGATCTGGCGCGGCACTCGGTGCCACTCGTCCGGCCGTTGTTAAGGCCGGTACAGATGATGTCGGCATCGGCCCGAAGGATCTGGAGATTTTCGAGAGCCTGCTGAAAGACATGCAGAAGGCCTATGCAGAGGAAGATTATTCGGCGCTTCGCCGGATCACCACGCCGGAAGCCATGTCCTACCTCGCCGAAGAGCTTGGTGAACACGCGACCAAGGGCGTCAAGAACGAGGTGCGTGATGTCCATCTTCTGCAGGGTGATCTGGCCGAAGCCTGGCGCGAAGGCACTGTTGATTATGCCACCGTCGCTATGCGCTATGAAGCGATCGATGTGATGCGTGACCGCGCCACCGGCGCTGTGGTGGATGGTGATCCCGATCATCCGCAGCAGTCGGTGGAAGTCTGGACCTTCGTGCGCCGCCCCGGTTCGGGCTGGAGCATCTCGGCAATCCAGTCGGCCTGAGACGAACGGACCAACAGCAAAAGCCAAGAGTTATGAGAGCCTCCGATCGCAAGATCGGGGGTTTTTTCATGCGCCGTATTTGTGCGTCCGGCTCTCCATTCATACCAAGGCTATGACATGCTGACGCATCTTCGAGACTTGGTATTAGAGGATCGTGCCGGCTCCGATTGACAGTACACGACGCTTTCGTTTTTACCCGTGGCTTATTCCTCTGGCTTGCTAGCGTTCGTCATGTAAAACGATTCACTGGATCGGTTCATCGGCTTTGCTAACCACTCCTTACCCCTCATGGGGGAGATCGGTAAAAAGCACATACGGCATATCTTTTTAGCGACTGAATATGCTGGAAATAACAAGGTTTCTGTAGGGTAAGTGGTTTCCACATATCGATCTCCCCCCATGAGGAGGAGATGCCCGGCAGGGTAGAGGGGGGGTAAGCGGCATATAAAAATGTTTGCGTCGTGTTACTATTTTACCCGCATTGCGGCCCCAGACCGTATTCTCTTCAGGACACTTGCGGATGTAACGCCAAGCCTCACGGGCAGCGGCGCAGCTGCTGCTCGTAAACGGCGGTGATGGCGGCAAAGCGCTTGGCACCGGCCAAAGCCTCCGGGCGGGCGCGGTAAGCGCCTCGGCGGTAGCCGTCCTGGCCGGAATGGTAGGCCAGATAGATGTTATAGGGGCTGCTGAAGGGGATGCCGTTACGCAGGTGGCTCTGGTAGTGATACCAGCCGATGAAGCGGACGGCGTCGCCGAAATTGGTGCGCCGGGCAAGGTAACGACCCGTTTCACGCTGATAGCGGTCCCAGGTGCCGTCAAGCGCCTGCGAATAGCCATAGGCCGTCGAGACGCGCTTCCACGGAATGAAGCCGAGAATATAGCGTCTGGGTGGCCGGGCACGGGCGCGGAAGCTGGATTCGGTATAGATGGTCGCCAGCAGGATTGGCACCGGAACGCCGTATTCTCGCTCCACCGAGCGGGCGGCGCGTTTCCAGTTTTCAAAGGCCCCGTCCTTCTGCTCGAAGATCGCGCAGGCGTTGCGGATCTGGCTGGGCGGCCGGGCGCAGCTTGCCAAAGCCAGCAAGAGGGCGATGATGAGGATTCTACGCATTACAATCATACCTCTTCTATCACCCCTCATCATATTCGCTAAAATTTAACGAAAAGTTTTCATTTCATTTACCGGTGATAGCCATGGGTTTTGGCCTGCAACCATTGCTGTTGCAGCATGAGACAGTCGGTCTCTTCCCTTTAATATTTCGTTAACACTTCGATCACTAAAGCTTGCGGCAACCACAGCGCTGCCCGTCTTGCAGACGGTGCGAGGACGCTGCACAAAACGACTGGGCCGGATTATTTCGCCTTAAATCAATCCTGATTTAAGAAATGATGCGGTAGGATGGGTTTGACGAGGTAAACGGCTATGAAAACCACAGATGACCAATGTCCCGGCAAGGGTAGTGCCCGTGCCGCACATCGAAACTTGCGACGGATCGGAACGCTTCTGTCGATGCTTGGCGTCGCCTTGGCGGCGTCTTCCTGCGTGGCTGGTATCGATCCGGGCTCAACAGGGTCGATTTCCAAGAAGAAGCCGCTGGCGGCAAAGACACAGGCTGTGGAAAAGGGCGCGCCCGAAGTGGCGATGCTGAAACTCTCCGGTCTGACGGCACCGATCACGGGCAATCGTCATCGCGTCGAGCCAGCATCGGCTTTTCAGACCCTGCTATACCCGACCGCCGGCAAGCTTGGTGAAAACAGCCTGGCAATCGAGATCGGGCTTGCCGACAGCGACCGCTTTCGCCAGATGGCGATGACCGATGAAGCGCCCGCGTCGATCAAGAAACTGTTTCCTGGTGTCAAAATGGTGACCGACACCGCCATTCACCAGAACGGCTATGGGCAATTCGGGGTTGCCACTGGCACGCTCGGCAAAAGCGGCGGCGCCTGCGTTTATGCCTGGCAGGCGGTGAAAGACCCGCGTGCCTTCAAGACCGCGGTCAGCCTGTCCGACAAGTCCGAACTGGAACTGCCGGTGCGGGTCACGCTCCGCTATTGCGACGCCAAGGTGAAGCCGGAACAATTGGCCGATCTGATGCGGACCCTGTCGATCCGCTCGGTCACCAGTCGTAACCTCGATCTGTTGCGATAATCCAGCGCCGCCTGTGGTGCAGGCGGCGCGATAGGTGTTCTGATAAAACCTTACCAGCTTTTCGAAATCTTCAGCGTCACCGTGCGCCCTTCGCCATAGCCGCAGGTCAGCGTGCCCTGGCAGCCGGAGACATATTGCTTGTCGAACAGGTTGGTGACTGTCAGTGCCGCACCCCAGTCGTCTTTCTTGTAACGAATGGCGGCATCGAACAGCACGGCGTCAGGCACTTTTTTGGTATTGGCGTAATCGGCCCAGCTTTCGCCCTGATAGCGAATGCCACCGCCCAGGCTGACGCCCTCAAGCTTTCCGGCCATGACCGTGGTTGGAATGGCGTAATCCAGCCAGGCGGAGGCCAGCATCTTTGGCACGAGATAGGGTGAATTGCCGATCAGCGAGCTATCGGCGTGTTCGAGAATCTCCAGATCCTGATAGGTGAAGGAGGCCAGCGCCTTCCAATCGGCATTCAGCTCGACCTTGCCTTCCAGCTCGAAGCCGCGCGAGCGCACCTCGCCGATCTGGGTGGAGAGAAAGGTCAGTGGATCGGTGACGGTCCAGTTCTTCTTGTCAATCTGGAAGACCGAGGCGGTGATCATGCCCGGAAAGAAGCTCGGCTCGTATTTGACGCCCGCTTCATATTGTTCGCCTTTTTCCGCCTTCAACGGATCGCCCTGGGTCACGCCGATCTGTGGATTGAAGAAGCTGGCGACACTGACATAGGGCGTCAAGCCATTGTCGAATTGATAGGCGAGACCCGCCCGGCCGCTGGCCGCACTCTCATTGCTGTCATAGTCGGCATTGCTGGCGGTACGGTCGTTGGACGTGGTGTAGACATAGTCGTAACGGCCATTCAGCGTGGCGATAAAGCCGCCACCGAAATGGATCTGGTCTTGCACATAGCCGCCGATCTGGTTCTGGCGCAGGATCTGGTTGAGATAGACCGAATTGGCGGGCTGGGTCGTGCCATAGACCGGATCAGTAGCGCTGATCGGCGTGTCGGTGGTGCTGGCCTGCACCTGATCGAGCTGGTAGAATTTGTAATCGACGCCCAGCGTTAGGTCATGCTTCAGCGCTCCGGTCTCGACCTCGCCGTTCAGGTGATTGTCGATGGCGAAGGAATTGACTTCGGTATGGTGGCTGAAGCCAAGCCGTGTCAGGTAGGCATCGCTGCTTGTCGGTTCCGAGAGATAATTGCTGCCGGTGGCCGGATCGTAATACCCATAGGTATAGGGCGTGTTCTCGGCCTTGTTGAGGTAGGAGTAACGAGCCGTCTGCGAAAACGTCCAGCCGTTTTCAAGCTCGTGGCTGAAATCCGTACCCACCATGGTCTGGCGCGAATAGCTGTAGTCGCTGCCCGGCTCACCATAATAGGCATCCCGGTCGATCCGCCCGAAGGAGGCTTTTTCCACCGTGCCGACATAGGGCAGGAAGCCATTGGTGCCGGAGGTCTGGTCGAGATAGGAATAATAGGCATAGACATTCAGCTTGGTGCCATCATCCGGAGCCCAAGTGATTTGCGGCATGATCACGCCACGGAAATCATGGGAATAATCGGCAGCCTTGTCGCCGCCAGCGATCTTGCCAGTCACCCGGTAGCTGACATCGCTGTCCTTGATCGTGTCGCCGGTATCGAAGGTCAGGAAGGCATTGCCATAATTGTTGATGCCGATTTCGGTGGTGAGAAATTTTTCCCCCGTCGGACGCTTGCCGACCATGTTGACAATGCCGCCCGGATTGGAGCCGCCATAGAGAACCGAGGCCGGGCCTTTCAGCACTTCCACCCGCTCCAGCACGATAGGGTCCACCAGAAACCCACCGAAGCCATAGCTCCACAGGTTCAGGCCATCAAGGAAGCTGCCGGTCTGGGTAGCCTCGAAGCCGCGAATATACATCCAGTTGGTGTCGCCATCGGCCCCGAAAGGCTGGGTATAGACGCCGGATGTATAGCGAAGGGCTTCATCGACCTTGTTGGTGACGCCGCGATCGGCCATTTCGGCGGTGCCGATCACCGAGACCGATTGCGGCACTTGTGCGATGGGCGTATCGGATTTCGAGCCTGTCGATGTGCGCTTGGCCACATAGCCATCGACAGGCCCGGTCGCGGTTTCGCTCTTGCCTTCGACGGTGATGGTCGACAATTGCGTGGTGGCGTCTTGCGCATGGACGAGGCCCGGCAGGCACAGCGCCTGCAGGGCAATCCCGGCCATCAGGGCGGCGCGATGCCGGTTTGAGCGATGCTGCCCTTTTGTTTTCCGTGCCTGAACCAATGCCGTCCCCATATCATCACCTTATTGCCGATGCCCCAGCCGGGCATGAATTTCAAATGATGACTAATTAATTCATGTATTTCTGTCGTGCTTGTCGCAAGCATGGACGGCTTGAACGGATTTGGGCAAACCGTGTCCCGCCGCACAGAATTTTAAGGGGTATTGCACCGCGATTGCCGAACCGGGCAGGGCGACTTTCCCAGCCACCTCACCCATCCACCTCAATTGAGCCGGACTCGCCGCCACTCGGACGGCGACAGGCCGACGGCGCGGCGAAAGCTGCGGGCAAAATGGGCGGCGTCGGCAAAGCCGGTTTCGGCGGCAATTACCGTCAGCGGTACGGCGGGGTCGCGCAGCCGCTGCTTGACCGTTTCGATCCGCGCCTTCATCTGCCATTGATGCGGCGACAGGCCCGTCGAGGCCTTGAAGGCGTGGCTGAAATAGGTGGGTGACAGGCCTGCCAGCCCGGCCAATTCCTCCAGCCGGATGGTGCGCAGGCAATGGGCCTCGATGAAATCGCAAACCCGGCGGAGCTGCCAGGCGGCCAGCTTGCTGCGTTTGCGGTTGGGCAGTTGGTGCGTAGGGGTGGGGCGAATGTTCAGCACGTCGATCAGCAGCGCGCTGACCAGCCCATCGCCATAGAGATCGTGCAGGGGATGCGGATTGGCGACATCGGCGGCGATCAGTTCGGCCAGGGCCAGCAGTCGAGGATCATCAAGAAGGTAGCGCGGCTGGTGCAATGCCGCCAGCCCGGCATCCTCGCCCAGTCGGTGCCGCAAGATATCGGCATCGAAATGCAGGTCCAGATGCCGTAGGCTTTTCACCCCGGTGATCGCAGTCGATAGTTCCAACCCGGCGGGAATGAAATGGGCTGCCCTGGCCATCGCTCCGGAAATCCGCTTGCCACCGCCTTCAGCCATGCTGAGGTCGGCCCCATCCTCGCCTGCGGCGTCCAAAAGAATGAACAGACGTGGATCGCTGCTGACATACTGGCCACCCGCGTCGCTTTGGCAATCCACCGACCAGAGATCGGCGACCATGCCGTTCCAATAGCGCCGGTGCAGGCCGGAGGAGACGGACAGTCCGTCGATCTTGCTGGTCATGCGGGGCAGGTAGGACATTGGCCAATCCGGGACAAGTGAGGTGCAGGCGATGGGCAAAACAGAGTTGAAAACACACTTGCGAAGCGGCAAGACTGTGTATAGTTGATTTTTATTATCATGTTTTATCCGCCCAGTTCAAGCTGAGTGGCACCTTGTATTAGGGGATCTTTGATGGGTATTAGAGGATCTTTGATGGCGAGCGAACATCGCAAAATCCTGGCCGCAGGCGAGCCGGAGATGATTTTCGAAACGCAGGCGCTTGGTTTCACCGTCGATGGCCGGGCCTTGTTGCGGGATGTGTCGATCGGTTTCCGTAAGGGTGAGATTTCCGGTCTTGTCGGCCATAATGGTTCGGGCAAATCCACATTGCTGAAGCTTCTCGCCCGCCAGCAAAGCCTGACATCCGGGACGATCCATTTTGCCGGGGCGGATGCCGGCGCGCTTGGCGCGCGCGATTTTGCCCGCAAGGTTGCCTATCTGCCACAGGACGTGACGGCGGCCCATGGCATGACCGTGCGCGAACTGGTGGCCTGCGGACGCTATCCCTGGCATGGCGCGCTTGGCCGGTTTACCGAGGCGGACAAGGCCAAGGTGGAGGAGGCGCTGGACTTGACCCATGTCCTGCCGATGGCGGACCGCATGGTGGATACGTTGTCGGGCGGCGAGCGCCAGCGGGCCTGGATCGCCATGCTGGTGGCGCAGGACAGCGAATGCCTGCTGCTGGATGAGCCGACCTCGGCGCTCGATATCGCCCATCAGATGGATGTGCTGGCGCTGGTGCGCCGCCTGTCGCAGGAAAAGGGTCTGAGCGTCATCATCGTCCTGCATGACATCAACATGGCCAGCCGTTTCTGTGACCGGCTCTATGCGCTGAAGGCCGGGCAATTGATTGCCGAGGGCTCCCCCACGGCTTTGATGACCCGCGAGACGCTGAACGCCATCTACGGCGTCGATATGGACGTCACCCGCCATCCAGGTTTGGAGATCCCGCTCGCCTATGTCTGCTGATCCTTTCCTGCCGCTCAGCCGCCGCCATCTTTTGGCGGGGGGTGTGAGCTTGTTGATGACATCCGTTGCCCGCGCCGACGAAGCCCGGCCCAGCCGCGTCGTTTGCCTGGATTACGGCCTTGCCTCGACCCTGCTGGCCTTCGGGGTCACACCTCTGGCAGTGGCGTCTCTGGCCGATTGGGACAAATGGGTGGAAGAGCCGCGTATGCCTGACGGCGTGATCGATCTCGGCTCGTCCTGGGAGGTCAATTTCGAATTGCTGATCGCCCTGAAGCCCGACCTGATCCTGTCCACGGCCTTTAACGACCCGCTGAACCCGCGGCTGCAAGCCTTGGCGCCGCTGTTTCGCGCCAGCGTTTATGCGCCTGACACCACCGATATCCTGACCGCCTCTTACAGTGCGACGCGGGATCTCGGCAAGGTCATGCGGCTGGAGGCGAGGGCCGAGGCCTTTCTGGCCGAGGCCGATGCGTTTTTTGATGCCTGCCGCGCTCGCCTTGCCCGGCTGAATGCGCCGCCGGTGGCACTGGTCAATTTCATGGATGCCCGCCATGTGCGGGTCTATACGGCACCCGGCCTTTATCACGATGTCCTCCAGCGGCTCGGCCTTACCAATGCATGGACGAAGCCTGGCAATTACTGGGGTTTCGAGCTGATCGGCATCGAGAGTCTGGCGACAATCACCGATCCGCGCGCCCGGCTGATTGCCTTCGAGCCTGTTCCCGCCGATGTCATGCCGGTGCTGGCAAAAAGCCCGCTCTGGCAGGCCTTGCCGATGGCAAAGCCGGAGCGCTTCGCGGTCCTGCCCTCGACCCTGATGTTTGGGATGGTGGTGGAAGCCATGCGCTTCGCGCGCCTGCTGACCGACTACTTGGACAGTCAAGCATGAATATTCCGTTCTCTTCCAGACCGTCCTATCTAGGTCCGCTCCTCGTCACCCTGCTGCTTGCCGGTCTTGGGGGCCTGATGGCATGGCATGGCATCGCACCGGTGCTGGCGCGGCCTGAAAGTGCCGGTTACGACATTGATTATGCCGTGCTTTACAATGCCACCCTGCCGCGTTTGGCGATGGCGTTCATCTGCGGGGGCGCGCTGTCTCTGTCGGGCGCGCTGTTCCAGCAGGTGCTGCGCAATCCGCTGGCCTCGCCGACCACGCTTGGCGTTTCGGCGGGGGCCAATCTCGCCATCGTCCTGGCGCTGCTGCTGTCGCCCGGCCTGCTGGGTTTTGGCCGCGATATGGTGGCGCTGGCCGGGAGCGCCATTGCGGCGGGCCTGGTGCTGCTGATGGGTTTGCGGCGTGGATTTTCACCATTCTCGCTGGTTATGTCCGGGCTGGTGGTCAGCCTGTGGTGCGGGGCGCTATCAAGCGTGCTGGTGCTGCTCAATGAGCGCTATCTGGTCAGCCTGTTCATCTGGGGGGCGGGGTCGCTTGCGCAGCAAAGCTGGGTTCCGGCGCTCACCCTTCTGCCCAAGGTCGGGCTGGTGGCACTGGCCGCTGCCCTGTTGCTGCGGCCGCTTACTCTCGTCGAACTGGGGGAGGCGGGGGCTTCGGCGCTTGGCGTCAAGACCGGCCATCTGCGCGCCGCCGCCATCACGCTTGCGGTGCTGCTGGCGGCTTTCGTCACCAGCGCGGTCGGGGTGATCGGCTTTATCGGGCTTGTGGCGCCAACGCTTGCCCGGTTGACCGGCGCGCGGCGCTCCGGCGCGCTTTTGGTCTGGTCGACCCTGATCGGTGCGGCACTACTATTCTTTGCCGATAGCGCATTGCTGCTGCTTGCCGACCAATTCAGCGATATGCTGCCGACCGGGGCCGTCACCGCCTTGTTCGGTTCGCCGCTGCTGCTGGTGCTGCTGCCGCTGTTGAAAACCCGGCATCGGATCATGGTCGAGCGAGTGCCGAAACCTCGGCATCTTGCCTCGACGCGGACGGTCTTGATCGTGGGGCTGATCGGTGGCGTGATGCTGATTGCCATGGCACTGCTGTTCGGGCGCAGTACCGTCGGCGATTGGGCTTTTCTGTCCCCCTCGCTCTACAGCGAAATTCTGCCTGTGCGCTTTCCCCGCGTGTTGGCCGCTTTTGCCTCTGGCGCCATGCTGGCGGTGGCCGGGTTGATCCTGCAACGGCTGACCGGCAATGAAATGGCCAGCCCCGAAGTGCTGGGCATCAGCGCCGGAGCAACCTTCGGGGTCACGGTGGCGGTGTTCTTCCTGGCGGCGCCAAGTCTTGGCACCCAACTTGGTTTTGCCGCGGCGGGTTCTCTGACTGTGCTGGCGGTGATTTTCCTGTTTGCCGCCCGGGCTGGTTTTGCGCCGGAACGGGTACTGCTGGCGGGCATTGCGCTGAGCGCCATGGTCGATGCCGTGGTCGGCGTACTGGCGGCCAGCGGTGATCCCCGCGCCACCTTCCTGATGCGTTGGATGAGCGGCTCGACCTATAATGTCACGATGACGAGTGCCATCACGGTGACGGTCATCGCCGTGGCTCTGGTGGTGATTGTCGCCCTACTGCGCCGCTGGCTGGATCTGTTGCCGCTGGGGCCATCGGCGGCAGGCGCACTCGGCGTGCCGCTCGCACCCGCCCGCCTGCTGCTGCTGCTGCTGGCAGGTGCTTTGAGCGGAGCGGCAACCCTGACCGTCGGCCCCTTGAGTTTCGTCGGCCTGATGGCCCCGCATCTGGCCCGCGAGGCCGGATTGCTGCGCGCTGGTCCGCAACTGACCGGTGCCGTGTTGATCGGCGGCGTGCTGATGATGATGGCCGACTGGATTGGCCGGACCCTGGTCCACCCTTACGAAATCGCCGCTGGCCTGGTCTCCGCGCTGATCGGCGCGCCGGTGCTGATCCTGCTAATGCGCCGGAGGGCTTGAGGGGCTTTCTTGCACTTCCGTTTCCAGGCATGATTTGCTCGTTGCGATGATGAGGGGGAACGGAGAAAGCCCATGCATAAGGGATCATGTCTTTGCGGCGCTGTTCGCTTTCAAGTGAACGGTGATTTACCGCCGCCGGATGCTTGTCATTGTTCTAAATGCCGTAAGCATTCCGGCCATTATTTTGCCTCGGCCGATGTGCCAAAAGACAAAATAGAGATCCATGGCAGTGACTTTGTCAGTTGGTATCAGTCCTCGGAAAAGGTACGACGCGGCTTCTGCTCAGTCTGCGGAACGTCGCTGTTCTTCGATCCGCCAGCAAGAGACTGGATCGCCGTTGCCATGGGCGCTTTCGATGGTCCCACCCAGACGCGGCTCAAAATGCATATCTTCGTTGCCGACAAGGGTGACTATTACGATATCGCTGACGGTTTGCCGCAGAACGAGCAATAGAGTATCGAGGTGAAAATCCGCATCGTTAAATTCAATTTATCATATTGTTTTAATTATATTTATTTTCAAATCAAATCTTGATTTTCGGTCCAATGGCTAACCAGCCTTGCGGCACGTGCAAAAACCGGCGACTTCTTTCGAAGCCGCCGGTCCAGTTGATTTGTGTTCTGATAACTGCGTACCCGTTACCAGGTATATTTCAGTGTCCCCAAAACCGTGCGGCGGTCGCCGTAGTAGGAGCTGCCGTAATAGGTGGTGGTGACGTATTTCTTGTCGAACAGGTTCTTGGCATTGATCGCGAAGGTGACGTTTTCGGTCACCTTGTAGCTCGCCATGGCATCGACCACGGTATAGGCATCGACCTTCACGGTATTGGCCGAATCGCCGTAGCTGGAGCCGACATAACGGACACCGCCGCCCAGCGTCAGGTCGCCGCGCCAGCCATTGCCGGGAATGGTATAATCGACCCAGGCCGAGGCGGTGTTTCTCGGAACGCGCTCGGGTCGGTTGCCGGCATCGCCGCCGGTACCGTCTTCCTTGATCTCTGCATCCCAATAGGAATAGGCAAGCGTCATGTTCCAGCGGTCGTTGAGCGCCACCTTGCCCTCCACTTCCACGCCGCGCACCCCGACCTTGCCGATCTGGCGCTGTAGTATGGGGGTGACGTTGGAGGGAACATTGGTTTGGGTTATGTCGAACAGGGCGACCGTGAACATGGCGTCGAAACTGTCGGGCTTGTATTTCAAGCCGATTTCATACTGTTCGCCTTCCTGCGGCTTCAAGGAGCCTTCAACGGAATAGCCATTGGCGGTCGGGGTCACCAGCGGCTGGAAGGACGTGGAATAATTGGCATAGGCAGCAAGTTCCGGTGTGATCTTGTAGCTCAAGCCGATCCGCTTGGTGAAGGCTTCCGACGTGTTATTGTCGCTCGTGCCGGTATAGAGATAGTCGGCTTCGGTATTGACGTAATCATAGCGCCCGCCCAGCGTCAGAATCCAGCGGTCATCCAGCGTCAGCTGTTCCTGGGCGTAGACGCCGAGTGCCTTCTGCTTGACCTTCCAATCGAGATAGGGATCGAGAGACACGCAGGAGCGACCGCAATACACCGGATTGTTGATGTCGATGCCCGGGGCCGAGCCATAGCCAATGACTTCATGGGTGCTGTCATAGGCATAGTCAACACCCAGCAAAGTCTTGCTGTCGAGGCGAGCCGTGCTGGTGTCATATTCCAGTTGATTGTCGATGGCGAAGCGATCCGCCACGCCGTCCACGGCATAGGCTTCCCGATTGACGCTCGAATCTGTGCTGGCGCCATAGACTGTCTCATAATCCAGGTCCACATGCGAGTAGCGGGCATTCTGCCGGAAGGTCAGACCCTCGGTGATCTCGTGGCGGAACTCGTAGCCGACATCCTTCTGGATCGTGTCGAACTTGTTGAAGTCCGGCTCGCCGTAGAACCGGGTTGTATCGACGTCGAGACCGGCTGGGAAGCCCAGGGCCGGCGTGGTGTCGCGCTTGTTGTAGTCGGTCAGGAAGGTCAGCGAGGTGCTCTCGTCCGGGCTGATGGTCAGGGCCGGAGCGATGTAGATCCGGTCGTCGTTGGAATAATCCGAGCCCAGGTCGGCGTTCTGCCATTTGGCGGTAATCCGGTAGGTGAAGACCCCGTCCTTGTCGATCGGGCCGCCGAAATCCGTGCCGGTTTCGATATGGTTGTCGCCGAAGGTGGTATAGACCTCGGCATGGAACGTGTCGGTCGGATGCTTGGTGACGGCATTGATCATCCCGCCCGGACCGTTGAGGCCGAACAGAGTGGAGGTCGAGCCTTTCAGCACTTCCACGCGTTCCAGGCCGTAGGGTTCGGTGCGCGCTGCGGTAAACCAGGCGGGAATGCGCGCACTCAGGCCATCGCGATAGATGCCGAGCGTGGTCGTGTCGAAGCCGCGAATACGGTAATAGTCGTAGCGATCGTCGGAGCCGAATTCATCGACAACCACACCGGACGTATAGGCAACGGCAGCCTGCATGTCACTGACGCCGCGCGTTTCCATTTCCTTCAGGGTGACAACGGAGACGGCCTGGGGAATGTCGATGATCGGTGTATCGGTCTTGCTGCCGACAGTCGTCTCCTTGGCGACGATATTGGCATCCGGGCCTGTGGCCGAGGATTTGCCCTGAACGGTAATGGTCGAGAGTTCCGTTTCCTTCTCTTGCGACCAGGCTTGCGAGGCGGCGGCAATCAGCGCCAGACCGGCAATACTGCCCAGCAGCAATTGTCCATGTCTGGACATCATCCGGTCCGCAGGCTGCGCGCGTCCACCGGCCCCCTTCGTCATTTTCGTCATACTCCGCCTTCCTTCATGCTGTCGGCGTGAGGAGATATCCCGTCTCCGTCACAGGCGGACAATATGAACTATACAAACGGAGTCAACTTTAAAATTGACAAATCCACGAAGGTTTTATTTGTTTAAAAATGCCTTTAAAAGATAGAGCTTTTAGAGGTTTTCAGGGAAAACCTAGAGTTTGTCTGGCTCAATCTAAACCTGACAGACTCTCAGTGAAGTAGATGCCGGGATGGAAAAAGGTCGCCAAAATAAAACCAGCCATGGCTGATATTTAAAGGTCTGGTTTTTTGAAGAATGGTAGCGGGAGGCGGACTTGAACCGCCGACCTTGGGGTTATGAATCCCACGCTCTAACCACCTGAGCTATCCCGCCGCACCTCAAGGACTTTTGCTTGTCGAGAAAGCTGTCCGAAGCGATGGGCGGCTTATAAGGCGAGCGTCGTTGCAAAGTCAAGCAGGCAAAATGCAAAAAAGGACCGCTGGTAACGGTCCTGTTGCATTATGTGAATTTTGCCTTGTGACAACAAGCGGTTAGGCGGCTTGCGCGCCCGCCAGAAGCGCCTTCAGGAAGGTCTCGGCTTCGGCCTGGCGTTCCGAGCGTTCGATAAAGCCGCCGCCATAGACACGGGCGTCGGCGCCTTCGCCCGAATAGAGCACGCAGGCCTGTCCCGGCGCAACGCCAGCTTCTCCCATGTCGAGGTCTACATAAATGCCGGTTTCATCGGCATGCAGATGGGCCGGGGCAGGGGGACGGGTGGAGCGCACCTTGGCAAAACAGGCAAAACCGCCGCTTGCCTCATCCTCGATGGCGCGGTCGCCCAGCCAGTTGATGTCGCGCAGATAGACGCGGCGGGTTTCCAGCGCTTCACGCGGCCCGACGATGACCCGGCGCGACCGGGCGTCCAGATAGACGACGTAAAGCGGCTCGCCGGTGGCAACGCCCAAGCCTTTGCGCTGGCCGATCGTATAGTGCAGGATGCCTTCATGCTGGCCCAGAACCCGGCCATCGAGATGGACGATATCGCCGCTCAATGCCGCGTTGGGCTTCAGCTTGTTGATGATATCGGCATATTTGCCCTGCGGCACGAAACAGATATCCTGGCTGTCGGCCTTTTGCGCGACGACGAGGCCCATGTCCTCGGCCAGCTTACGGGTCTCGGCCTTGGACAGGCCGCCCAGCGGAAAGCGCAGATAATCGATCTGTTCCTGGGTGGTGGCAAACAGGAAATAACTCTGGTCGCGCTCGCTGTCGATGGGACGAAACAGGGCGCGGTGGCCCGGATCGTTCGGCAGAGGCGTGGCGCGTGAACGGATATAGTGACCGGTGGCCAGCGCGTCGGCCCCAAGCTCGCGGGCGGTGGCCAGAAGATCGGCGAATTTGACCGTTTGGTTGCAGGCCACGCAGGGGATCGGCGTTTCGCCGGCGATATAGCTGTCCATGAACGGATTGATCACCGTGTCGCGGAAGCGCTGTTCGTAATCCAGCACATAATGGGGAATGCCCAGCGTCTCGCAGACCCGGCGCGCATCGTCGATATCCTGACCGGCGCAACAGGACCCGGCCCGGTGCACGGCGGCGCCATGGTCGTAAAGCTGGAGGGTGATGCCCAGCACATCATAGCCTTCGCGTTTCAAGATTCCGGCCACGACAGAACTATCGACGCCGCCTGACATGGCGACGACAACGCGGGTATCTTCCGGTCTCTTGTCAAAATCCAGCGTATTCACGGGGCGCGTCATTTCTCAAATGTCTGCGAGAAGACCGTTCTCGGCTGCTGCGGGCGGGCCTTGAGCAACGCCATGGGCAGGAAGAGCGGGTCATTCACAATGCAGCTTGCACGATGCAGCTTGGCTTATCTTTATATCAGCCAATTCCCGCTCGATATAGAAACAATTGGCCGCGCAATCAAGACCGGTGTTTTCGTGTCCGTTATGGTGGTGCTTTTGCCGCTCAGATCGCGTCCAGCTCGGCCCGGTGCCGCTGCATGGCGAGAAAACGGGCATAGTCGCGGTCGTAAATGCCTTTCATATCTGGGTTCGGCACGACGAGCCGCCCTGGTTCGGCCATGGCTGCGCCTGCCTCAGCAAGGCCGGGATAAAGGCCGGCGGCGCTGGCGGCATTGATGGCGGTGCCAATCAGCACGGCATCTGTGCCGTCGGCCACCACCAGTTCGCAGCCGGTCGCCTCGGCGTAAAGCTCAACCAGAAGCGGGTTTTTGACGTGACCGCCGGTGAGATGCAGGCGCAGCGGGCCTATACCGTCCTTGCCGAGCGTCTCGACGATCTGGCGCAGGCCAAGCACAATGCCGACACAGGCCCGCCAATAGAGACGGCAGAGCCCGTCAAACGAGGCATCCAGCGTCAGGCCGGAGATTGTTCCCGTCAGGTTCGGATCGGCAAAGGGCGAGCGGTTGCCATGAAAATCCGGCAGGACGTTGATTTTCTGGCCGAACGACGCGCCTTCGTGGGCACGTAATTCAGCGATCCGGGCAATGATGCGGCGATGGTTGTCGATGCTCGGTTCGCCGCCTTCCGCATGACTGCGGACAAGATGATTGAGAAGCGCGCCTGTGGCCGATTGTCCGGCCTCCACCAGCCAGAGATCTGGAAAGATCGCCCCGAAATAAGGCCCCCAGAGGCTGAAGCCGTAAAGAGGCTGGGGCCGGAGCGCAATCAGGCAGCTGGAGGTACCGCCGATCATCGCCACGTGGTTGAGGTCAGGGTCTGAGAGATCCGTTGATCCCAACACGCCAAGCGCGCCTGCATAGGCATCAACCATGCCTGCGGCAACGGGAGTGCCAGGAATAAGACCCAGCGCGTCCGCAGCGTCGGTGCTGAGGGTGCCGACGCTTTTGCCGACCGCAACCGCCTCTTCTGGTAAGCCTGCGCGGGCCACCAGGTCATCCAGCCCGATGCGGTCCAGAAAATCCTGTTGCCAGCCGGGCTTGCTGTGGCCGAAAAACATCCATTTCGATGTCAGAGTGCAGAGCGACCGCGCCGGGCTGCCCGTCGCCTTCCAGGTGAGGAAATCAGCGAGATCGAAGGCTAAACCCAGTCTTTGCCAGAGATCCGGGCGATGACGCTTCAGCCACATCAGCTTGGGGATTTCGGCTTCAGGGGAGATGACCCGGCCATTGTGGTGCAGCACCGGATGATCGATATGTCCGCATTCTTCGGCTTCAGCCGTGGCGCGGTGATCCAGCCAGGAAATTGTGTCGAAACCATCCTCCCCATTCAGGCAGAGCGGCTGGCCGCTTCTGTCAAGCAGCACCAGCGAGCAGGTGGCATCGAAACCAATACCGGCAATGGCTGCGGGACCGATACCAGCCTCGGCAAGCGCTGCCTTGACCGCAATACAGCAGGCCTCCCAGATATCCTGGGAATTGTGTTCGCCACGCTCATCGCTTGGGCGAGACAGCAGGATCGGGTGTTCGCGCCGGGCCAGCAGGCGACCGGTGCGCGTCACGACACCGGCACGCGCGCTGCCGGTGCCGACATCCACCGCAATCAGATGATCTCGCATGATGAATTTGTTTCCGCCCTAATGCTTATAAGACAAACTGAACCAGATTGGCCATGGCGTCAAATTTGGCGTCTGGCTTCAGGGCGTCAATGCTGTCGTGGTAGATTTCGCCCAACGCATGGCCGCCGCCGGTAAAGGCTAAGGCGCGCATGCCAGCGGCGCGGGCGGCGGTGAGGCCTGCGGGGCTATCTTCCACCACCACACATTGGTGTGGTTGTGTTGCCATTTTCTCGGCGGTATACAGAAACAGGTCCGGTGCGGGCTTGCCGTTTTTCACCATGGTGGCGCTGAAAATATGGGGCTGAAAACGCTCGATCAACCCGGTGACGCTAAGTGACAGAGCAATGCGATCTGGCTGGCTGGAGGAGGCCACGCACCAGTGAATGCCCGCTTTGCTGAGATCGTCGAGTGCGGTGTGTAGGCCGGAAATCGGCTTTAAATCCTGCCGGAAGCGTTCATACAGATGGGTGCGCAGACCGCTCAGAAAGCTCTCACCAATGGCAAATGAAAATTCCTCTCGGGCGGTGTCCACCACCGTTGCCATGCTGCGGCCAAGGAAGTTGCGATAGACATAATCCGCATCAATCGCCACGCCGGCTTTTTGAAACTCGGCCACCATGACCTCGACAGAGATCGGCTCGCTATCGACCAGCACGCCGTCGCAATCAAAGATCACCAGCTTGGTGGCCGGGTCATGCATCATAACAATCCTTATGCCGCTGCGAGGCCGCCATCGATGTAGCTTTGCAGGGTCTGTGAGGTGCCGTGGGTGCGAAGGTGTGAAAGCGCTTTTGCAAAGCGCTGCCTGAACACTTCATTTTGCCCCACGGTGCCAAAAATATCGTCCAGCGCTAGGAATAGCAGCGGATCTTGCCGCGAGGCAATGGCGGTTTTTTGCAGACGCTTCGCACTGGCATCGTTGAACACAATCGGCTTGCCGCTATCGGATGTGCCTTCGAAATAATGGCACCATAGGGCAGACACCAGCGCAAGGCCCACCACATCCAGCCCCTTGGCGAGACGATCTGCCGTGGAGGGCAGAATGAATTTCGGCTGACGGTTGGAGCCATCTTGCGCCAAGCGCGGAATGGTGTCGCCAATCTTTGGGTTGGAGAAACGGCTCTCGATCAGCGTGGCATAATCCTGCAAGCTGGTGTTCGGCACGGGTGGCACCACCGGGATGATTTCATCATGGGTCAGCTTGGCAAGGAAGGCCCGGATCAGCGGATTTTCCATGGCTTCGTGCACGAAGTGAATGTCCATCAGCGCGGCGGGGTAGGCGATGGCCGCATGGCCGCCGTTGAGAATGCGCAGCTTCATCAATTCATAGGGGGCAACATCCTCCACAAAGGTGACGCCAACCTCTTCAAAGGCAGGGCGACCAAGCGGGAATTTGTCTTCCAGCACCCATTGCTTGAACTCCTCGCAAAACACGGGCCATGCATCGTCAATGCCGTAAGTGTCGCGGGTAATGTCAATCTCGCGCGGGCCGGTGGCGGGGGTGATGCGGTCTACCATGGAATTGGGGAAGGCAACGTGGTGGTGAATCCAATCGGCAAAATCGGGATCGGAAAGCTTGGCAACGCCGATGATTGTGGCTTCCGTCACTTCACCATTGCCGGGGATGTTGTCGCAACACATCACGGTAAACGGCGGAATGTTGCTAGAACGGCGGGCCTTGAGGCCAGCGATGATCAGGCCGAAGACGGTTTTGGGCTGATCGGGGTTTTGCGCATCCGCCACAATGGCCGGGTGTTTGGGGTCAAAATGGCCGTTGGCGGGATCGATGAAATATCCGCCTTCGGTGATGGTCATGGAGACGATGCGAATGGCGGGATCGGCCAGCTTTTCAATGATGCCGTCAAAATCCGGTGCCGCGATCATATCCACCATCGGACCGGTGACGGTGGCGGCACTCTTGGCCACATCCTGTTCCACCACGGTGGTCAGGTAATCTTGGCCTGCCAGCTTGTCTTTCATCGTGGCGTCGGAGGGAAGCACGCCCGCGCCGACAATGGCGAAATCGAGGTCTTTGCCGAGGTTGAACAGCTCGTGCAGGTAAACAGCCTGATGGGCGCGGTGGAAATTGCCAACGCCGAAATGGACGATGCCGGGGGTGAGGGCATCGCGGGCATATGTCGGGATGGTGGCCTTTGTGGAGGCGTCGGGCAGGGTGGAAAGGGAGAGTTTTATGGTCATTGGGTTAGGTCCTGAATGAATTTTGGGAAATGGGTGAGGGGCAATGTCGGAGATGGAGCGTGTGGCTTGGTGGCTTCGCCCCCCTCATCCGGCTGCCGCCACCTTCTCCCCGCTGGGGAGAAGAGGCAGGTTGTACGGTCCCATGCTTTATTTTGCCGATGTTTGCTGGATGCGGTTTGAAGCAGTTGCTTTTTGAGTTTCGCCATATCCACAAAGTCTCTTCTCCCCAGCAGGGAGAAGGTCCCGGCAGGGGGGATGAGGGGGTGCGAAGCCCACTCCACAAAACACCTCAGCAAACCGACCATCTCAACTCATCCAATTGCCGCCATCGACGTTATACGTCTGGGCCACCACATAATCGGCCTCGCTTGAGGCCAGAAAAATCGCCATGCCCGTGAGATCGTGCGCCGTCCCCATGCGGCCAAACGGAACAGCCTCACCCACTAGCTTTTTCTTCTCGCCGGGGGCGCGGTTTTCAAACTTGGCAAACAGCGCATCCACACCATCCCAATGCTCGCCATCGACCACGCCGGGGGCAATGGCGTTGACATTGATGCCATGCTTGATCAGGTCCAGCCCTGCCGATTGGGTGATTGAGATAATCGCCGCCTTGGTGGCGCAATAGACCGCCACCAGCGCTTCACCGCGCCGTCCAGCCTGGCTTGCCATATTGATAATCTTGCCGCCCTTGCCACGGGCAATCATCGATTTCGCCGTCGCTTGCAGCATGAAGAGTGAGCCAGCGACATTGATGGAAAACAGCCGATCATAGCTCTCGCGGGTGATGTCCACGATAGGCGCAAGATCAAACAGGGCGGCATTGTTGATGAGGATATCAAGGCCGCCAGTTTTCTCTTCCACCGCCTTGATGGCGGCATCAATGGAAGCCTGATTGGTGACATCCAGATGAACGGCATAGGCTTTCTCGCCAATGGCTTTGGCGGTTTCCAATGCCCGTTCCATATTGATATCGGCAATGGCAACCGTGGCACCTTCACGCACATAGGCCTCTGCAAACGCACGGCCAATGCCACGGGCGGAGCCGGTAATCAGGGCGGATTTTCCGTCTAATCTGCCAGTCATGCTGCTAATCCCTGTTCGTTAAAACGATGAATGCGCGTGTCATCCGGGGTAATGAACACCGTGTCGCCATGGCGGGCGGTGAAATCGCCATCCGCGCGGGCGGTGAGATGGCCAAGACCTTCAACATCGACATGCAAATGGGTGTCAGAGCCGAGATGTTCGGCAATCGTCACCTTGCCTTTCCACGCGCCGTCGGTGGTGGAGAGCGTCACATGTTCCGGGCGCACGCCGATGGTGGTCGCTCCATATTTTTGGGCGGTTTCGCCAGAAATCAGGTTCATCTTCGGCGAGCCGATAAAGCCTGCGACAAACAAATTGGCGGGCTTGTGATACAGCTCCATTGGCGAGCCAACCTGCTCAATCCGGCCCTTGTTCAGCACCACAATCTTGTCGGCCATGGTCATGGCTTCCACCTGATCGTGGGTGACGTAAATCGATGTCGCGCCCAGCTTCTGGTGCAACTCGGTGATTTCCAGCCGCATGTTGACGCGCAACGCCGCATCCAGATTGGAGAGCGGCTCATCAAACAAAAAGCACGAGGGTGAGCGCACAATGGCGCGGCCAATGGCTACACGCTGGCGCTGACCGCCCGAGAGCTGGCGCGGCTTGCGGTCGAGATAATCCGTGAGGTTGAGGATGCGGGCGGCATCCGTGACCTTTTTGTCAATCTCGCCCTTGTCCATGCCCGCCATTTTTAGCGGAAAGCCAATGTTGGAGCGCACGCTCATATGCGGGTAAAGCGCATAGGATTGAAACACCATGGCAAGGCCGCGCTCAGACGGTTTGCGGTCTGTGGCATCCGTGCCGTCAATGAAAATCTTGCCGCCGCTTGTATCTTCCAGCCCGGCAATCAGCCGCAGCAGGGTGGATTTGCCACAGCCGGAGGGGCCAACGAAGACGACGAATTCGCCATTGTTGATCTCCAGATCAATGCCGGGAATAACCTTGTGTTCGGCAAAGGCTTTCGAGACGTTTTTAAGCTGAATACTGCCCATAGTGTGTGATCCTTATTTAACCGCGCCAAAAGTCAGTCCGCGCACCAGCTGTTTCTGGCTGAACCATCCGAGCACAACGATTGGAGCAATCGCCATGGTGGAGGCAGCCGAGAGCTTGGCGTAAAACAGGCCTTCGGGGCTGGAATAGGAGGCGATGAAGGTGGTGAGCGGTGCCGCCACGGAGGTGGTGAGGTTGAGGGTCCAAAACGCCTCGTTCCACGACAGAATGATGTTCAACAGCATGGTCGAGGCAATGCCCGGAACCGCCATGGGCGTCAGCACATAGATGATTTCCTTGATCAGGGATGCGCCATCCATGCGGGCGGCTTCCAGAATTTCGCCCGGAATTTCCTTAAAGTAAGTGTAGAGCATCCAGATGATAATCGGCAGGTTGATCATGGTCAGCACGCCGACCAGACCGATGCGGCTATCGAGCAATCCGCCATCGCGAAACAGCAGATAGATCGGGATCAGTGCGCCCACGGGCGGCATCATCTTGGTGGAAAGCATCCACATCAGCACATCCTTGGTGCGCTTGGTGGGCGAAAAGGCCATGGCCCATGCGGACGGAATGGCAATGGCCAGCCCTAGAAGCGTGGAGCCAAAGGAGATGATCACCGAGTTCATGAAGTGGGCAAAATAATCCGAGCGGCCCTGCACCTCGACATAATTTTCCGTGGTCCAGTGGAAGAACAAAAACACCGGAGGCGAGGCGATAGCATCGCCCTCGCTTTTGAAACTGGTGAGGAAGGTCCACAGAATCGGGAAGAACAGTAACAGGCCAATTGCCCATGCCATGAGGGTAAAGGTCAGCTTACGCTTGGTGGATATTGCGCGTGCCATTGATCAGCTCTCCAGGTTCTTGCCGATGAGGCGGATCAGGAAAAGGGCAACGATATTGGCCAGTACCACAGCCACAATGCCTCCTGCGGATGCGCCGCCAATGTCAAATTGCAGCAGGGCCTGATTGTAGATCAGATAGGTCAGGTTGGTGCTGTCGGTGCCGGGTCCGCCATTGGTGGTCACGAGAATTTCGGCGAAGACCGAGAGCAGGAAGATCGTCTCGATCAACACCACCACGGTAATGGCGCGGGCCATATGGGGCAGGGTGATATAGATGAATTTCGAGATCGGCCCTGCGCCATCCATCTCGGCGGCTTCTTTTTGCTCTTCGTCCAGCGATTGCAGGGCGGTGAGCAGGATCAGGGTGGCAAACGGCAGCCATTGCCAAGCGACAATGATGATGATGGAGAGCAGCGGAATAGTGGCCAGCCAATCCAGCGGCTCAAGCCCAACGGCGCGGAAAGCGAAGGCGAACAGGCCGTTCACCGGGTTCATCAGCATGTTTTTCCACACCAGTGCGGCAACGGTTGGCATGATGAAAAACGGTGAAATCACCAGAATGCGGACAATGCCTTGGCCAAACATTGGCTGATCCAGCAAAAGCGCCAGCGCAATGCCGCCGATGATGGAAATGGCCAGTACGCCACCCACCAAGATCAAGGTGTTGATGAGGGCTGCAAAAAACGCCGGATCGGTGAGGAAATATTCGTAATTCAGCAGGCCGACGAAATCATGCACGCCGGGCATCAGCAGATTATAGTTCAGAGTTGAGAAATAGATGGTCATGGCCAGCGGCACAATCATCCATGCAAACAGCAGGATAACCGAAGGGGCCATCATCCATCGGGCCGAGGAATGGGTATGGGTCGTCGCCATGTCTGCCGCGCCTCTTTGGGGGTGTTGGGGTTTTTGTTTTATGGTTGGGCGGGGGCTTGCTGTCCTGCTCACACATCGTAGGGCAGTGCCAGCCGCCCCCTCATCCGCCTGCCGGCACCTTCTCCCCCCACTTTACATAGGGAATGGGGAGAAGAGGGATGGAGCCGCAGCGGTTCGGTTTTCCTCTCCCCAGCGGGGAGAGGTCCGCCGAGCGTAGCGGAGGCGGGGTGAGGGGGCCGCTTGCACTGTCATACATTGTGGGCGAGATGGCGGCGGTAACCCCCGCACTCAACCCTTACTTCTTCGGATAACCCGCCTTCTTCATCTCACGCTCAGTCAACGTCTGCGCCGTCTTCAACGCCTGATCCACCGTGGTCTGACCGGCCAGTGCTGCCGAGAATTGCTGGCCAACGGCGGTGCCGATGCCCTGAAACTCCGGAATGGCCACATATTGCACGCCCTCATAAGGCACGGGCTTGACGGTGGGGTGCTTGGGGTCTGCCGAGTTGATGCTGTCCAGCGTCATTTTGGCAAAAGGTGCTGCCTTCTGATAATCGGCATTGGCATAGAGCGAAGTGCGCGTGCCCGGAGGAACATTGGCCCAGCCGTCCTTTTCGGCCACCAGCTTCAGATAGTCCTTACTGGTTGCCCAGGCGATGAACTTTTCAGCGGCTTCGACCTTCTTGGAGCCAGCAGGAATGGCGAGGTTCCAGGACCACAGCCAGTTGCCGCGCTTGCCAAGACCATTATCGGGAGCCAAAGCAAAGCCGACCTGATCAGCAACCTTGGATTCCTTCGGGTTGGTCACGAAGGATGCTGCCACGGTGGCATCAATCCACATGCCGCATTTGCCGGTCTGGAACAGGGCGAGGTTTTCATTAAAGCCATTGGAAGACGCACCGGGAGGGCCGTTCTTCTTCATCAGGTCCACATAGAACTGAAGGGTCTTTTTCCACTCCGGCTGATCAAACTGTGGCTTCCACTGTTCATCAAACCAGCGCGCACCAAAGGAATTGGACATGGCGGAGAGGAAAGCGATGTTTTCACCCCAGCCAGCCTTGCCGCGCAGGCAGATGCCGTACACTTCCTTGGATTTATCGGTAATCTTGTCGGCGGCTTCCTTGATGAAGTCCCAGGTGGGGGCTTCCGGCATTTTCAGGCCCGCTTTTTCAAACAGATCCTTGCGATACATCACCATCGAGCTTTCGGCATAAAACGGTGCCGCATAAAGCTTGCCATCGACGGTCAGGCCAGAGCGCACCGGCGGCAGAAGGTCGGCTGCGTCGTAATCCTTATCGGCACTCAGCTTGTCCAGCGGTGCCAGCCAGCCCTGCTTGCCCCAGATCGGCGCTTCATAGATGCCAATGGTCATTACGTCATACTGGCCGCCTTTGGTGGCCACATCGGTGGTCACCTTCTGGCGCAGCACGTTTTCTTCCAGCGTCACCCACTTCACATCAATGCCGGGATTTTTCTTGGTAAAATCATCCGTCAGCTTTTGCATACGGATCATGTCGCCGTTGTTGACGGTAGCAATCGTCAGCGTTTCGGCAGAGGTCACGCCAGCCATGGCCAAGACTGAGCAGGCGCCCAGCAATAGTGTTTTCAATGTCATTTCTTCCTCCCAGAAGACCAGGTGGAACCCGGAGGCCCCTTGAGGGTCTGCCGACGGGCCACTGGTAAATCAACCGATAGACCTTGATCTCACTCGCGATCTAATGAGCATTCGCTTTACTCATGGGCAAATACTCACATCCTGCCTCGAAATGTCAATCGCAATTCGTTGCTGCACTGCCGAAGTCATGTTCGAATTCCTGTCCAGCGGCAGGCCTAATGTCGTAAACCCTCGTGATATTGAAGGAATTTTGAATATTTCAAATTTATCAGGAGCTTGATATTCATTCGCGTCATCTACCAAATGTCATTGGTAGGGAATGCTGGACAGGCACACATGTGCGAGAAATAGCCGCTATCGTGAAGAGGAGAATTGAAAATAAATATATATATTCATATATGTTGCTATATATATTTTAATTTTTTGTGGGTTTTTGAAAATATTGATTTACTTACATAAAATATAAATATAATTATCAATATTGAATAATATATAAAATATAATCGATTATATTTATTATTTTTTAATAAATAAATTGACTCTTGCTAATAATATATCAAAATTCCGGGTTATGTTGTTTTCGCTGGGGGGCGATAAGCATGATTTTCGCGAATTGTTTATTCAATCGGCTTGTTTTGCCGATGGTTTTGCTTGTCCTTTTATCTTTATCAGCGCGCGCCATGGACGTTGGCGAGGCGCGTCATCTATTGCAGCGCCTTACCTTCGGTGCCAGTCCGGCTGAAGTGACCACTTTGGTGAAACTGACGCGGGAAGAGGCTGTCGACCGTTTTCTTGACAGTCTCGCCCATCCGGAGTTACCGGAGCCGCCGCCGTTTGTTTCCCGCCCAAGGCCGGATTACTGGGCGAGTGGCTGGGAAAACCGCGACATGATCTTGCAACATGTGGCGGAGCGCGATCAGATGCAGGCGGTGTGGATCAGCCATATGATCGCCACCGATACGCCTTTTGCCGAAAGACTGGCGTTGTTCTGGCATGGTCACTTCGTGTCGCGCTTCGATCCGGGCCGGGTCAGTGCGCCGCTCTTTGATCAGATCGCGCTGTTTCGCCGGGAAGGCGGCGGAAATTTTCGGGTCCTGCTGCGGGATGTCCTGCGCGATCCGATGATGCTGACCAGCCTGGACAATGTCTGGAACACCAGCAGCCGTCCCAATGAAAACCTGGCGCGTGAACTGATGGAATTGTTCACGCTTGGCATCGGACACTATGACCAGCGTGACGTGCGCGAGGTGTCCCGGGTCCTGGCGGGGCATGGCGTGGATTTTGAAGGTGGCTGGCGCTATCGCTTCGCTGTCGATCAGGCGGATACCGGGGAAAAGACTGTTTTAGGCCAGCCTATTGCGGCGGGCAGTCAGGATCAGATTGATCGCCTGACCGATATTCTCCTGGCGCAACCGCAAACAGCCGAGTTTATTGCCGGAAAATTTTATGCCGCCTTCGTTTCGATACGTCCGAACCCTGAGGCCACCAACCGGCTGGCGGGTGTCTTGCGCGATCACGATTATGAGCTGCGGCCCTTCTTGCGCGCCTTGTTGCTGAGTCCGGAGTTCTGGAGCCCGGCCAACAGAGGCGATCTGGTCAAATCGCCGATTGATCTCGTTGTCGGGTTCTGCCGCAGCTTCGGTCTGACTCCGCCGGACGCGATGATTTTGGTAACCTATCTCGATAAGCTTGGGCAGACACCGTTCATGGCACCGTCCGTTGCCGGTTGGCGCGAGGGGACGTCTTGGCTGAACATGAAGACCCTGGTGCTTCGGCGGCTTGTGGTCTCCAGGCTTTGGGATGCGATGCGGGTTGCTGATCGCACCCCCAAACCAGGTGATCTCGCCATCCGTTTCAGCTCAGAATTTATCATGGTGCCGACCGTGTTTACCGTGCGGGTTAATGGGGCTGAGGTTGCCACCGTCAGACAAACCATTGGACTGGATCTGCAAAAGCAGCGGGCCCAGGGCGATAATGGTGGTTTGAAACCGATGTGGGAAACGGCAATTATCCCGGCGGAAAACCTGCCCGCGGATATCCGCAGTGTGGAGATAACCCATGTTTCCAGCGATCCTGACAGTCGCCTGTTCGTCAATTGGGTCGAGGTTGCGGGACGCCGCTATCCGCCGCAGCTTAGCCGCTGGAGCCCGTCGGATGCGCCCTGTGCGGGTGCCCCTCGCGGCATGTTCTACTGCAATGTGGGTCTGGTGTTCGATATAGCGCCTTTCGATACGCAGCAGGCGACGATAGATGATCTGCGGGCCGACCATAACAGTCACATTGAATATACGACGGCGCGTCTGCAATCAAAAGATGTATTCGATGCCCGGGAGCCTCTCGAACAGGCATTCGAGGTGATGATGGCGCGTGTTGGCGAGGGGTCCATCAGCCGTGAGAACCTTGCTGGGCAATGGCTTCTGGCGCGGCCTGTCTTGTCTGCCCGGGCGGAAAAGCCAGCGCTCGTTCCCTCCGTTGCCCAGCCCGTGATTCAACCAATTGCCATGACAATGCAGCCTGTCGGCAAGACCGGCGATGCTGAACGAAGTTCGGCACTGATCGATCTTCTCCGGTCGATGACGACAGATCCGCAATACAACCTTAAGTAATTTTTTCACCATTATATTTCGGGGGAATGCATGGCTATGTTTAACAGGCATGGGTTATCGCGCCGTGAATTTGCGACATGGATGGGGCGGTGTCTTGCGGTCGGCTCAATGCCGGTGTGGGGGCCGCTGTGGGCAAGGCAGGCTTTGGCGGCGGCCGGACCGGGCACTGCTGGTTCTGCTCGCCGGTTGATTTTACTCGAACTTTTCGGTGGCAACGATGCTCTGAATACACTTGTGCCTTTCAAAGATCCGGTCTACCGGCATTTGCGGCCAACCATCGGCCTGAAAGGCGATGAGATCCTTCCACTCAACTCGGAGCTGGGCTTCAATGCGGCCTGGCGGCAGATGGCGGATCTTTATCACAATGGCGAAATCGCCATCATCCAGGATGTCGGCTATCCCGATAACAATCTCTCGCATTTCCAATCGGCGGAAATTTGGGCGGGCGGGTCCAGGAAAGGCATTTCCAGTGGCGGTTGGGTTAGCCAGGTCTTGCAGGCGAACCGGAAGGATGCAGGACCCTTCGATGCGGATGGCGTGGTGTTTTCAGGCAATCAGGACCTGCTTGAGGGCGAGGGCATGCGCATCCTGACAGTTCACGATAAGCATGCATTGCACAGCGGAGCTCCGAGCGCGATGGTTGGCACCGACAAGACAGACGATCACGCTGCGCTCGCCTATCTGACCCGCCTTATGGCCGACCAGCAGGAGGTTATCGGGCGTGTTGCCGCCAGATTGAAGGGCGATAACCGGTTCGAAGCGTGGTTTACCCGGGACTATTACATGGACCCGATTGATGCCCAGACGGCCCTTTTGCTCTGGATGGTTGAACAGGATGTGAAATCGCCGCTGTTCAAGATCAGCATCGGCGGCTTCGATCAGCATTCCAATCTGCGGGGTGAGCACGAGCGTCTGCTGGCGAAGGTTCAGAACACGTTGATGGGCCTGCGGCGCGGGCTGAAGGAGATCGGCGTCTGGAACGATACGCTTGTTATCGCCCATTCGGAATTTGGCCGCCGACCGGCTGAAAATGCCTCTGGTGGGACCGACCATGGCTCTTGCAGCCCTGTTATCATGATGGGAGGCGGGATCAAGCCTGGGCTTTATGGCACTCGCAGCGATCTGGAAAAGCTCGACGCGGAAGGCAATCCGGTTTTCACCACCGATTTCCGCAGTGTCTACGCTTCGGTGATCGGCAATTTCTGGCAGTTTCCAACCAATCCGATTGCCGCACAGGGCTTTGCGCCTCTGGCGTTGTTCTAGAGCCTGTCAGGCCCAGAATAAACCTGCCCGCCTGCAAACACTGACCCGAATAATTTAAGGATATTGCAGTGATATTGTTCTCTCCAGTTGCACGTGACAGTGCAGCCGGACAGGCTGCCGCTTTGCGCGCGCCTGTCTCGTTGCAGGATGACACTCTCAAAATTTTTGGGTTTGATGACCAATCCGTTGGTCAGCCCTTGTCCGGGGGCACGGATATTCTCGCCTGCCTGACACTCTTCAACGAGCCTGCCGAGGCGGTGGCGGGGACATTGGCCTTTCTTGCGGCCAATCAGGACATGCTGGCTAGCCGAAACGGCCCTATACAACGGTTGGAAGTGGCCATCGTGCTGGATGGCCGCGACCGCGTTCACCCAGAGACCGAGGCACTGTTCAACCGGCTTGGCTTCGATCTCGATTGGGGTTGCGATCCTGAGGCAGCGGGCATCGGCCAGCATGGGGCGGATGAGGCGCAAGTTCGCGTTCAGACCCGCCTTATTCCGGTGGATCTGCTGACCGGGGTCAGCGGCAATCCTCTTCGCGTGCATTTGGCGGTGAAGGACCGCAACAGGGGCAAGCTGGATAGCCATGCCTTCTTCTTTCGAAGCCTTGCCGAACGCCTGCAGCCAGATTTTGTCTTGCAGATTGATGCCGGGTCGAGACCTGTTGCCGATTGCCTACCGGCATTGCTGGCGCAGATGGAACGCGAGCCTGACTGTGCAGCCCTTGCCACCAATATCGTCATGGAAGACGCCGCCTTGACCGATTGGCTGCAAAGCTGGCAACAGGCAGATTTTCTCTGGCAGAAATTATCCGATTGGCCGATTGGCAACGGTTTGGGCTATCTTGAAGTCGTGCCGGGGCAGGCCAGCCTGCTCAGAATGTCGGCCTTGAGACGCGGGGCAAACGGCGATCCTCTGGCCGCCTATCTTCGCGGGCTTTCCAGGCCGAAGAGCCTGATGGAGGCCAATCTGTTTCTCGCGGAAGATCGAATCATCGGCGCGGAAATCGTCAAAAGCCATCCTGCCTGCACCATCCGCTATCATCACGATGCCAATCTTGTCACCGATGGCTGCGCGACGGTTGGCGAATTGCTGCGCCAGCGCCGCCGTTGGACAAACAGTACGCTTGTGGCGCGCCTGGTGGCCATCGGCAGCCTGGCCGATCTGCTATGGCACGGTCGTCTGCCGCCTGCACGCTGGTGCTCGATGGCATTGGCGCTGGCCTGGACCCTGCTGCAATTGCTGGAACAATGGTTCATCCCGGCGTCACTGGCCCTGCTTGTCTCCCTGACATCAGGGTTTTGGCAAGACGAGGCCAAAAATGGTGTTGCGGGCCAAGGTTTGGCATGGGGAATGGCGACGGGTGTGTTGCTGTTCTGGCTTTATTGTCTGGCCAGCATGAAGGGGAGGGAGGGGGAACGGTCTCTGAGCCGTAGGCTGCATGGCGGCTTGCATGGCCTTGGCCTGGGCATCCTGCTGGCCTGCACGGTCCTGGGGTTTGCCATCTGCCTTGTTGAGGTTGGTCCTGTCATTCAGGGGGCGATCCTGACGGTTGCCCTTATCCTCGGCATGGCGGTCTGGCACCATTCGTCCCGCGGGATGTCCGATCTGCTGAGAGTGTTCGTACTCTATATCCCGTCCGCGCCCGTCGCCAGCTTCTATCTGCTGAGTTATGCGCTTGCCAATTTCCACGATGTCAGTTGGGGCACCAAGGGATTGGTCGGCGATATCAAAGCCGTCATCCCGGCTGGCTGGCGTCGGATGCGGTTGCGGCTTTTGATCCTTTGGGTCGTCAGCAATACCGCATTGGTCTGGCTGGTGATGGGTGTCGTGCCGGGCGGCGCAATCAGCGTCCTGCACTATGCCTGCCTGCCGGTCGTTGGGCAGATCGCCATCGCGTCCTTACTGCTGTTATCGGCAAGCTGCCGTAAGCCCGTTTCACCGTCTCCAGAGGTCACAGTCCGAGCAGGTAGCGGGCCGCATCTTCATCGATGATCAGCGCGTTGACATGGCCACCCCGGGCAGCAGCCCGGATGGCGGCATGCTTGCGTTTGCCGCGCGCCATGCCGATCACGACAGAGGTTTGACGCGACGGGATCTTCATACTGGCGACACGGCTATTGACCGGGTCGTCCAGCAGCTTGCCCTTGGCGTCGAAGATCCAGCCGCAGATTTCACCGGTGGCGCCGATGGCGAGAAGATTGCGCATTTCGGCTTCCTTCAAGAATCCGTCCTGAAGCAAGGGCGCGTTGAGGGTCATCTCACCGATACCGACGAAGGTCACATCGGATTGGCTGCCAAGCGCGATGGTGGGAGCAACCAGCGGCTGGCGGTGCAACAGGTCGCGCTCCTCTGCGCTGGAAACGATAACCGGCAGCGGCATTGGAAAATGCCGGGCCTTCACTGCATCGGCCATGGAAAAGATCACGTTGAAATAGGCCGCCGATCCATCCGGGCTGATATTGCCGGTCAGCGAGACGATCTTGTGCTGCGGACAGTCCATCTGCGGCAATTGGTCGATCATGGCGCGCAGTGTGCGGCCCGTGCCCATGGCGATGGTGAGCGGGTCTGGCCGTTTCAGCCAGCGCTCCAGTTCGGCAGCGCCCGCCTCGGCAATGCCTGTCGCGGTGGCGTCCGAGCCGGGATCGGTTGGCACGACCTCGACCTGCTTCAGCCCATAGGCCTGTTTCACCGCATCGGCCAGTTCCAGACAGACGGCAATCGGGTGATCGAGGCGGACCTTGACCAGTTTTTCGGCAACCGCCAGCGACACCAGCCGCTGGGCGCTCTGGCGGGAAATATTCATCGCCGCAGCGATCTCGTCCTGCGTGCGGCCAGCCACATAATAGAGCCAGCCGGCGCGGGCGGCGTCGTCCAGCCTGGCGTTGGAACCTGCTTTGCGTGCCATTAAAAACCTCTTCCCTTGGTGGATGAGGTAGAGGCAAAGGGGAGGAGCTGTCAATTGTTTCAGTCCGATACCAGCAGGATCGGTCTTGAACCGCATCTGCAATGAGGGCTATGAAAGTCTGACGACAGCGAATGGAGATTGGCCGATGCCCGCACCCGTCAACGGTTTCAAGCAAGCCCTGCGGCAGGACGCTTTGCTTTACGGTCTGTGGGTGGCGCTGGCCAGTCCCCATGTCGCAGAGCTCTGTGCCGGTGCAGGCTATGACTGGATATTGATCGACGCCGAGCACGGACCAAATGACATTCCGCTGCTGGCAGCCCAGCTTGCGGCTTCCGCCCGTCAATCCGCCCATCAGGTTGTGCGTCTGCCGGTGGGCGAGGCCTGGTTGATCAAGCAGGCACTGGATATCGGCGCGCAGACGCTGCTGATCCCGATGGTCGATACACCAGATCAGGCCTTGGCTGTGGCAAAAGCCTGCCGCTACCCGCCCTTTGGCATTCGCGGCATGGGGGCTGGGCTTGGCCGGGCCTCCGATTTTGGCCGGATTGGCGATTATGTGGCAAGTGCCAATGACCAGATCTGCCTGATCGTGCAGATTGAAAGCCGATTGGCCATGGCCAATCTGGAGGCGATCATAACCACCGAGGGCGTCGATGCTGTGCTGATCGGGCCTGCGGATCTTGCGGCAGATCTCGGCTTTCCGGGCCGGGCTGACGCGCCGGAGGTTTACGCGGCAGTGGAGGATGTTCTGCGCCGGGCCAAGGCGCTGGGCAAGCCCGCTGGAATCATGTCAACCGATCCTGTGATGATCGATCTTGCCCGCCGGTCAGGCGCGCGCTTCATCGCCACGCAAAGCGATGTCGGCCTGCTGGTTGCGGCTGCGGCCAACCATCTGCGCAGCGTCAAAGGTGAGGCAGGACCAGAGGCGACTGGCGGTTATTGACACCCCTGACAGTGAGGAGAGACTGATGGCGCAATCGACGCTTCGCTTGGAAGACAGCTGGAAGGCCGTGGTCGGCGAGGAATTCGAAAAGCCCTATATGCAGACCCTCAAGCAGTTTCTGGTCGAGGAAAAGCAGCAGGGCAAGCCGATTTTCCCCAAAGGGCCGGAGTATTTCCGGGCGCTGGATCTGACCCCCATCGACAAGGTGCGAGTGGTGATCCTGGGGCAGGACCCCTATCACGGCGCAGGACAGGCGCACGGCCTGTGCTTTTCTGTCCAGCCCGGCGTGCGCATTCCGCCGTCGCTGGTCAATATCTACAAGGAATTGCAGGCCGATCTCGGTATTGCCCCGGTGCGCCACGGTTTTCTGGAACATTGGGCGCGCCAGGGCGTGCTGCTGCTCAACAGCGTGTTGACGGTGGAAGAGGGCAGGGCCGGATCGCATCAGGGCAAGGGTTGGGAAAAGTTCACCGACCGGGTCATCCATGCCGTGGCCGAACGCCGCGAGCATGTAGTCTTCATCCTTTGGGGGGCTTACGCGCAGAAAAAGGCGGCTTTCGTCGATCCGGCCCGGCATCTGGTGCTGAAATCCGTGCATCCGTCGCCATTGTCTGCCCATAACGGCTTTTTCGGCTCAAAGCCGTTTTCCAAAGCCAACGCCTATCTGGAAGCGCATGGAGAGGTCCCCATCGACTGGCAGCTTCCAGCCGATCCAGGACAGGGATAGGCGTAAATCGGCTTGCAGCTCTGCTGTCTTTGCCGATAGTCTTGCCGAACAGTCTATCCAAGAATCGCCGCTGACGGGCTGCAAAAGGCAATTTCTGCGCTTCCAGTGCTCACGTACGTTAAGTACGCTCCGCTCCGGTTCTCGAAATCACCATTTTCGCCACGTCAACAGCAATTCTTGAACAGACTGTAAACACACACCGGAGGCACTATGAGCAATCATCTGAAATTCTTCATCGATGGCGAATGGGTTGATCCGGTTCACCCCGCAACGCTTGAGGTGATCGATCCATCAACGGAAGAGGCCTATACGTCGATTTCGGTTGGCTCAAAGGCCGATGTCGATAAGGCGGTGGCGGCTGCCAAGCGGGCTTTCACCCGTTTTTCGCTGTGGTCGGTGGAAGAGCGGCTGGCGCTGCTGAAGCGGATGCTTGCCGAATACAACAACCGTTTTGAGGATATTGCCAAGGCCGTCAGCCAGGAAATGGGCGCGCCGCTCAGTTTTGCGCTGGAAAGCCAGGCCTGGGCCGGTCGCGCCCATATGGAAGCGACGATTGCCGGGCTGGAGACGTTCAAGTTTTCCGAACAGCGCGGCGGCACTATGGTGGTCAAGGAGCCGATTGGCGTCTGCGCGCTGATCACGCCCTGGAACTGGCCACTGAACCAGATCGTCTGCAAGGTCGCGCCCGCCATCGCCGCTGGTTGCACGGTGGTGCTGAAGCCGTCGGAAATCGCCCCGATCAGCGGCATTATCTTTTCCGAGGTCATGGAAGCCGCCGGAACGCCGAAGGGCGTCTACAATATGGTCAGCGGCAATGGCCCGGATGTCGGCCAGGTAATGGCCGGTCATCCCGATGTTGACATGGTGTCCTTCACTGGCTCGACCCGGGCCGGGATTATTGTTGCGAAGACTGCGGCGGAAACGGTGAAGCGCGTCGCCCAGGAACTCGGCGGCAAATCCGCCAATATCATCCTGCCGGATGCCGATTTCGAAACGGCAGTGCGCAAGGGCGTGCAGGGTTGTTTCGGCAATTCCGGCCAGTCCTGCGATGCGCCGACAAGAATGCTGGTACCCGCCGACCGTCATGACGAGGCGCTGACCTATGCGAAGTCAGAGGCCGAAAGTTTCGTGACCGGCGATCCGCGCAGTGAAGACACCAAGCTTGGCCCTGTTGTCAGCCAGGTCCAGTATGATAAGATCCAGGGGCTGATCGAGGCGGGCATCAAGGACGGTGCGACGCTGGTGACAGGCGGGCCGGGACGTCCGGAAGGGCTGAACCGCGGCTATTACATTCGCCCGACCATCTTCGGCAATGTCACCAACGACATGACCATCGCGCGCGAGGAAATCTTCGGTCCGGTGCTGTCGATTCTGCCTTACAAAGACGAAGCAGAGGCGGTTGAGATCGCCAATGACACGGTCTATGGGCTGGCGGCCTATGTGCAATCGACCGATATTGAACACGCCCGCGACGTGGCGAAGAAGATGCGGGCCGGGTCGGTCTATCTCAACTATCCGGATTGGGACACGTTCGCGCCATTCGGCGGCTACAAACAATCCGGCAATGGCCGCGAATATGCCGATTGGGCCATCCACGATTTCCTGGAAATCAAAGGCATCGTCGGGTGGGACGCATGAAGCAAAGCTTCAATCCGCCTTCGGTGCGCAGGCCCTTCGGCAATTACAATCACGGCCTGCTGGTGCCTCCGGGCGCCAGCCTGCTGGTCACCTCCGGCCAAGTCGGGATCGGTGTCGATGACAGTATTCCCAATGATCTCGAAGGCCAGGCGGTTCTGTGCTTCGAGGCCATTGGCATCATTCTGGCCGAAGCGGGCATGAGTTATGCGGATGTCATCCGCATCGCCGGGTTTGTAACGCGCCGAGAGGATTTTGCACCCTATATGGCGGTGCGTGATCGTTATACGTTGGAACCAAAACCGGTTTCAACGCTTCTTATCGTCACCGGATTTACCCGACCGGAATTTTTGGTTGAAGTAGAAGTGACGGCGGCTAAATCATTTTGAATTTTTTCCGGCTTGATTTTGTCGAGCCGGAATAATTCCGTGTTTAGAAATCAAAGACATGAGGTCTGAACATTTCTTTACATTTCAAAAAATGAGTATTTTTGGTTTTTTTGTATACTGTCGATCGATTATTCAATATGAATGATAAATGAACGACTTATTCATTTGATGTTATTTAAAATATTCGGAACAAATAGTTTCCTTCTCCGTTATCCCACCAGATAATCGGAAAGAAGGAATATTCGGATGAAAACCAAGATTGCTCTTATTGTCGCCGCCGCCCTTGCTGGCTCGATTGCAACTTCGGCCATGGCGCAGAATGCCACAGTTACCGGTGCAGCCGGCGGTGCGGTTACCGGTGCTGTTGTTGGTGGTCCAGTCGGCGCAGCCGTTGGCGGCGTTGTCGGCGCAGTGGCTGGCACGGCTATCGATCCGCCACCGCCGCGTGTTGTCACCTATGTTCGCCAGCAGCCAATGCCAGCTCAACCCTATGTGACCGACCAGCAAATCGTCGTCGGTCAGCATTTACCGCGCCAGATTGTGATCACCCCGATCCCTGAAGATCCGACCTACGCGTATGCAATTGTCAATAATGAGCGTGTTATCGTCGATCCGCAGTCCTATACGGTCATTGATATCATTCAGTAACGTTTTTTGACTCTCCAGTCATCTTGCCCCACCGGCTTACGCCAGTGGGGCTTTTTTGCGTTGGAGCAGGGCGATCTATAGTTCAAATCAGGCAGCAAGCTGATATGCTGTAAAACATACCCTGAAATAGTACAGATCGATTTCGCAATTTCCAGCGACAGACGGATAGAAATCTCTATTTTCGCCAATCGACATCCGATCGATACTAGTGCACTGACGCATTCACTTCGTTCATGCTTTCGTGCACTCGGTTTTTGTTTTAACGCATTTCCAGACGCAAAACCGCTACGCACTTTTGCTGGAAATGCTCTAGGGGGACCATCCGTGAAGAGATTATTTGCCGTTGCTGTGCTGACTTTGCTTCTGCCAAACCTGTCTTTTGCCGATACGCTGCTGTTTCCAAGCGATAATCCGGTCGCGCGCATCACCATTCCCGCCGATTGGGAGCCGAAGGAAACCGAAAGCGGCATTGATGCGACCTCAGAGGACGGCGCTATCTATATCGCCATCGACGTCGCCAACGCCAAGACCACGGATAAGGTGATCGATGACGCCATCGCTTTCCTTCAGGACAACGGCGTCAAGATCGACGGCTCGACCCAGAAGCAGTCGGATGAAGTCATCAACGGCATGGACATGACCAATTTCGACTGGACCGGCGTCGATGAAGACGGCGCCGTTAATGTTGGCCTGTCGCTGCTCTCACCCCGTCCCGGCAAGCTGCTTGTCATCACCTATTGGGGAACGAAGGGCAAACAGGAAAAGCACGGTGCCGAATTGCAGGAGATCATCTCTTCGCTGAAGGCAGCGCGGTAAATTCAGCGCTCAAAACCGACCCATCACGCCCCCCACCTTATCCAGAAAAGCGGCGCGGCTTTGCTCGGTGCAATTGTTCATGTCGTAATGGGCCATGAATTTGACTGGCGCGCCCAGCTTGATCTGGGCGCGGATCACGCGCGTCACGGATTTCTTTGGCGGGTTGCCCGCAAGAAACGCTCGTAACGGTGTTGCGCCATAGGTCATCACCGCCGCCAGCTTGCGGATATGGCGCAGTGTCGGCGTCAGTTTTCCATCGACCAGTTCGAACGTGACGCCCGGTAGCCAGACACGGTCGAAATAGCCGCTCAACATGGCGGGAAAGCTGAAATTCCAGACGGGGGTGACGATGACCAGCCCTTCGGCCGCCTTCAGCCGCTCGACATAGGATTTCACCGGTTCAATATTGTCAGGATAATCATGATAGATCCGCCGCTCCTCAGCCGAAAGAACCGGGTTGAAACCCTCGTCATACAAATTGCAGCCATCGACCTCATGGCCCGCTGCCTCCAGGCTTTGGCAGGTCTTGTGGTAGAGCGCCCGGTTGAAGCTTTCAGCCAAGGGATGGGAATGAAGAACGAGCACGCGCATGCAAAAGTCCCTGGTTTGCGCCCGCCGGTGCCCCGGAGGGTTTTGTCAAAAACATCCGCGCCGTTTGTCCCGATACCTTCTTCCGCCGATCGGCTGGATGAAAGGTCATGTTCATTGCATGATCAGGGACAAGCCCCGCCAGGAGTACCTTCGGACTGTGAAGACGGCCTCATGCCGTCAAGCCGTTGCGTTCTAAATCATCTCCGGTTGAAAGTGCAAGGATTTCAATCGTCTCCCATCGATTGCAATCCGGGAAACAAATAGTTGCGCCCAGCGGAAAAGTCGAAGTCCGGGTTTTCCCAGGCGATCATCTTGCCGGGATTGAGCAGGCCTTTTGGGTCGGTTTGCTGTTTGAAGGCCAGTTGCACCGTATCGGTCTGCTTCATGCCGCCTTCTTCCAGCGTGTAGCGATGCGGGTTGAAGATCGGACAACCATTGTCCTCGTGGATGCGGATGATTTCCTCCAGCCGCTCCTTTGTCGTATAACGCACCAACGGCAGGCCGGAACATTGGATCGCACCATCAAAGCGCATGAATTCCAAATGGCCGATCACCTCATCCCCGAAGATTTCGGTCATCTTTGCAACCTTTTCGACGTGATCCGGCCCCGGATACTGCACCTGCAAATAGGTGATGTCAGGATCGACCTTCAGCGCCCGGAGCGTCGTGTGGTTCCAGGCCAGTTCATAGGCATGAGGAATCCCCTTCATGCTCTCGACCGTGTCAGAGCGGAAGCGCAGATCGGCCTTCATTTTCTCGGCATAGGCAAGAAACGGCCCCATGGAATGCGGCGCGACCATCAGCACCACCACCGACTGGCCGTCCTTCAGCCAGGGCTTGTGACGGGAGAAATACGCATAGGGAACAGGGGCCGCGATGGGTGCGACTTCCTTCAGAAGAATACCGTTGCGGTGACTGAGCGCATCGGCAAAGCGCACGGCGTCCATGTAGTCGTCATAACCGACGATGACGTCCACCCAGTCATAGGCCGGGGCCAGCGGCATTTCCACTTCGGTGATGATGCCGTTGGTGCCATAGGCGTGGCTGACCTTTTGCAAATCCCAGGCGGAGAGTTCCAGTACGCGTGGTTCCGCCTCCATGGTGACGACCCGCAGTTTTAGGATGTTGCCGAGATCGCGCAGTCCACCCCAGGTGATCGAGCCGACTCCGCCTGAGCCGCCAGCGACAAAGCCGCCGATTGAGGCTGTCTGGGCGGTGGAGGGGTGGAAGCGCAGTTCCTGACCGGAATGGGCGCGTGTCTGGCGATCCAGTTCGGCGATAACGATGCCCGGCTCGCAAATCACCCGACCTGGGTGAATCTCTTTCACCTTGTTCATGTTGATCAGGTTCAGCACGATGCCACCGGAGAGCGGCATGGCCTGACCGTAATTGCCGGTGCCAGCACCGCGCGGCGTCACCGGTACGCCATGGGCATAGGCCACTTTCAGCGTGCGGATTACTTCCTCTTCGCTGACCGGAGAAACCACGAGGTCAGCCGTGACATGGTCCAGCTCGGCCTTCAGGATTGGCGAGTACCAGTAGAAATCCCGGGATTTCTGCTTGACCAACGCCGGATTATCCTCGACGGCGATCCCGGCAAGTTCAGCTTTGATTTTTGCGTAATCGGGCATGGTTCAATCTTCCATCAAAGGGTCAAGGTCGCGGTAGTCAGGCACCTGCGCGTCGATAGCCTGGCCGGAGCGCAACACGGTGCGGTCAGACTGTGGACGCGATAGCAATTCGCTCCAGGTTCTCGCCGAAAACAGCACCAGATCCGCCTTGGCCCCGACCTTTATACGGCCATGGTCGGGACGTCCGAGAATATCGGCGGGACTGCGGGTGACGATCCGGGCGGTGCTGTCCAGCGGGTGATCGAGATGGACGATCCTGACCGCTTCGCGCAGCACTTCCACGCAATCGAGATCGCCATAAGCATAGAAGGGATCGCGGGTATTGTCGGAGGAAACCGCCGTCTGCACACCTGCCGCCGCCAGTTCGTGAAACAGGGTGACACCGCGCTGGCGCGGCGTGCGGCCCGGATGACGATCCTGCAAATACATGTTGCACATCGGTAGTGACACGACGGCAAGCCCGGCTTCCGCGACCTTGTCGATGGTGGCCTTGGCGATATCGTCGCTCTGCTGGGTCAGTGAACAGCAATGGCCGACCACGACCGAGCCTTGAAATCCATTGCGCAGCTTGGCCTCGGCAATGGATTTCAAGGTCAGCACGGAAGCATCCTGGGTCTCATCGACATGCAGGTCGATGTCGAGCCCGTGGTCGCTTGCGGCGCGAAACAACAGGTCCAGCCGATGATCGATATCCGGCGAGACCTGGGTGACGCCGCCGAGAATGCCCTTGTGCGCAACAAGCACCTCCAGCAAATCTCTAAAAAACGCCTGATCGGTGATGTCGTCGAAGGGGAAAAGGGCGACCGCCTGAAGGTCGATCCGGCCCGCCCACTCCTTGCGTATCTGCGAAAACACCTCAAAGGAAATCCGGTGCTGAGGTGCGCTGCTGTCGAGATGGGTACGGATCAGGCTGGTGCCATGGGCATAGGCGCAGCGCAGCGAAAATTCCATCCGTGCCCGCACATCGTCCGCCGACCAATTCGCCTCGCGGTCATCCTTCACGGCGCTCAATGCGCCGATGAAATCGCCTTTTGGATTGGGCTTTCGCGGCCAGATATGGCCCTTGTCGAGATGGGTGTGCATGTCGGTAAAGGTCGGCCAGACCATGGCATCGCGTAGATCGATGATCGGCAGGTCCGCTCCGGTCTTGTAACGAGATGCGGTGCCGACCTTAACAATAGCTTCGACCTTGCCGTCGTTGATAATCAGATCGGCGCTGACCAGCCCCTCGCGGACCGGTCCAGCGGGAACATCATCAACTGCTTCGACAGGCAAGGTGGCGCGTGTCAGGGCAAACCGCCCGGTTTGCGGAATGTCGGCAAACAATCTGGTCATCAGTTTTCTCGCTTGATGCTGCTTTCATGCCAGCGATGCAACGCCAGCCATGAGATGAAGGAGGTGATGGCGAAGATCACCACGCCGAGGCACGATAGCAGAAACAGGGCGGCAAACAGCCGGGGAATATTCAGCCGGAATTGCGATTCCAGCAGCCGGAAAGCCAGACCAGAGCCTGCACCGGCAGAGCCTGCGGCAAATTCAGCCACCACGGCAGCAATCAGCGCCAGACCGCCACCGATCCGAAGCCCCGTCATGAAATAGGGCAGCGAGGCCGGCAGTTTCAGATAGAGCAGCGTTTGCAGCCGTGAGGCGCCGTAAAGGTCGAATAGGTTGAGCAGGTTATGATCGACGCTTTTCAACCCCTGCACCATGTTGGACAGGATTGGGAAGAAAGCGACCAGAAAGGCGCAGATCAGCAGGGCCACCTGGGTTGAGGGTGCATAGATCAGGATAAGCGGCGAAATGGCGACGACAGGCGTGACCTGAAGGATGACCGCAATCGGATAGAAAGCGGTTTCAATCCATTTCGACTGGACGAGAAATACCGCGATGCCGACACCGCCGATCAGCGCCAGGGCCAGCGACATCAGAGTGATTTTCGTCGTCACCCAAAGCGCCGGTCCCAGAATTCCCCAATCGGTGTAGAGTGCCTTTGCCACGGCCAGCGGACCGGGCAGGATATATTGCGGCACCTCGGAGACGGTGACGCCGATATGCCAGACCAGCACCAAAGCCGCGACCACCGCAAACGGGATCAGCACCCGCAGCACGGTTTCGCCGTGGCGGGCAAATAGGCCTTGTTTTGGCATGGCCAGGCTTTCAGCGTCGGCTGCTGTTTCAATCTTCTGGCTCATCCGTGATGCTCCAATCCCGCCATGGAGAGGCCGCCATCAAGAGGAAAGCCGATGGCTTCCAGCAGGACATTCGAAGCCTTTTCGCAGACCTGCCGGTATTCTTCCGAGGTGCGGTAATGGGCGTCGCGTTCCAGGCTGGTGGCAATGGTGAAATCCGCATGCACCCGGCCAGGCCTTGCCTTCATCACCACGATGCGATTGGAGAGATAGGCGGCCTCGAACACTGAATGGGTCACGAAGATCACGGTAATGCCGGTCTCGCGCCACAGCCGCAGCACGTCGTCGTTCAGCTTTTGCCGGGTGATTTCATCAAGGGCTGCAAACGGCTCGTCCATCAGCAGCAATTTCGGCTTGGTCGCTAGCGCCCGGGCAATCGACACCCGCATTTTCATGCCGCCGGAAAGCTGGCGCGGATAGGCCTGCGCGAAATCCTTCAGGCCCACGCTGTCAAGGGTTTCGAGAACAGTCGAGGTTGCTGCTGCCTTGGAAATCCCTTGCAGACGCAGCGGCAGATAGACATTGCCGAACACGGTCTGCCAGGGCAGCAGGGTCGGCTCCTGGAAAACAAAGCTGATATCGCCTTCCGGCAGCCCCTTGGCATTGATGCGGGAACTGGGCCAATCGACCGTGCCGCTGGAGATGCCACCGAGACCGGCAATGATCCGAAGCGCTGTCGATTTGCCGCAGCCGGAGGGACCGAGCAGGCTGACGAATTCACCCGCCTCGACGGTGAGTGACATGTTGGACAGCGCCACCGTGCCGCTGGAAAACACTTTGGACACGCCTGTTAGCATGACGAGGGCGCGCTGGCGGTTTTCAGTGCGCGGCTTTTGCAGTGGTTCAGTCGGGGTCATTCCGGGGCCTGTCGTTGAAGGGCCTAGAGTTTGTCTTAGGGAAAACCGGTTTCCACTTTTCCCCAAGACAAACGCAAACAAGAAAATAGGATGAGGAGGAAGGAGCATCCTCATCATCCCGCTACTGCTGGCTCTCGCCTGAACTTGTGCGCTCAAGTTTGTGAACAAGAAGAGCGGAAGTTGGCAGAGCGCAGGTCGGCAAAGCCCATACAGGCAAGCACATATTGGTAAGCACTGGCGAGGTGAGGGGTACACGCCTCATCCGGATGCTGTGGCGGCGCTTATCCGGTGCGCCGCCCTGTCTTGCTTCTTCAGCGTCACTTCTTCAGGGTCAGGCCGACGCCCTTGCAGACGAATTTCGTCGTATAGGCCTTGTGATAGTCGAGCTTGGCATCGACGACGCCGATCTGGACCAGGGTATCGAAGAAGGCCTTATAGCGCTCGTCGGTCATGCAGCCGATGCCCTTGTCCAGGGTCGGGCCGGATTCGACGATGCCGTATTCCTTCATCTTGTCGATGGAGAAGGCAATCTGAGCGTCGGTGATTTCCGGATTGTCTTTTTTGATCAGCGCATTGGCGGCCTTGTTGTCGCCGTAGAGATACTTGTACCATCCCTCGATCGAGGCATCGACGAAGCGCTGCACCACATCCGGCTTCTTGTCGACCATGGACTGGGTGGTGGTGATCATCGTCGCATAGGAACTGTAGCCGTTATCGGCCAGCAGGAAGAGTTTCGGCTTGAAGCCGCCCTGCTGTTCGATCTCGTAGGGCTCCGAAGTGATATAGCCCTGCTGGGCGGATTTCTTGTTGGCGAGGAAGGGCGCCGGGTTGAAGGTATAGGGCTTGTATTGCTCGTCCTTGAAGCCCTTGAAATTCTTCTTCATCCACTCGAAATAGGTGGCATAGCCGTCCTTGCCCATGAAGATCGTGTCGAGCTTGGCGAGATCCTCGAATTTTTCGATCCCCTGGTCTGGATGGGCGATCAGCACCTGTGGGTCCTTCTGGAACAGGGCTGCCACGTCGATCAGCGGAATGCCCTGCTTGACAGCGTCCATTTCCTGAAGCGGGAAGCCCATGTAGAAATCGACCTTGCCGGCGATCAGCAGTGCCTGATTGGCGGCATTGGGGCCGCCCTGGACGATCTTCACCTTCAAACCGTATTTTTCATAGGTGCCATCGGCCACGGCCTGGTAAAAGCCGCCATGCTCGGCCTGGGCCAGCCAGTTGGTGCCGTAGCTGACCTCATCCAGCGCCATGGCCGGGCTGCCAAGGCCAAGGGCCAGGGCGGTTGCGGCCAAAGTGTTGACAATCGTCTTGTGCAGTATGGTTTTCGTCATGTGTATTTTCCCCTGATCCCTCGGATCGCGTGCTGCCGCCCGATGTCGCATGCCGCTGAAATGGTTCCGCTCAAAATGGCTCCACTGAAATGGCCCGCCGCGTTTTATGCATTTGAGCGGTTGCTTTGCGGCTTGAAAAGCATCAAATTTCGTCCGCTTCGATGCCTTAATGGCATCGCTTGCTCGCTCTGTATGTGAATCGTTCAATCTGCTTAAAAAATGGACTGGTGTGCTACGCCATGCTTCACTCCCGTAAGCTGCTTTATATCGACGAGATTGCCCGTTGCGGTTCAATTCGTAAAGCCGCCGCTAGACTTAACGTTGCATCTTCCGCTGTCAACCGGCAGATTTTGGCACTGGAAGATGAGCTTGGCGTTCCGCTTTTTGAGCGTCTGCCGCGTGGGCTTCGGCTGACGGCGGCGGGGGAGCTGTGCGTCGAGCATATCCGCGACGTTCTGAAGGGCTATGAACGTCTGGAAACGCGGATCCGCAGCCTGAAAATGCCACAGGTGGGCAAGGTGTCGCTGGTCGCCACGGTGGGGCTGGCGGCCGGGCCTCTACCGGAAATCATTGCCCGGTTTCTGGACGCGCATCCGCGCATCAAGGTGCATTTGCGCAATGACAGCGGCTCCACCACCCTCAATCCGGTGCTAACGGGCGAAGTGGATATCGGGCTGGGCTTCAACATCCCGGCAACGCCAGGTATTCGCACCATCGCCAATTTCGATATCCCTGTCGGCGCGGTTTTACCGCCCGGTCATCGGCTGGCGCGTGAAAAAGGCCCGATCGATCTGGTCGATGTGGTGCAGGAAAAACTGGTGCTGGCCGAGCCTGGCACCAGCCTGCGCAATGTCATCAATCTGGCGCTTGCCAATCTGCCGCTGCCGGTCGAGCCGCTGCTGGAAACCAATGCCTCTGAATTGTTGAAGCAATTGGTCAAATGCGGCACGGCGCTGACCCTGCTCAATCCGCTGGATGTGATTGTCGAATGCCGCAAGGGCGAACTGGTGTTTCGACCGCTGGCCGAACCGCATTGCCGCCATCAGCCGATGAAACTGTTTGCCCGGGCGCGGGCGCCGCTCGATGCAGCGACCAGCCTGTTCGTCGAATATCTTGTTCAGGAAATCCAGGCCCTGGTGGTGGAATTGCAGGGCAGGGGATATCTTGCCGCGGACCGTTCTTATTCCGGGGAATAAAGCGCCGACAGCGGATAGTCCCTGACGTCACGCAAGAGCTGGATGAAGCCGGACACCTGATGACGGCAGATCGCTTCACCCTTTTCCGCTGTGCCTTTCGAGGCATCGCCGACGACACCGGCCGGATTGAGGTCATGGGCGATCCAGGCCAGCGAATGGGGCGGCAAGGGCTGGAGAAAATCCGAGCGTTCCTTCATCCATTCCGCCTTGGAGACGAAGTTTTCGGCCTTGTCCATCCGCACCAGTTCGGGGCGAAAATGCAGCATCAGCGAGGTTTCCACTTCGCCGCCATGAATGCCATAGCGGTTTTCATGCTCGGAAATCATGCCCTCGGGGTTACCGAACCGGCTCCATTGGGTGGACACCACTGCCATCTTGTGGCGGACGCGCAATTCGCGCCCGACAATGCTCATGATATCGACATTGCCACCATGGGAATTGACGATGACCAGCTTGCGCAGGCCCGCTTCCGCCACCTTGGCACCGATGGCGGTCCAGGCCGCAATCAGCAGATCCGCGCTCAGTGAGAGCGTGCCGGGGCCATAAACATGTTCATTGGCCTTGCCGATTTCCTGAGTGGGAAGAACCAGGAAGTTCAGGTCATCCGGGCGCTGGCGCTTCAGCTCTGCCAGCATGCCATTGGCAATCGCCACATCGGTTGCAATTGGCAGATGTGGCCCATGCTGCTCGGTAGAGGCAATCGGCAAAACGGCGATGGTGCTGTCAGGTGACAGGCTGGCGAAATCATAGGTGTTCAACTCATTCCAGTAAAATGGCTTGGTCATGATGCTTCCCCATTGATTGTCTAAAATCGATCAAAGTTGATATTGGATCAGATGGAATTTTTGATCTTTTTGTAATCGCTCGTCTTTTTACGAAAGCTGGGATCCATTTTTCTCTCATAGTCCTAGGGATAAGCTCTGTTCGTGTCGCGGAAAAGCATCGATTTGCGCGCGCCGCGATGCCGAAAAGCGAGCGATTCGAACCGGTATTAACCTTAATGATTGGTAATTATCACGATTGGCCCTGCGCGTGGTTGAGAAGCGCTTGTGACAGGCGTAAAACGGTTGCGGGAAGCTGGAACCATTATGATAAAGTTGTTGCGTAAATTTCTCGACGTCGGATCGGAAACCGGTGTGGCTGGCATGCGTAGTCGTGTGGATATCGATCCCAAGGCGTTTTCCGCGATCTATGCGGTGGGGGATGTGCATGGTTGCTATGCTGAGTTGCTGGAAGCGGAATGCCGTATCCTGCACGATGCCGGCAGTATCGATGGTCCCAAGCTGATTGTCATGCTGGGTGACTATGTCGATCGTGGGCCGTCCTCGCGCCGGGTGATCGACCACCTGATGGCACCGCTGGCACCCGGTTTCGAGCGGGTATCGCTGTGCGGCAATCATGACGATGTGTTCTGCCATTTTCTCGACGATCCTTCGGCTGGACGGCGCTGGCTGGATTTCGGCGCGGCGGCCACGCTTTATTCCTATGGCATCGATATCGATCATGCCTTGCACCAGGCCGGCAGTTTCAAGGGGCTCTCTTCGGAACTGGCACGGGCCATTCCTGAAAGCCATTATGCCTGGCTGAAATCCCTACCGGTCATGCTCAAGGTCGGGCAATTTCTGTTCGTGCATGCAGGCCTGAAGCCGGGCGTCGCGCTGGAAGCCCAGGCCGATGACGATCTGATGTGGATCCGCGAACCCTTTCTCGGTCGTGGTCCGGAGCTGCCCTATACGGTTGTACATGGACATACCCCGACCGATGCGGTCACCTTCGGCAAGAACCGGATCGGCATCGATACCGGCGCCTATGCCTCAGGACGCCTCGCAGTTTTGCGGATTGCCGATGGACATACGAGCCTGATCTAGAGTTTGCCCTTAGCGGGCAGTCGTTTGCGGTTTGCCCCACTCGGCTAGCGCAATGCCGCCGATCACCAGGCTGAGCGCCAGCATGTGAAAACCTTCCAGCTTTTCACCGACCACGGCGACCGACAAGATGGTGCCGAACACCGGCACGAGATTGATGAACAGACCAGCCCGGTTGGCGCCGATCATATTGACCCCTGATATATAGAGTGTTTGCGACACCAGGGATGGCAGGAGCCCGCAAAACAGGATCAGCGCCCAGCCGGTGGTATCGGGTGTGATCAGGCTGCCATTGCTGGCTTCCCAGGCAACCAGCGGCAGGGAGGCCAGCGCTGCCCCGAAGGCGAGGGCGGCCATCAGCGTCTTCCAGTGCAGTTCCGGCTTCCAGCGCAGCGCCACGGTAAAGATCGCATAGCAGAGCACCGCCAGCAGCATCAGCGTATCGCCGAAATTCAGCCGCAGCGACAAAAGCGCCATCAGGTCGCCATGGCCTGCCGTCAGCGCAACGCCAATGAAGCTGATCAGGAAGCCGGCAATCTGGATGGCGGAGGCGGCAATCCGAAACAGCAGGAAATTCAACAGGAAGATCAGCACGGGAATGCCGCCCTGCTCAATAGCGCCATTCACGGCGGAGGTGTATTTCAGCGCTGAATAGAGAAAGCCGTTAAAACCTGTATAGCCAATGGCGCCGAGCGCCAGCAGCAAGGGAATATGGCGGCGCACCACCGGCCAATCCGCCTTGATCTGGCGAGAGGAAACGGCCAGCAGCAGCGTCAAGGCCAGCGACCAGCGGCCAAGATTCAGCATCATCGGGCTGATGTGGCCAACGGCCAGCTTGCCCGCCACGGCATTGCCGCCCCAGAACAAGGTTGTCAGCACCAGATAGGCATAGGCTCTGATTTGCATCTGATCGTTCAACCTCTGCGCGTCGCCAATTTCGATGCAGTGTGACTACTGCATAATTCCTGAAACCGGAATCGATTTCAGGAATTATGCAATCGTAAAATTGTGTTGCACCGTCATATGTCTCTGCCATGCAAAAAGCCGGATTAACGCGCATAAACGTGTCGCTTTCCGCAAAACAACACAGTATAGATGCGCGGGTTTGGGGACGCGCAGGCGCGAAAACGCGCTGCCTTGACTGGAAACCTGTTCAGGACCATCTGCTTCAGGGAGAATGGCGGCGTGCAGCAGACAGAACGTGTGACGGCTTACGGCTTTATCAACCGCCAGCGCTGTCGCGAGGCGAAGGTACGCTTGAGGCGTAAAGACAGGATTTTGAAATGACGAATGTCGTGGTGGTTGGCTCCCAATGGGGTGACGAAGGCAAAGGCAAGATCGTGGACTGGCTGTCGGAGCGCGCTGACGTGGTCGTGCGCTTCCAGGGCGGTCACAATGCCGGTCATACGCTGGTCATCGACGGCATTTCCTATAAATTGTCGCTGCTGCCCTCAGGCGTTGTGCGCCCCGGCAAGATGGCAGTGATCGGCAATGGTGTCGTGGTCGATCCGCATGCGCTGATCGCCGAAATTGCCAAGCTGGCCGCCCAGGGCGTCACCGTAACACCTGACAATCTGCGCATCGCCGACAACGCGACGCTGATCCTGTCGCTGCACCGCGAACTGGATGGCATGCGCGAAGACGCCGCCACCAATAGCGGCACCAAGATCGGTACCACGCGGCGCGGCATCGGCCCGGCCTATGAAGACAAGGTTGGCCGCCGTGCTATCCGTGTGATGGATCTGGCCGATCCGGAAGGTCTGGCCGAGAAAGTTGCCCGTATCCTGCCGCACCACAACGCGCTTCGCCGTGGTTTTGGCGCGCCTGAGGTTGAACATTCGACGATCATGGAAGAGCTGCTGTCGGTGGCCGACAAGGTTCTGCCCTTCCGCGAAACCGTCTGGTTGATGCTGGACAAGGAGCGCCGTCGCGGTGCCCGTATCCTGTTTGAAGGCGCGCAAGGTTCGCTGCTCGATATCGACCACGGCACCTATCCCTTCGTGACCTCGTCCAACACCGTTGCAGGACAGGCAGCGGCAGGCTCCGGCATGGGGCCAGGCTCGCTCGGCTATATCCTTGGCATTACCAAGGCCTATACGACCCGCGTTGGTGAAGGCCCGTTCCCGACCGAGCTGACCGACGAGGTCGGCCAGTTTCTTGGGGAAAAAGGTCATGAATTCGGCACGGTCACCGGCCGTAAACGCCGTTGCGGCTGGTTCGATGCGGCGCTGGTGCGCCAGTCGGTGGCCACCAATGGCATTACCGGCATCGCCCTGACCAAGCTCGATGTTCTCGATGGATTGGACGAGCTGAAGATCTGCGTCGGCTACAAGCTGGATGGTGTGGAAATCGACCATTTGCCGGCAGCCCAGGCCGCTCAGGCACGGGTCGAGCCGATTTACGTGACGCTGGAAGGCTGGAAGGAATCCACCGTCGGCGCGCGCAAATGGGCCGATCTTCCCGCCCAGGCGATCAAATATGTCCGCCAGGTGGAAGAGCTGATCGGTGCGCCGGTTGCCCTTCTGTCCACCAGCCCGGAACGCGACGACACCATACTTGTGACCGATCCATTTGAGGATTAAGGTTAGAGTTGAATTAATTTGTCTTGTCGGCCTGGGCCGGTGATCACGAGAAAGTACGGATGGCAGATTTCGTAGCAGTTATTCGGCGCGCCGTTGATGGCCTGTCGAACAATACCCCGGAAATGCGCGTAAAGGTGTATGAGAAGGCTCGTGGCGCAGTGATGCGGCAGCTGGACAATATGACACCCAAGCCGTCGGAAGACATGCTGCGCCGCCAGCTGGACAAGCTCGACGCCGCGATTGCCGAGGTCGAGGCAGATTATGCAGAGGCTCTTCCTGCGGTGGAAGAGGATGTCTATGAGCCGGAGCCGGTTTATGAACCAGCACCGGCTTATGAACCTGAGCCGGAACCAGAACCCGTTTACCATGAACCGGCGCCTGTTGAGGAACCGGCGCATGAGCCCGAATACGTGCACCGGCCAGAACCTGTTCATGAGCCTGAGCCGGCTTATGTTCCTGCGCCTGCCCCAGCACCTGTCTATGTGCCTGAACCAGATCCTGAGCCGGTTTATGAACCGGAACCGGAGTCTTATAAGCCAGAACCGGCGCGCATTCCGCCTGCTATTTGGGAGAATGAAGAGCCTGTCCTGCCAGCCGTGTCTTCTGCGCCCGCGGCCCCAGCGCCAGCCGTAAAGCCTTCTGCGCCACAGAAACATTCGATGGACGAATGGCTGGAAAGCCATTTGGAGCCGACGCCAGCTCCGCTTGCACCTGTCCATTCCTTTGAAGCACAGCCGCAGTCGCGCCAGGAAGAGGCAGAAAAGCCCGCAGTCTACCCCTCCATTCCACCGGCACGCCAGCCGGTGTTCGATGAAGCCGAGGCGCTGGGCGCTTTCGACGCTTTCGTGCGCGACAACAAGCAGCCTGCGGCGCAGGGTGGCTCCTTCTCGCAAGCTGGTCATGAAGATCCGAAGGATCTTCTGGACTGGAGCGACAAGCATCAGAATACCAGCTTCGGCACGCCTGCCGGCCAGGAATCCGGAAACGATGAAAAGGCCGTTCGCAACGGAGCTTCTGCCAGCAAGGCAGGCGAAGATCCTGCCTGGTTCGATGATTTCGTCGCTGCACAGCCTGTGCCACCGGCGGCAGCTAAAAAGCAACAGCGCGCCGCCGCGCCAGACCGAAGCAATTCCTCGGAAGACATGGCAGCCGTGCTGGCAAAGGCCAACAGGAAGGCTGGGCTGCGTACCAAGAAATCCCGCCGGACCGCGCCTTACATCATCACTGGTGTGCTGATCCTGCTGATCGGCGGCGGTGGCTACTACGCCTATGCTCATCGTGACAATCTGCCGGGTGCCATCGCCGGGTTGAAGCAGACCGTTACAGGATTGTTTGCCTCGAAGGACTCTACACCAGCATCCGCACCGTCTTCGCAGACGGGCAGCGCGGATGCCGGAAAGCCGGCGACCGTTCCGGCATCAACCGGCGATGCCGGGGCTGCGGGGCAGAAATTCACCCAGAAGCTGATGCCTGATGGTACGGAAGTGGATGAGGGGGCCTCAAACGCTGCGGCCAATAGCGGCGAGGGCCGTTCGGTGGCCCAGCAGAATGGCGGGGCCAATCCGGCAGCGCCAGTGTCTGGCGGTGCGGCCAGTGCACCAGCCACCACCACGCCTGTGCAGGGTGCGCCGTTTACCGTGCCGGAAAATGGCCAGAAGGCCTATCTCTACGAAGAGCGTCTCGGCCAGACGACGCCGACCACCGTGCAGGGCTATATTGTCTGGGAAGCCCGACGTGAGACGGGCGACAGCGGCAAGCCGGAACCGGAAATCCAAGGCAAGCTGACGATCCCTGAGCGGGGGCTGACAGCGCTGATTACCTTCAAGCGCAATACCGACAGCTCGCTTCCCGCCAGCCACCTGATGGAAATCGTCTTCTCGGTGCCGCAGAATTTTGAGGGCGGCGGCATAGACAGTGTCCAGCGCGTTGCCATGAAAACCAGCGAGCAGGATCGCGGCGACCCGATCGTGGCGGTGCCTGCCAAGATCACCGACGACACGTTCATGATCGCCTTCAACGATTTTGCCGAAGTGGTGGCCCGCAATGTCGATCTGTTGCGCAGCCGTGACTGGATCGACATTCCCGTCACCTATCGCAACGGCCGCCGCGCGCTGATTACCCTCGACAAGGGGGTGGCTGGCAAGCCGATCTTCGATAGCGTCATCAAGGAATGGGCGGCGCTCGGCAACAATCGCAGCGGCGGGTAATCACTGTCGCAGACGACTAAACTCGGCCTTGAGCCGAGCAGCGTCTGATCTGAGATGTCACCAGGGCATATCCGTGTTTCGTGCAAACACGGATATGCCCTGTCTATTTCTATTGATGAATTTTAAGCGGTCCCAACACCCTACCGCCTATGCTCCGGCAGTTCCGGTGCGACCTGCTTATGATTGAAGACGAACAGCAGCAGTGCCAGGGCAGCGATACCACCATGAACGAAATAGGCGAGCGAATAGCCGCCTTCCTGCGTGAGCCAGCCAGCGACGACATTGCTGGATGATGCACCGATGCCCTGGACGGTCATGACGGCCCCTAGGCCAACGTTGAAACGGCCGGAGCCGGACAGGATGCGCTCTGCGGCAATCGGCGTGGCGATGCCGATCAGGCCAGCGCCGATGCCATCCAGGATCTGTACCGGATAGATGGCGGCGAAGCTGGAAAAGCTACCAGCGATCATGCCCCGGATCGGCAGAGCCATCAAAGCGATAAAAAACACCGATCGCAGTCCAAACCTTGCAATCATCCACGGTGCGGCGCAGGCGACGACGATCATCGCCAGTTGCGAGACGCCTGTTGTGATGGCGGTGGTCTTGAACGGACTGTCGAGCTGGATGGAGAAATTCTGGGCGATCAATCGGCTGATCGGCGCATTGCCGAAATGGAAAATCATCAGGATGAGGGCGAGTACGATCAGCCCGCGACTATGCACCAGCATGGAATAGCCCGAAGGCTGGGCTACGGCGTCGTCCTCATCCTCAGCCGATCTGTCCTTATGACTCAGCCCGCGGGCAACGTCCTGGTCGATTTCCTGGGGCCGGATCGCCAGGACCGCCGCGATGGTGGCAAGCGCCGAGGCGATCATCAGCCAGACAACGCCGTTCTGGCCGAAATAGCTGGTGAGAACGAAAATACAGACCAGTGAAAACACATTGCCGGTATGGTTCCAGACTTCATTGCGGGAGACCTGGTCGGAAAAAGCTCTTTCCCCGACCAGTCCCAGTGTCATCCCCATCAGGGCGGGGCCGATCACCGCGCCCACCAGGGCCGTTGCCGATTGTCCGCCGAACACTGCCAGATTGTCGGGGCTCGCCAGCGTCCACAGTGCGGCGGCTGTGACGAGTGTGACCGGCAGGATGATCAGGGTCCGCTTATAGGGGCTTGCATCGACAACCGCGCCAAACAGGGGCGTGACCACCATGCCGAGCACGCCACCCATCGTGGCGATGATGCCCAGCGTCATCGGCGACCATCCATGGGTTGCCAGGAAGCCATCAAGGAACGGGCCCAGCCCGTCACGGGCATCGGCGAGAAAGAAGTTGAGGAAGGCAAGGGCAATGAGCGAGCGGCGGCTCGCGGAGACAATCTTGGACTGTGCGATCACGGGCGCGCTTTCGGAAAGGTTGAAAAAACAGCAGTTTAGCATGAATAGGCAGGGGCAGGCGCCTCGTTAATTTGCCAAATGCAAAATTGTTCCATGCCGCTTGCTCTTTGCGTATCCTGGACTAAATGGGAGATCTGATCTGCCGCCGGTTCTCGGCGTCTGCCTGCCAGTCCTTTCCTTGGCCTTCCTTCCGGCCGCGTCTTTTTCGGATGTTTCATGACCGCGACTTACCTGACCTGGGCTGTTTGCGCCCTTTCCGTTCTGGGCGTTATCAGCCGGCCCTTTGGCTGGCCGGAGGCGATCTGGGCTGTGCTGGGTGCCATCGTGCTTCTGGGCCTGGGTGCGATCGGCTTGGGCGCGATCGGCATCAACGATGCCTGGGCCGGTGTCGCCAAGGGTTATGATGTCTACCTGTTCCTGATCGGCATGATGCTTTTGTCGGAACTGGCGCGGCGCGAAGGTCTGTTCGATTGGCTGGCGGCGCTGGCGACGCAAAGGGCCAAGGGGTCGCCGCTCAGGCTGTTCGTGCTGCTCTATGGTGTCGGCGTCTTGGTCACTGCCTTTCTCTCCAACGACGCGACGGCAGTGGTGCTGACCCCTGCGGTCTACGCGGCAACCAAGGCGGCCAGGCTTAAGAACCCGATGCCCTATCTGCTGATTTGCGCCTTTATCGCCAATGCGGCGAGTTTTGTGCTGCCGATTTCCAATCCGGCCAATCTGGTGATTTTCGGTGGTGGCGAAATGCCGCCACTCTCCACCTGGCTTGCCACATTTGCGCTGCCCTCACTGGTGGCCATCGTCGTCACCTTCGCCATGCTCTATTGGAGCCAGCGACGCGCCATCCACGCCGAGGTAATGGATCAGCAGGTTGAGACGCCGCATCTCTCCCACAGTGCCAAGCTGGCCGGCTGGGGCCTTATCCTGACGGCTGTCGTGCTGATGGCGGCGTCGGCGCTGGGGTTGGACCTTGGCCTGCCGACCTTTATTGCCGGGGTGCTCACCACTGTGCTGGTGCTGGCCTTGAGCGGGCAGGGACCGGGGGAGACGCTGAAGGGCATGTCCTGGAGCGTGCTGCCGCTGGTGGCGGGCCTGTTCGTGCTGGTCGAAGCGCTGGACAAGACCGGGCTGACGGTGCTGCTTGCCCGTTATTTATCCGAGGCCGCCGCAGCCGATGCCAAGGCTGCGGCCATGGGGGCAGGCCTGCTGGTCGGCTTCCTCTCCAACCTCGTCAACAATCTTCCAGCCGGTCTGGTGGCCGGTGCCACGGTGCAGGGCGCCCATGTCGGCAGCACTGTTTCCGGTGCTATGCTGATCGGGGTCGATCTTGGCCCCAATCTGTCGGTGACCGGTTCGCTTGCCACCATTCTCTGGCTATCGGCGCTCAGGCGCGAAGGCCTGCATATGGGCGCGCTGGAATTTCTGAAAATCGGCGCTGTCGTGATGATCCCGGCCTTGGTCCTGTCGCTGTTGGCGCTGGTTCTGGTGGCATGATTGGCAGGGATTTTCTCAGAATCAAGTTCTGCTGATTTTGGAATGTCGTCGTCAACGTCAAGCCATCGAAAGGCTTTTGGCTTTCAGCCGAGATGATCGGTCCGCTGTGAATAGTGTTTTCCAACCAGAAACAATGGCGTAGAAAAGATCGGCATCCATCCATTCCTCTCTGACCGTGTCGGATAAGTCGTCAGGCGATTCTGTATTCGAGAAGGCAATGATGCGCACACGGCTTCCCATGTCGAACTGCAAGATATGGCTTCCGTCATCAAATGCCTCATCTCCATCGGGAGCCCATATTGAACCACTCGAGTGTAAGGTATTGACGAACTGGTGCTGCGAAAGCCCGAAGTAATCCGTTCGCGGACGATCTCGATAAAGAGCATCAAGGTAAGCAACAGTAACGTCGGCGGCCTTAACATCGGCTAGCCTATCAAACACATGCATTCCGCGCCGCTGCAACCTATGTTCTATCTCGTTGAAAGAGCATCCAAGCAAGGATGCGTCAGGCTGCCTCACTCCGAATATTCGTCCGCCAACGTGAATGACAAAGAAACCCAACGCCAATTGGGAAGGGCTTTCCATTGCATCGGTGATGTCGCTTTCGATCGCAAAAACGCGGCAATCACCTACAATCATCCATTAACCTCGTCGTCTCGGCCTCATCACGAACCGAACAAACCTGCGCAGCGCGACTTTGACAACCGTGCCTAACAGTCCGTCCAATAATCACCGCTGGCCGTCTGCAAATGGCAATTTCTGCGCTTCCGGTACTCACGTACGTTAAGTACGCTCCGTTCCGGTTCTCAAAATCACCATTTTCGCCAGACCAGCAGCAATTCTTGAACAGACTGTAAGGGCAGGCCATAAGGCATTTTGTTTTAATTGGCGCTGGCGTCAGGACTCGACGACGCGCAACGCCTTGGCCTGTTCCAGTGCGTCCTTCTGGACAGCATCCTGAACCTTTTCAAAAGCGCGCACTTCGATCTGGCGCACACGTTCGCGGCTGATGTCGAACTCGGATGACAGTTCTTCCAGCGTCACCGGCTCTTCGGCCAGGCGGCGGGCGGCGAAGATGCGGCGTTCGCGGTCGTTCAGCACGCCCATGGCGCGCGACAGCATGTTGCGCCGGGTTTCCAGCTCATCTTGCTCGATCAGCGTGTCTTCCTGGCTGTCATGATCGTCCACCAGCCAATCCTGCCACTGGCCGGATTCACCTTCGCTGGCGCGGATCGGCGCGTTCAGCGAGGCATCGCCCGACAGGCGGCGGTTCATGGAAATCACTTCCTCCTCGCTGACCTTCAGCTTGGTGGCGATCTCCGTGACTTGGTCCGGCTTCAGGTCGCCTTCCTCGATGGCCTGGATCTTGCCCTTCAGGCGGCGCAGGTTGAAGAACAGCCGCTTCTGGTTGGCGGTCGTGCCCATTTTCACCAGCGACCAGGAGCGCAGGATATATTCCTGAATCGAGGCCTTGATCCACCACATTGCATAGGTAGCAAGCCGGAAGCCGCGTTCGGGATCGAATTTTTTGACAGCCTGCATCAGGCCGACATTGCCCTCAGAGACGACTTCGCCAATCGGCAGGCCGTAGCCGCGATAACCCATGGCAATCTTCGCCACGAGACGCAAATGGCTGGTGACAAGCCGGTGCGCGGCATCGCGGTCGCCATGCTCGGCATAGCGCTTGGCCAGCATATATTCCACCTGGGGTTCCAGCATTGGGAACTTGCGGATCTCATCCAGGTATCGGTTCAGTCCGCCTTCACCGGCGGTAATCGAAGGCAAGCTATTGCGGGCCATAAAGCACCCCCTTTATCCATGAGCTTCCCAATGCCAAACGGGCAAGCTCCAACATGCGGATTTCCTCATCCCGCACGAAATCCTATGTCAGATAAGTGTGGCATGGCCGCGATTCAAGCGCACCACGCCGGTCACGATTGATTTACGAGCGGAATCGGAACAAATCCTCATCAGCATCCTTGCGACCGGCAATCCGGGCCGAGACAATCTCCGACGCAATGGTCGAAAACGTGATGCCATTGCCGCCAAACCCCATCACCACATGCACATGGCTGGTGCCGGGGACGCGGTCGATGATCGGCAGCCCATCCCGTGTCGTGCCGAACGGCGCAGACCAGCCATAGGCGATGTGGTCCATCTCAATCCCGGCCAGATCCTTCAGTTTTTGCCGGATCGTCTCGAATTTGCGCCGCGCCTTGACCGGGTCCTGGTGGGCGAGCGGATCGTCCTCGTCTTCGCCACCAGCAATGATCCGGCCATCGGGTGTGGAGCGGAAATAGAGATAGGGTTCGGAGGCCTCCCAGACCAGATGGTCGTCCAGCCAGTCCGGCCTTTGGGCGTTCGGTTCGGAGGCGATGGCCCAGGTGGAAATCACCTGATGCAGGGGGCTTTCCATCATCTTCAGATATTCATAGCCCGTGCAGGCGATAAGGTCCGCCGCACAGAGCAATGTACCGTCAGCTGTTGCCACCATTACCCCATCGCGGGTTTCCCGGATGGCGGTAATCGCCAGCGGTGAGACGACTTCCACGCCGCCTTGCTGGGCAGCCTTCAGCAGGCCAGCCGTCATCTGGGCCGGATTGGCGCTGGCGGAGCAGGGGGAGAGGATCGCGCCCGTGCGCTCGATGCCGTAAAGCTCCTTCACTTGCGCGCCGCTCAGATACTCGGCGTCTAATTGCGCTTCACGGCGCAGCTCCGTTTCAGCGGTGAGGGCACGGTGGCCCATCTCATCGCCCGCCAGGAAAAGGCTGCTGCGCTGCTGGAACTGGCAGGAAAGTCCAAGGCTGGCGACGCGCTCCCCCAGGCTATTAACGGAGGCTGCCGAGCGCCTCCAGGCACGCATGGCCTTCTTGGCCCCGATCGCTTTGGATAATTGCGATAGTGAAATATCGATTTCATGCTGGATCATCGCCGTGCTGGCCAGTGTGCTGCCCCGGACGGGTTCACGCCGGTCCACCACCAGAATATGGCGGCCATCCGCTGCCAGCGCCTGCGCCATCAGGGCGCCGCTTATCCCGGCACCGATGATGATCACATCGTAATCGGTGCGCGCGGGGGTATCGCGGCTCTCAACCACAATATTCGGTGTCGCAGCCCAGAAGGACTTGCCATCGTGCAGATCGCGCGATTTTCCGACTGCTTGCTTGGTATCCATAATCGCCCTTGCCCCGTTTGCCTGTCCGGCGCGCAACGGCTGCGCAGCCATGTCGGACCTGCGCTAACGTTTAACGGGGCAAAGGGTTCATGCGATATCGCGCAGCGCCCGGATAATTGTTTCCATGTCGTCAGGGATGGGCGCTGCGAAGTGCATGACGTCGCCGGTGGTCGGGTGTTCGAACGCCAGAAGATAGGCATGCAGGGCCTGGCGGTGGAAGTTAGTGACGATGGCCTTGGCCGCGTCTGGTAGCAGGTTGGCCTTGGTTTTGAAGGCCGCGCCATATTCGGGATCACCGATCAGCGGATGGCCGATATGGGCCATATGCACCCGGATCTGGTGGGTGCGGCCGGTTTCCAGCCGGCATTCGACCAGCGAGGCGAGGCAGGTAGCATCCGGCTTTTCACCATAACGCTCCATCACCTGGTAATGGGTGATGGCTTCGCGGGCGTCATCGGTATCCTCACGCTTGACGGTGCGCTTGGTGCGGTCGCCAGCCCGGCCAAGGGCTGCGTCAATCGTGCCGCGCAGCCCCCGCGGACGGCCCCAGACGAGTGCTTGATAGGCCCGTTCCAGCGGGCCGCTGCGGCCATGGTCGGCAAACTGGTCGGCCAGATGCCGGTGGGCGATGTCATTCTTGGCGACAACCATGACGCCGGAGGTTTCCTTATCCAGCCGGTGGACGATGCCGGGACGCTTCACCCCGCCAATGCCGGAGAGACTGTCGCCGCAATGGTGGATCAGCGCATTGACCAGCGTGCCGGTCCAGTTGCCAGCACCCGGATGCACCACCAGACCGGCGGGCTTTGACAGCACGATCAGGTCCTTGTCCTCGTAGAGCACGGTGAGTGGAATATCCTCGCCCTTGGGTTCGGGGTCTTCCGGCTCCGGCATGGCGATCACCAGCTGGTCGCCGGGCTTGATCTTGCGCTTCGGCTCGGTAACGGCTGTGCCATTGACGAAGACCGCACCCTGTTCGATCAGGGCTTTCACCCGGTTGCGCGACAGGTCGCCGCCCAGGCTTGCCGCCAGCCAGGCATCCAGACGGCCTTCGGCGTCCTCACCGGCAATCAGCTCTTTCCTTGGCTCGCCTGCTTGTTTAAAGGGGTCTGTCATAGCGCATCCTGTCTTTCGGCCCTTGTGGCCGAGGCCCAATGGGCGGCAGAGCAGCTCCATCAGGGAAAGGTTTAAGTTTCATGAGCCAAGTCGAGACCGACGAACAGAAAGACAAGCCGCTCGATCCGGTGCTCGAAAAAGTTCGCCGCAAGATGGTGCGTTTGCAACTCGTCTCGGCGGCCATCATGTTTGTCAGCCTTATGGCGGTGTTGGCCGCCGTTGTCTACAAGGTCAAACACGCGCCTACGCCGGAAAAGACGCAGGCCGGTGGCCTTACCATCCCTTCCGACCAGCCCTTGGCACTGGCTGCGCGCCTGCCTGCTGGCTTCAAGGTGACGTCCACGGCACTGTCAGGCACGCAGATTCTGTTTTACGGCACCACAGCCGAAGGCCAGTCCAAGGCGTATGTGTTTGACCTGTCGGTGGGCCGGATGATCGCGGATGTCGCGATCACGCAATAGGCCTTCAAACGCATGGTCCAGTTCGTCACCATCACCGATCCGCAGGATCCGCGCATCGCTGCTTTTAGCAATATCCGCGAGCGCGACCTGACCGGGCGCGAGGGCCGGTTCATTGCAGAAGGCACGGTGGTGCTGCGTATGTTGCTGGCGGCGCATCTGGCTGGGCGGGGTATTTGCGCCGAGGCCCTGCTGCTGTTGGAAAACCGGGTGGCGGGTCTCCAGCCGCTTCTTGACCAATGGCCGGACGATCTGCCGGTCTATGTGGCAAGCGCTGCCGTGCTGGATGCAATCGCTGGCTTTCACCTGCATCGCGGCGTGCTGGCGCTGGGCAGCCGTCTGACCGCGCCCGATGCCACGCAGCTGATTGCCAGCTTGCCGCAACGCGCCCTGGTTCTGGTTGGCTGCGGCATTTCCAATCATGACAATGTCGGCGCGATGTTTCGCAATGCCACCGGCTTCTGTGCCGATGCGGTGCTGCTGGATGAGACCAGTTGCGACCCGCTCTATCGCAAGGCGCTGCGGGTTTCGGTCGGCTCGGTGCTGACCATGCCTTATGCGCGTGAACACAGCGCCATTGCGCTGTTGTCGGCGCTGGATGCCGCTGGCTTTCTGGTGGCGGCGTTGACGCCTTCCGGGACCACTGAAATCGGCGATATCGCCTCTGGTCTCGGAGGCCAGCAAAGGCTGGCGCTGGTGGTGGGCACAGAAGGCGAGGGCCTGCCCGCAGACGTGCTTGCCCGGTTCATGACCGTGCGGATCGCCCAATCACCACAACTCGACAGCCTCAATCTCGGCACCGCCAGCGGCATCGCGCTGCACAGCGCGGCGCGGGCGCTGGGTAAATTGGGGTAGAGGCGTGGCGGTGGCCCCTCATCTGGCTGCGCCATCCTGTTCTGCGAGGCAATAGGCTCAATCGTTCAGAAGATCCGGCGCTACCGCCCTGATCCGTTCCAGCAGCGGTTGCGGCGCATCGGCGCTGGGGACAGGGTGTGCCAGCAGGGCCGGAATCGGCGATGCTTCGCCTTCCTTGCGGGCGGTGAACACGATCATCCCGGCGGCGATTTCGGCGATTTGCGCGCGCAGGGCCAAGTCTTCCTCGACACCATCGCCAGCAAGCAGCCGGGAATTGAGCGCTTCGCTGCGCTGGCGCAAGTCGTCGGCAAGCGTTTCGAGTGCTTCGGGCGTGGGGTGCTGCATGTCCGGGCGGCTTTCGCTCATTTGGCGACCTGTTGCACAGGGGTTTCGGTCTTTTGCAGGCGTTCCAGCCGCTCTTCCAGCCGCAGCACCTTGTCTTCCTCCTGGAGAAGCCGTTGCTCTGCCTTTTGGGCGCGGCTGGCGGCGGCCTTGGCCTCGTCGCGCAATGTCTCGCGTTCGGTGCGCAAATCCTGGAGGCGCAGTTGCAGGTCTTCTGTCTGGTGCTTGTGGCTGGCGGTTTCCCGATTGCGGGCAGCCAGGTCCGCCTCCAGGCGGGCCAGCTTGACGGTTAGCGCTTCGATGTCGAGATCGCGGCTGGCGACCATCGCTTCGTGGCGCTGTAGCGTGGCTTTCAGCTGTTCCATCTGAGCCTGGTTCTGGCGCAATTCTACGCGCAATGCTCCTGCCTCATTGCTCATGGCGTGGATCTGCTCCTTCAGAGCATCTTCTGCTCCAAGCGCGCGGATCGCTTCCGCCTGGGCCTGATCGGCGGCGGCTTTGACGGAGACGAAATACTCCCGCTCGCGCCGGAGGTCATAGGACAGTTTCGCATTTTCGGCGGCATAAACGGCGCGGACCATATCCTTCTGGGCACGGACTTCTTCCGGGCCAAGAGGGGCGGTGGCCCGCAGACGCCGTTCTGTATAGGCAACGATGCGGCCATGGATGGCAGGGCTGATCAACGCCGCCAGAAGCGCTGCGGCGGCAAATCCCAATGCAAAGAGCAGGGCGTATTCGATCACGGCGGTGCCATATCCGTTAGAGCGGTTCCCAAAGTGTCAGATGACGGTCCAGATGCGCATTCTGTAAACCAAAACCCTATGCCATTCCATCTTAGCCTGTTCATGTTCGACAACAGCAGTTGCGGGCGATGGACCGACTTGACATCAACCAAGCCGGTGGAGGTCAGAAGGGGTTCCAGGTGGAGGATTGAGTCAGCTTCAGATAGCCGACATTGACGCCAAGCCTTGCCCCGACGCCGGTGCGGATCGGGACCAGAACCATATTGTTGTTCTTCAGCGCCGTCATGCCGACGCCGGCCACCACATAGGCCGAGCCGCTGACACCGCCAAACCGGCTGTAGAGGCTGCCGACGGCGGGCAGGTTATAAACCAGCATCATCGTGCGGCTGCCGTTGCCACCGTAATCGATGCCGAGCGACGGCCCCTGCCAGAAGACGGGGTGCTGACCGGCATTCTTGGTATAGAGCGTGCCTTCGCCATAGGTGAGGCCAGCAATAAACGCGCCGGAGCCTTCCTGGCCAAGAATATAGCCATTGGGTAGGCCATATTGCCCGAACGCCTTCTCGATCACCTTGGCCAGCGCGCCGCTGGTCGAGCCGAAGAAGGAGTGGCCGGCATCGACCACTTCCTGCATGGTATATTGATCGCCCTGCGCCATTGCAGTCGCGGGCTGCGAAACAACACTTGCCGCAACCACGCCAGCCGTTACAATCCAGGTCCTGAACAGGTCCCGAATGATGGAAAAGCGCATCGCTTCCTCCTCGGATATGAATAGAATCGGCTCTGATGAGACCGGAGTTCCATCTTGATGACTTCGTATTAACAATGGGTTTACCAAATATGGTGTCATTATGGCGTCGACATCATGCGGCTTGATGGGGCAGCTATGCCTCTCAGCCGATAACAGACTTTGCCGTCGAGGAGAATTCGATGCTCAAGAACGTGAACCTAACGCTGGCCGGACCCGATCTGGCAGCCTTGCTGTGCAGCCGCGTCTGCCATGATGTCATTTCGCCGGTAGGCGCCATCAATAACGGGCTGGAACTGCTGGATGAAGGCGGGGCGGATGCCGATGCCATGGACCTGATTCGCACCAGCGCGCTGAATGCTTCGGTTCGGTTGAAATTTGCCCGACTGGCATTTGGGGCCTCGGGCTCGGTCGGAGCGTCGATCGATACCGGCGAGGCCGAGAAAGCCGTCAAGGATTTCGCTGCCGCCGAAAAGAAAACCGAAATTACCTGGAACGGCCCGCGCGCCATTATCGCCAAGAACCGGGTCAAACTGCTGATGAACCTGATGCTGGTGGCCTACGGCGCCATTCCGCGCGGCGGCTCGCTGGATGTGACGCTGGAAAATCCGGAATATGACGCGAAATTTACCATCGTCGCCAAGGGCCGCATGCTGCGTGTGCCGCCGAAATTCGCCGAAATCTGCAATGGCCAGATGGAAGAAGCTGTCGATGCCCATTCTATCCAGCCCTATTACACCGTGTTGCTGGCCGACGAATCATCGATGGAGCTGAAATACAGCATCGGCGAAGGCGAAATTACCTTCACCGCCGAATCAGTTGCTGCCGGCTGATCACGCATAAAGATGCTCGACGGCGCCCGGTGTCTCAGGCTTCGGGCGCCGCATTCCGTCCCCACCAGATACGGGTAATGTTTCCTTAGTATTCTGGATTTACCATAAAGATAGCGCAGATATCTCAAATCCATTGGGGGTTTGAAATATGGGCAAAGTCAGACCGCGGGCTGCGGCGACAATGGGTAAAGACGCGGTGCACGGGGCGCGCCGCTTGCTCTTTTGGAAAGTTGCTTAATCTTTTTGATGTTTAAGCAAGGTCCATGGGCATCGAAAGGGGATCGGCATGAAGAACCTGATCATTGCTGACTCGTCAGATATCGTTCGTAAGGTTGGCCGTAAAATTCTGTCCGAACTGGGTTTTGGAGTGACGGAAGCATCCACGGCGCGCGAGGCGATGCTGGCTTGCGAAGCACAATTACCGCATGTAATCATCGTTGATTCGGGTCTGGAAGGCGCGCTTGGACTGATCACCAATATCCGGGCCATGCCGGAGGGCAAAACGGTGCGGATCTTCTATTGCGTCATCGAAGCCGACCTGAAACACATGATGCAAGGCAAACGGGCCGGAGCCAGCGACTTCCTGCTGAAGCCCTTCGACCGGAAAACACTGACCGAAGTGTTCAGTGACCGCGAAGCCGCCTGATCCCGAATCATTCCAGACATGGCGGATTTATCCGAAAATCGGTTGTTAACGTTCGGTCCGATTCTCTCAATGCATCGTCTGTCCCCGTTGTCGGGGGTCACAGCAATCCATTTTCTTCAACGCAAAAAAGTCCCGGCAATGCAGGGACTTTTTTGAGATCATACGATCTCGCGCGGGAGTGGCACTGGTGGGGATTTACGGCGAGGCGTTACGAATAACGCCCCGTTGTAACGACAAACCGGTGTCAGGCCGTTTCCATATATTCGGCACTGTCAGGTTCGCGCAGCACATAGCCACGGCCCCAGACGGTTTCGATATAGTTTGCACCACCGGCGGCATTGGCCAGCTTCTTGCGAAGCTTGCAGATGAACACGTCGATGATTTTCAGTTCCGGCTCGTCCATGCCACCATAGAGATGGTTAAGGAACATTTCCTTGGTCAGCGTGGTACCCTTGCGGAGCGAAAGCAGCTCCAGCATCTGGTATTCCTTGCCGGTCAGGTGAACGCGCTGGCCACCAACTTCGACGGTTTTGGCGTCGAGATTGACGATCAGTTCGCCGGTGATGATGATCGACTGGGCATGGCCCTTGGAACGACGAACGATCGCATGGATGCGGGCAACAAGCTCGTCCTTGTGGAACGGCTTTGTCATGTAATCGTCAGCGCCGAAGCCGAGACCGCGAACCTTGTCCTCAATGCCGGCCATGCCGGACAGGATGAGGATAGGTGTCTTGACCTTGGACAGGCGAAGCGTTCTCAAAACCTCGTAACCCGACATGTCGGGAAGATTGAGGTCCAGCAGGATGATGTCGTAGTCGTATAGTTTCCCGAGGTCGACGCCTTCCTCACCGAGATCGGTGGTGTAGACGTTAAAACTTTCGGACTTGAGCATCAGTTCGATGCTCTGCGCTGTGGCGCTGTCGTCTTCGATGAGTAGAACCCGCATAATTATCCCCTTTACCGCCGCCGAAAGGTCTGAATGGCCCACTACGCGATACGGATCCAGTCGTTGCCTGATTTGAAGGCTGCCACCAAATGGTTAACAAATTCTGATTCACTCTGGCAAGGTGTAACGAATTTATTAAGCATAATGCCTAGCCTCCTGATTCATATGTCATTTTCTCATCGCCACAGATGAATCGAAAAGGGAAGAAAACCCCTTAAGCGATTCAATTGACTCATCATTGTCATTGTCCTGCATTTTGGACCCGGGCATTTACCGACCTTTAAAAGATCTCCCTTATCATTAACGATGCCCGTAAACGAAAGGTTACCAAAGGTAGTTTTTTGTTAACGCCGTGAGATTTTTTCGCGGTGATTCGTTTAAATGTCAGCGGGCGATGTCAAAACAGAGTGACGGCGGGATGTCTCGCATCACGGGAGTATTGCGTATGAAGTCGCGTGACAGCCTAGTTCGCCTGAAGGCATTTCAGGTTACCGAGAAGCGTCGGCAGCTGCAACAATTGCAGTTAATGATGTCTGAATTTGAACGTATGGCCAAGGAACTGGAGAATCAGATTTCTCTGGAAGAAAAAAAGGCGGGCATCACGGATGCTTCGCATTTCGCCTATCCGACTTTTGCAAAGGCCGCCCGCCAGCGTGCCGATAACCTGCAGGATTCGATTCGCGAGCTGAAGGTTCAGCAAGATGCCGCGGAACTGTCACTGGAACTGGCCGAGGCTGAACATGCCAAGGCAGCTGCGTTGGAAGAGCGCGACAGTCAGCAGCGGGCTCGTGCTTAACGGCGAAGATCCTGATCGTAGATGACAAAGGCAGGCAGGGAATGGGACCTGCTCGATGATGGTTTCATTGCCTGGCCGTTCACATGGAATGGAACGGCCTTTTCATCCGCGACCATATGATATTTATTTTTTCAGCTATTTGCCCGATTAAGGATACCCACGGCGGCATCATGCAAAAAACCTTCGCTCGCCCGCTGCGATAATCAGCGTTTTGCATCGGAGTTCCCCACACGGTCCACGGTTCGGTCCAATATCCGGACCGATCCCCTATGAAGCCGACATCTGTGATAGGTGAGGGGACAGCAGCTTCCGGTGAAAACCATTCACATCCCAACGTCCTGTGGTGACTGGGAAGGCGTCTGGGTTAACTGAAGGCTGAAAAAAGCTTAAGGGATTTGCCTGGGGCACATTCGGCGGAGTGGAAATCGAAAAATCAAATCTCTCACGACAATCGGTCGGACGTCGTGCCAGTCGGTTGCCTGGTGTTGTCGCGGAGGCGTCACGCGTCCGGGCCCAGAGGCACTTTGCTCAGCGTATACGCCGTAGCTCCGCTGGTGCATTAATCAAAGCGATCTTGAAAATGGCTGATCGTAGGGCTTTGCAAATATCTCAAATACCCTGAGGCATCTGAGATATTTGCAATTCCTTCAAGGCAGGATCTGGCAAGGCGGCATCTGGCGAGGCGAGGTGTGGTCGACCTCTTCGAGCCTTCGTCTTCAGGCCCGGCCCCAATCCCAGGCCCCGTCTGATTTTAATGACGGTATTGCTGGATACGGGTCGTTCTGAGGCCCTGCAAGCCATGGTCGTTGATGGAGGCCTGCCATGACAGGAATTCCTCAACGGTCAGCGTATAGCGCTCACACGCTTCTTCAAGGCTCAACAGGCCACCGCGCACGGCAGCCACAACCTCTGCCTTGCGGCGGATGACCCAGCGACGGGTATTTGCTGGCGGCAGGTCGGCAATTGTCAACGGACTGCCGTCAGGGCCGATAACATATTTAACTCGCGGGCGTATCGTTTCGGTCATTGGACTCTCTAATACAAACTCAAGACCACAGACCAGAAATCTAACGCCGCACCTTTAAAAATTACCTAAGCACCGGGTAACAATTTGATAAGAATTTTAGGGACTTGGCCAAGGCTGCTGATGTCACGTAGAAACGGCGTTTTCTGATGAAGACGACACTCTGACAAGCCGAGCGTAAGTGAGAATGCATAAATTCTATGTATATATGGGGTTTATCGCAAACTTTATTGCCGTTAAACTATCAGCAGAGATCTATTTTTACTCAAAAAAATTTGTGTAAATCTTGATTTCGATGAAATCCTACGGTTTGGATTTAATAATTTGTGATCACTCAGTTGTTCTGACTTGACAAGATTTGAATTTTGGCAGCGCGCTGTGCGAATCAAAGGCATCAGGAGACCGTTTGGACGGACTTGGCCGCTGGGCGGGGGTCGTGAACTTGCGTTTTTTCGAGACAAATTTGTCGAATATGGAAAGAATTTGCAGTCCCGCTCACAGTTGGCGGTGTTTTTATCGGATAATTTCGGCCAGATCAGGTGAGGCCATTCTCTTTAAAAGCCTTTGCCGCAAGTCAGTTCGGAATGGATGGTGCCGAGAATGATCTTGATATCGAGCCAGAACGAAAAATTATCCACATAAAACAGATCGGCGGCGATCCGGGCGCGGGCTTTGGCGGCGGAACCGGTTGGTCCACGCAGGCCACGCATCTGGGCAAGGCCGGTCAGACCGGGCTTGACCTGATGACGGTGATGATAGTCGCTAACCAGATCCTCGTAGGGCATGCCGGCGGCCAACATGCCGATCGCGTGGCAGCGTGGCCCGACCAGCGACATGTCGCCCTTCAACACATTCAGTAATTGTGGAAGTTCGTCGATATTGGTGCGCCGCAGGACCGCACCGACGACAGTGATACGGGGGTCGTTTTCGGTGGTTTGCCGCACGCCGCTATCGTCACATTCCGCAGCATACATGGTGCGGAATTTGTAGATGCGGATTTTCTGCTGGTCGCGGCCCCAGCGGATCTGCCGAAACAGGACCGGGCCGGGGGAGGTGAGTTTGATCAGTGCTGCGACCGATAGGAGAAACGGCAGCAAGACCGTCAATGCACTGATCGAGATCAGGATGTCGAGGCTTCGTTTTGCAATCAGATGAATCCGATGTCTTGAAAGGCGTGTCCGTCGTCGGTTGATGCGACGTGCCTGAAGGCCTTGCTGTGCATGCGGTACACCCATTCCAGCCTCGTCCCTCCTGGAGCAGCCGAGCCGATTATACCGGTGTCGACTGTTCCAGATTCTTGGTTGCGTGCAGATGCGAGCCGAGTGTATTTCCTCTGCTCCCGCACCGCCATTTGTTCCCGACTAAAGTTCTTGTGGCTTATGTAGTCCCAAATAGGGCGCTCGTCATGAACAAACTTAATGAATGGTTAACCTTCTGAAGAAAATGTTTCTTCTTGGGTCTATTTTCTCAATTCGGAACATTGTTGCCATTTTGCTACGCCACTTTGACGACGATAGTGTGCATCATATTAGAAATATCGAAAATTTTACACCCGCACCGGTGGTGGAAAATGTGGCCGTGCCATTATGCAAAAGGCTGATTTCCGCTCCGGCCTCCAGCGTGATCAGGGCTGTCGCATGGGTCTCTGTAGCGGCGGCGGTGGTGCCGACAGTCATCTTTGCGAGGCTCGTCTGGGCGCTATCCACTACGGTAGTGGTATAGGTGTTGGTAGCTGTTGTGGAGAGGGTGACAGTGATCAGGTACAGCCCGGCGACTGGCACTTTCAGGCTCTGGCCATTGCCGCTTGCCGTCGCGGTGGCAAGCAGCACATTGCCCTGACTGATGGCCAGCCCGTTAAAGCCGGTGACCATGCCGCCGGAAACCGCAAGGGACGGGCTGGTCAGTTCGGCCCTGGCGGCGGGTCTTGCGGGCTGGGTGACGGTTCCGTCGCCGCTAATCAGCAAGGCGGTGGTCCAACTGCCACTGTCATTGCAGACTTTGATGCTGAACTGGTCCGACCCGGCCAGCCCCATTTCGGCGCGGCCTTGCCAATTGGATTGGTAAAGCAGCGTTGCTGTATTGCTTTCGCCCGCCTTGTTGAGTTTGAACCTGTTGTCGCCACCGGCATGATTGAAAAGCACGGCATCGCTCGACACTGCCAGCCGGTTGGTATCATCAGCCGTGGCATTGATACCAAGCCGGGAAAAGGTGGCCGTGTCGGGCAGGGCAAGATCCTGCCAGGCCGTGCCGTCATAGGTCTGCAATCGGCCTGTCGCACGGACATAAGCGCGCCAACCGTCGGCGGGTGCCAGGAAAGCCCAGCTATCATCCTGCCAGGCGGCGATATGCGCTTCCTTGCCGGCCCAGGCATCCGTCGCGGTGGCGGCAACCCAGTAACAGGTACCAGCGGCAGGGGAGGTAGGTGGCGTGGTAAAAGTGCCCTCAATCACAAGCTGCGTTACTGCATCGAGAACCAGCAGCGCTTCGTTATGGGTGACATGTTTCTGGGCCTGGGAGGGCAGGATATAAGGCAAATCGAGGCGTGGACTATTGTCTGCCATGGTGTCGTCTCCATCAATGTGGAGCGATATCCGGTTGGCACGCAAGACCGGGCCGGAGATCGCATCCTGTCAAAATCCGGAGCCTAGCTGAGCCGATGGAATCGGTAGGCCAGGCTCCAGGGCTCGCGCCATTATCGGCGAGGGCGTTTGACCGTGGATAAGACCGGCAGGAGAGATATGATTTTTCAGGCAATTCCCGGTTTCGCGTTCACCGGGGAATGCTGAAGGCTCAGGCCTGTCTGTCACCCCAGGCGATGAAGGAGGGATTGGCGAAGTCGCTGTCATCCAGCTGATCGCGTTTACCGTAGAGCAGCGGTGCACCGTCTGGTCCGACTGTCATGCCACCCGCGGCCCGCAGCACGGCGTCGCCTGCGGCTGTATCCCATTCCATCGTTCGGCCGAAGCGTGGATAGACATCGGCCGCACCTTCCGCCACAAGGCAGAATTTTAGCGAGGAACCGACGGAACGGGTATCTGTTATGGCGTGGGTTACCAGGAATTCCTCGGTTTCCGGGCCGCTATGCGCGCGGCTGGCCACTGCAATCAACGTACCCGAAGGAGTACGGACCGTGATGGACTGTCGCGAGACCGGTTGGAAATTGGCATCGATCTCGATCTTGAGGGCGCCATTACGGTCGCCAATATAGGCTTGGCCGCGCGCCGGAGCATAGACGATGCCCATGACCGGAACACCGGCCTCGATCAGCGCGATATTGACCGTGAAATCGGAGCTTTTGCGAATGAATTCCTTGGTGCCGTCAAGCGGATCGACCAGAATGAAGGGCTGGCCCCTGGTCTGAGGAATATTGCCAGCGGCAACGGCTTCCTCGGCCACAACGGGAATAGCGGGAAACTGCGCAGCCAGGGCGGCAAGAATGATCGCTTCCGCCCGCTCATCGGCCTCGGTCACCGGAGAGGCATCGCTTTTGGTGCGCACCGTTGGGCCATTGTGGAACACGTCCATAATATCGCGCCCAGCGGCTATTGCCGCCTTTTCAAACAAATCAATCACGTCATGTTCCTCAAAAAACGCAGGCTACACGATACGTGTTCAATTTTTCCACTCTATTTGTCCATGTTTTCTATCAGGCAGGTGCGATTTCGGTGAGATAACCAATCACCTGGTTGGCCATTTCCGTTGGAGTGGCCTGCGTGGTCTTCAAATGAATATCCGGATGTTGTGGCGCCTCGTAACTGGAACTGACCCCGGTAAACTGCTTGATCTCTCCCATCAGCGCCCGGCGATAAAGGCCTTTCGGATCGCGCCGCATGCATTCCTGCAAGGGCGTATCGATGAAAACTTCGATGAATTCACCGTCTGCCATCAAGGCGCGGGCCATGTCGCGGTCGGCCTGAAAGGGGGAGATGAATGAGACGATCACGATTAGGCCTGCATCCGCCATCAGCTTGGCGACTTCTGCTACCCGGCGGATATTTTCCACCCTGTCGGCATCGGAAAAGCCCAGATCGCGGTTCAATCCGTGGCGGACATTGTCGCCGTCGAGAATATAGGTGTGGTATCCTTGGCCGTGCAGTTGGCTTTCCAGGGCGTTGGCCACAGTGGATTTTCCCGAACCCGAAAGCCCCGTCAGCCAGATCACCCGGGGATGCTGGCGTTTGATGATAGCGCGCGCCTCCCGGCGAACCTGCAATTGCTGGACGACGATGTTTTGCTGTGACGTCACGATTGTCCTCGTGTCATGCGCTGCTATCATCTTTCGGCGTTTCCCCTCGAAACGATGGCCCTATTTTTCTGCCGTCTGCCTGCTTAAGTTTAGTTTATAACGATTGAATCGATGAATGAAAGTGCCTTTTATTGCCATTTCTTAGGAAGGCATCTTCAATGTGGACCGCATTCCCGGATTTGATCAATGTAAAATACCTCAAACTTATCAGTGGTTTGAGGCATTTGAAAGTTAAATACGAAAGGTCATTTTCAATGGACGCCTCGTATTTCTTTCCACAGAACCCTGTGATCGATACCGCAAAAGGCGGGCAGCATCGCTATGCATGCGCACAGCTTTTTAGCTTGCAATAGGATTGAATAAACAGGAGCTGTCAAGGGCAAGCGGCAATGCTTGCCCTCTCGTTTTACTGCATAATTCCTTAAAGCTGAATCGGCTTAAGCCGAGAATTATGTAGCAGATGTAGGGAGTTACCGTGCCACCATTCGAGCAGAATTCCCGATCCTCGTCAGGCTTTTTCAGGAACTGTTGTCTCTTGCCGATCCTCGAAAAATACCTGGGTGACAAGTACGGCCAGGATACCGCAACCGGCCATGACGCAGACCAGAGGCAGGGCGGTGCCGTTTTCCAGCAATCCAAGGACAAAACTGGACAGGGCGCCTGCACCAAAGGAAAGGCCTCCCGCCAGGGCGGCGGCAGTTCCGGCAATCGAGCCGTGGGCTTCCATTGCCAGCACGTTGCAACCCGGCATGATGCCGCCGATGGACATGACGAGAATAAACATCAGAATGCAGGTGACCGTCAGGCTATCGGTGCCGGTCAGCTGGGTGGCGACCAGTATCAGGGCGATAACCGTATAGAGCAGCACGGAGCCGCGTACCGCGGCCTTGACACCAAAACGTGTGGCAAACCGGTTGCAGATTTGCGTGCCGATACCAAGGCCGATTGCGTTGGTGCTGAAGATAATCGAGTAACTGATGGCCGAAAGCCCATAGACCGTCATCAGCATGAAAGACGACCCGGCGATATAGGCGAAGAATCCGCCCTGGACGAGCGCCATGGTGCCCGCATAGGGGATGAAATTGCGGCTGATCAGCAAGCCGCCATAGGTGATGAGGGCGCGGCTGGGCTTACTGGAAGCGCGGTCGGCCGGCAACCGGGTTTCGGGAAGCCAGAGCGCAACGACCACGAAGCACAGCGCCGCATAGCAGCCGAGCAATACAAAAATCATCTGCCAATTGGCTATTTTCAGAATGAGGCTGCCAGCAAAGGGTGCGAGGATCGGGGCGACGCCGATGACCAGCATCACCATGGACATCAGCTTTGTGGCTGCCGGGCCGGTATGCGTGTCGCGGATGATGGCTGTTCCGATGACCATGCCAATCGAGCCGCCCACGCCCTGCATGAAGCGCCATACCAGCAATTGCTCGCCGGTCGATGCGGTCAGGCAGCCGAACGAGGACAGGCAGAAGATCGCCAATGCCACATAAATTATCGGCTTACGGCCGGTCCTGTCTGAAATCGGTCCGTAGAACATTTGCCCGATGGTGAAGCCGGAAAAGAACGTCATGACGGACAGCTGGATCGTCGCGGCCGTGGTCGATAAGCTCGTGGCCATCAGCGGCATGGCGCCCAGATACATATCTGTTGCGAGCGGCCCGATGGCACAGATCATGCCGATCGAGATGGCTAGGAAGAGGGTTTTTCGGTTCATTTTCAAATTCCTGAATCTGACCATGCCCGCCATACATCTTTGCCGCGCTGCACATGAAGCACCATGCATTTCCCTTGACGCATTTGCGCTGCTGCATGATTTTTACCCTGAACCGTCGCGGTTCAGAAAATCATGCAGCAGCTCGCCTTTGGTTCGTTGTGTGCGCAGTCGTCTAGATGTTTGAATCCCGCAGAATTGATCTTTTACCATTTCGGAAGGATTAATTATGCGGTAAGCATGGAAACGTTGTCGTTTCCTCCCGACGATCAGGAAACGCTTTCGTTTCCGTTTGTCAAGTCGAAAGTGTGAGAAGACCGATGTCCGAACAGCAGCGAATGGTCATGCGTCTGCCGGTCATGCCGGATGAGGAGCGGCGTGAGCGTATTCTCAAGGCTGCCGAAGTGGTGTTTGACACTATGGGCTTTGGCGATGCGACCATGGAGGAGGTGGCGCGTCTGGCTGGCATGGCGAAAAAGACCGTCTACCGGTTCTTTCCCGATAAGCGCTGCTTGTTCACGGCGCTGATCCAGTCTCATGATCAGTTGCAGATCGAAATCGGCGGCCAGCGTGGGCAAACGGCGGACCCGCGTGAGAGAGTGCGGCTGGCGCTCGAGGCTTTGGCGCGGTTCGTCCTGTCGCCACGCCAGATTCTGGTGACCCGGCTGATCATTGCCGAAGCGGGCAAGCATCCCGGCCTGACCCGGCAGTTTTACGAGGATTGTGTCGAGAATTTTCGAGCCTTTCTGGCGCAGGAGCTAGATTTCCACGTCGCGGGCAGCGCATGCGAGGCGGTTGATCGCCGCGATATTGCCGACATCTTTGTCGGGGCGGTTCTGGGGCCGTTACAGACGAAGGTTCTGATGTTCGGCAAGCAGGCAGAGGATCTTGACAGCGAGATCCGCATGCGTGTCGACCTGGCGCTGCGGCTGCTGATGCCTTCGTAAAAAACGACGAAACCATCCACGTTTTTTTCATTCGGCAAGTTGGTCCAGAGTCATCTGCGCGCTTTTTGAGCGCAATTCCAGGTTTAATGCTGAATTTGTGCAAAAACTGCCGATATCTTGAGCAATTGACAGAAAAATACGCGCTGCAAAGCTTTTAGGCTTCACATTTTTGTCGAAACCGATATCAAATCCCTCCAACACGAAGAACCCGAATGGGACAACATATGGATGCTGCGTTTGATCGGCATCCGGGGGATAATGTATGGATTATTTCATCCAGCAGCTTATCAACGGGCTGACGCTTGGCTCGATTTATGGCCTGGTGGCGATTGGTTATACGATGGTCTACGGGATTGTCGGCATGATCAACTTTGCCCATGGCGATATTTTCATGCTCGGCGGTTTTGCCGCCTTGATTGTTTTTTTGCTTCTCACGACATTTTTTGCAGGCATTCCAGTGGCTTTGGCGCTGCTGATCATGTTGGTTGTATCAATGTTGATGACCGGTTTGTGGAACTGGACCATCGAGCGCGTCGCCTATCGGCCTCTGCGCGGGTCCTTCCGGCTAGCGCCGCTGATTACGGCGATTGGCATGTCGATTGCGCTGTCCAATTTCATTCAGGTCGCGCAAGGCCCTCGCAACAAGCCAATTCCGGCGCTGGTCAATGACGTCTATCATTTCGGCGCCATCACGGTGTCGTTGAAGCAGATGATCATCGTTGCGGTAACTGCGGTGCTGCTGGCGGCCTTCTGGTATATTGTCAACAAGACGCCGCTTGGCCGTGCTCAGCGCGCCACCGAGCAGGACCGCAAGATGGCGGCCCTTTTGGGTGTCGACGTCGACCGCACCATTTCCGTCACCTTCGTGATGGGAGCGGCGCTGGCGGCGGTGGCTGGTACCATGTATCTGATGTATTACGGGGTTGCCTCTTTTACCGATGGCTTCATTCCCGGCGTCAAGGCCTTTACGGCGGCGGTTCTGGGCGGCATCGGCTCTTTGCCGGGCGCTGTTCTCGGCGGCCTGCTGATCGGCCTGATCGAATCCCTGTGGTCGGCCTATTTCACCATCGCCTACAAGGATGTCGCCACGTTCGGCATCCTGGCTTTTGTGCTGATTTTCAAACCGACCGGCATCCTGGGCCGTCCCGAAGTCGAGAAGGTCTGAGATCATGGCAAATGTCGACATTTCCACCGTCAAGGCGCAGCCCGGCCTGATGGCGCGGGCATTGAAAGAAGCCGTGTTCGCAGGCTTGCTGGCACTCGGCCTGTTCGTACTGTTCATCGGAATCAAGACCGACCAGGACATCAACAATGCCCTGGTCTGGTATACGCGCTGGGGTCTTCTATCTATTTTCGTGGCGATTGCTGCCATTGGCCGGTTTGCCGTGGTCGCTGTCTTGCGCCCCTGGTCGGCGTCGCGCAAGGCGCGGGCGGCTGCAAAGCCCGCCGCTGCCACGGATGCCCGACCGTCTTTGTTCAAGACACATTTCCTGAAGATCGCGCTTGTGGCGCTGATCCTCTATCCGCCGGTCATTCTCTTTCTGGTCGGTACGCAGGGTTCGCTGAAATATGTCGATAATTTCGGCATCCAGATCCTGATCTACGTTATGCTCGCCTGGGGATTGAACATCGTCGTCGGCCTGGCCGGGCTGCTCGATCTCGGCTATGTCGCCTTCTATGCGGTCGGGGCCTATTCCTACGCGCTGCTGTCTCAGCATTTCGGTCTGTCCTTCTGGCTGTTGCTACCGATATCAGGCATTCTGGCCGCCTTCTGGGGCATCATGCTCGGCTTTCCGGTGCTACGTCTGCGGGGAGATTACCTCGCCATTGTTACGCTGGCCTTCGGGGAAATCATTCGGTTGGTGCTGATCAACTGGACGGATGTCACCCAGGGCACGTTCGGTGTATCGGGCATTCCCAAGGCGACGCTGTTCGGCATTCCCTTCGATGCCTCGGCGCATGGCTTCGCCAAGACCTTCGGCCTGCCAATGTCGTCAGCCTATTACAAGATCTTCCTGTTCTATCTGGCGCTGGGGCTGTGCATGCTCACCGCCTATGTGACGATCCGGCTGCGGCGTATGCCGATTGGCCGGGCCTGGGAAGCGTTGCGCGAAGACGAGATCGCCTGCCGGTCGCTTGGCATCGACACGGTGAAGACCAAGCTGACGGCCTTTGCCATCGGCGCGATGTTTGGCGGTTTTGCGGGGTCGTTTTTTGCCGCCCGCCAGGGTTTCGTGTCGCCGGAAAGCTTCGTCTTCCTGGAATCGGCGGTTATTCTCGCCATCGTGGTTCTGGGTGGCATGGGGTCTCTGACCGGTATCGCGGTTGCAGCCATCGTCATGGTTGGTGGCACGGAACTGCTGCGCGAGATGGAATTCCTGAAGCACGTGTTCGGACCTGATTTTACTCCTGAACTGTATCGCATGCTGCTATTCGGTCTTGCCATGATTGTGGTCATGCTGTTCAAGCCGCGGGGCTTTGTCGGCAGCAGAGAGCCGACGGCCTTCCTGAAGGAACGCAAGGCCGTCTCCGGCAGCTTTACCAAGGAGGGTCACGGCTGATGACATCCGGGACGCAAATCATGAGCAATGACCCAATCCTGACGGTCGAGCACCTGTCGATGAAATTCGGTGGCTTGATGGCCATCAACGACTTCTCTTTTGAGGCCCGGCGCGGTGAAATTACCGCGCTGATCGGCCCGAACGGAGCGGGCAAGACCACGGTGTTCAACTGCATTACCGGCTTCTACAAGCCGACAATGGGGATGGTCACTCTGCGCCAGAAGGCCGGCAAGGAATTCCTTTTGGAACGCCTGACGGATTTCGAGATCACCAAAAAGGCCAAGGTGGCCAGAACCTTCCAGAATATCCGGTTGTTTTCCGGCCTGACCGTGCTGGAAAACCTGCTGGTTGCCCAGCACAATGCGCTGATGAAGGCCTCCGGCTATACGGTGCTCGGTCTGCTTGGCTTGCCCGCCTACAAGAAGGCTGCGGCACTGTCGATCGACAAGGCGAGGTTCTGGCTGGAGCGCGCCGACCTGATCGAGCGGGCCGACGACCCGGCTGGCGATCTGCCCTATGGCGCGCAGCGGCGCCTCGAAATCGCCCGGGCAATGTGTACGGAACCGGAATTGCTTTGCCTGGATGAGCCTGCAGCCGGTCTCAATCCACGGGAATCGCTGGCGCTCAACACGTTGCTCAACGGTATCAGGGACGAAACCGGCACATCGATCATGCTGATCGAGCACGATATGTCGGTGGTCATGGAAATTTCCGACCATGTCGTGGTGCTGGAATATGGCCAGAAGATTTCCGATGGCACGCCTGACCACGTGAAAAACGATCCGAGGGTCATCGCGGCCTATCTCGGTGTCGAGGATGAAGAACTGGACGACGCGATTTCCGATGTGGAAGCCGTGGCCGGAGGCAAATTGTGATGACTGCTGAAGCTCTTTTGAAGGTTGAGGCCGTCGAAACCTATTACGGCAATATCCGCGCGCTTGGCGGTGTCAGCGTTGAGGTTAAAAAAGGCGAGATCGTCAGCCTGATCGGCGCCAATGGTGCTGGCAAGTCGACGTTGATGATGACGATCTGCGGCAGCCCGCAGGCGCGGGCTGGTCGGGTGATTTTCGATGGCATGGACATTACCAAAATGCCCACCCATCTGATCGCCCGCCAGCGCATTGCCCAATCACCGGAAGGGCGGCGGATTTTTCCGCGCATGACGGTGATGGAAAACCTGCAAATGGGTGCCGGTCTCGACAATCTCAAATATTTCCAGGAGGACGTCGAGAAGATCTTCACGCTGTTCCCGCGACTGAAAGAGCGCCACGCCCAACGCGGCGGCACGCTTTCCGGCGGCGAGCAGCAGATGCTGTCCATCGGCCGGGCGCTGATGGCGCGGCCCAAGCTGCTGCTGCTGGACGAACCATCGCTGGGGTTGGCGCCCTTGATCGTCAAGGGGATTTTCGAGGCGATCAAGAAACTCAACCAGGAAGAGGGGCTGACCGTGTTCCTGGTCGAGCAGAATGCGTTTGCAGCGCTGAAACTGTCCGACCGCGCCTATGTGATGGTCAACGGACTGGTGACCATGAGCGGTTCCGGTCGGGAATTGCTGGCCGACCCTCAGGTGCGTGCTGCCTATCTCGAAGGCGGACGGCATTAATCGTCGTGCCGTGCTGATAAACTGCGGATAAAAAGACCCCGGAGGGGAAAAGACATGCAGGGTTTGTTTTTCGATACGGATGACCAGGTGCGGATGGTGCTGCGTTTCCTTGTGGTGCTACTCGGTTTCTGGACCGCATGGCGCACCGGCAAGGCCGTTGCCGAAAACTGGGAAGGCTATGGCCGGGTGGTGATCTACACGCTGCTGCTGGCGCTGGTCATGCGTTTTCTGCATCATGCCCTGTTCGCAGGGCCGATGCTGGATCTCGGTCTTTACGCGATGGATTTTGTCGTTTTGCTGGTGTTTTCGATGGTCGGTTTCCGCCAGCGACGCACCCGCCAGATGGCCGGTAACTATTACTGGCTCTATGAAAAAACTTCCCCACTTTCCTGGAAGAAGAAAGATTGACAGCACCGTCTTTCTCGCCTCTGATGGCCGGGGAATTGCAATAATAAAGAGTGGAAGAGTTTTCCGGCGCAATCTAGGTGGGTGTTGCGCGGGGGATCGAAATAAGCCCGCCCTAAAAACTGGGAGTATCAGAATGAAGAAGTCGCTTCTTTCAGCCGTGGCGCTGACAGCCATGGTTGCCTTCAGCGGCACCGCCTGGGCTGACATCATCGTCGGTGTCGGCGGTCCCCTGACAGGCCCGAACGCTGCTTTCGGCGCACAGCTCCAGAAGGGTGCCGAACAGGCCGCTGCCGATATCAACGCAGCTGGCGGCATCAATGGCGAAAAGATCAAGATCGTGCTCGGCGACGACGTGTCGGATGCCAAGCAGGGCGTTTCCGTCGCCAACAAATTCGTCGCCGACGGCGTGAAATACGTGATCGGCCACTTCAACTCGGGCGTGTCGATCCCGGCTTCTGACGTATATGCCGAAAATGGCATTCTGCAGATCACACCAGCCTCGACAAATCCGAAATTCACCGAGCGCGGCATGTGGAACACGTTCCGCACCTGCGGTCGCGATGACCAGCAGGGCGCGGTTGCCGGCAAATACATTGCTGAAAAGTTCAAGGGCGTGAAGGTTGCCGTCATTCATGACAAGACCCCTTACGGTCAGGGCCTTGCTGACGAAACCAAGAAGGCCATGAATGGTCTGGGCGTCAAGGAAGTCATCTACGAAGGCATCACCCCCGGTGAGAAGGACTATTCGGCTCTGATCGCCAAGATGAAGGAAGCCGGCGTCGGCATCGTTTACTTTGGCGGCCTGCACACGGAAGCTGGCCTGATCCTGCGTCAGATGGCTGACCAGGGTGTCAAGGCGACCCTGATGTCGGGCGACGGCATCACATCGAACGAACTGGCCTCGATTGCTGGCGACGCCGTCAATGGTACGCTGATGACCTTCCCGCCGGATCCGCGTAACAACCCGAACGCCAAGGACGCGGTCAAGAAATTCCGCGACGCTGGCTTCGAGCCGGAAGCCTATACGCTGTATTCCTACGCTGCCCTGCAGATCATTGCAGAGGCTGCCAAGGCTGCGGGTTCCACCGATGCGGAAAAGGTTGCTGAAACCATGAAGGCCAAGGGTCCGTTCACGACCGTTATCGGCTCGATCGGCTTTGACGCCAAGGGCGACATCACCCGTCCCGACTACGTGATGTACACTTGGAAGAAAGGCCCTGACGGCAAGTATTCCTACTTCGAAAACTGATTTCTGCTGACTTTGCCAGTGGAGACGAAAGCCCGGCCTTGCGCCGGGCTTTTTGCATTGCACGCTTCAGTGGTGTTTGCGCGCAACCGCAAAATTAATTTTCTAACGATTTGAATATTATAACCAATTAGCATCATCAATATCGTTTGTCTTAACGGATTGAAGAGCCGCGTTAACCTTTTGTTAACCAAATCAGCCGTAAACCAAGTCAACGATTTGTTCATAAAGATGACCGAAGTGCTAACAGAACCCCGCTCAATCCGCATCAAAGGCCGTTCGTTTCTGGCGGTGGTACTGTCGCCGGACCTGCCAGTCGATAACTGGCTGGAAAGGCTGGACGATCTGGCCTCGCGCTCGGCTGGGTTCTTCCTTGGCCGTCCGGTGGTTCTCGATGTGGCGGAACTGGCAATCAGCCGGGATGAGCTGAAGGCCCTGATCGCCGAACTGTCCAGCCGCAATGTCAGCATCATGGGTCTGGAGGGCGCGCGTCCTTCGATGGTGGAACGTGGTATGCCGCCGATCCTGAAGGGTGGCCGTCCGGTGTCCGATGTGGACGTGCCGAAGGTCGAGCCTGAATCACCACCAGCGGAAGAGAAGAAAAAGACTGGCAAAGCCACCAAAGCCTCCGGCAAGAGTGACGAGATTGGGGAGACTGACTCTCCCCAGGCGATGATAACTGCGCCGCAGGCCCGCTCCGTGGTGCAATCCTTGCTGCTGCGTGAGCCGGTGCGCTCCGGGCAATCGGTGATTTTCACCGAAGGCGATGTGACGGTGATCGGTTCGGTTGCCTCAGGCGCCGAAATCATTGCCGGTGGGTCTATCCATATCTACGGCGCCTTGCGTGGCCGGGCGATGGCAGGATCGGTTGGCAATGCCTCGGCGCGGATTTTCTGCCGCAAGATGGAGGCCGAACTGCTGGCCATCGATGGGATCTACAAGATGGCGGAGGACATGCCGCCGGAATTGCTGGGCAAGCCCGTCCAGCTCTGGCTGGAAGACGATGTCATCAAGGCTGAAAAAATGGCCTGATGCTGGTTTGAACCGCGGGCAAGTCAGCTTGACGCCGACTCCGCTGGTTAAAGTTGACGTTTAATACGCTGGAGATTTGGTCCAGCGCGACCCGAAGCTTGTGCCGCGTGCGGCGAAAGACAGGAGAATGAAATGGGGAAGGTCATCGTTGTGACATCAGGCAAGGGCGGCGTCGGCAAGACGACCTCCACGGCTGCCCTTGGTGCGGCACTTGCCCAGCGCGGCGACAAGGTTGTCGTGATCGATTTTGATGTCGGTCTGCGCAATCTCGATCTGGTCATGGGTGCCGAGCGCCGGGTGGTCTACGATCTCGTCAATGTCATCCAGGGTGATGCCAAGCTGCCGCAGGCGCTGATCCGCGACAAGCGGGTCGATACGCTGTACCTGCTGCCGGCCTCGCAGACCCGCGACAAGGACAATCTGACGCCGGAAGGCGTGGAATGGGTGATTACCGAGCTGAAAAAGCATTTTGACTGGGTGATCTGCGATAGCCCGGCCGGGATTGAGCGCGGTGCGACGCTGGCCATGCGCCACGCCGATGTCGCTGTCGTCGTCACCAACCCCGAAGTGTCTTCGGTGCGCGATTCGGATCGGATCATCGGCCTGCTGGATTCAAAGACCCTGAAGGCCGAGCGCGGCGAGCGGATGGAAAAGCACCTGCTGCTGACCCGCTACGATGCCGTTCGCGCCCAGCGTGGTGATATGCTCAAGGTCGAGGACGTCTTGGAAATCCTCTCCATCCCGCTGCTCGGCATTATCCCGGAAAGCATGGACGTGCTGAAAGCCTCCAATATCGGTGCGCCGGTGACGCTGGCCGATGCCAAGAGCCTTCCTGCCCAGGCCTATTTCGAAGCTGCCCGCCGTCTGGCTGGTGAGGAAATTCCGGTTTCCATGCCCGAGGAAAAGCGCGGCCTGTTCGGCAAGATTTTCGCACGGAGGGCCGCATGAGCATCTTCAACCTGTTCCGCAGACCAACCTCGGCGCCGATGGCGCGCGAACGGCTGCAAGTCCTGCTCGCCCACGAACGCGCCGCCCAAGGCTCCGACCTCGTCGCCATCCTGCGCGAGGAAATCCTGGCCGTGATCTCCAAACACGTCCAAGTCGATGCCGACAAGGTCCGCATCAAGGTGGACCGCGACGAGCATGTTTCGATTTTGGAGATCGATGTGGAAATTCCACGGGATGCGCAGGCGCTGGCGGCTTGATGGGGTGAGGGCTGGCTGGTTGGCTGGCTGAGGTAAGTGTGAGATTTTACAGCCGCAGAGTGGATGCTTTGCGGCTTTTCTTGTATTTCAATTCACACACTCAATTTCGGCGACTCTAGCTCCCGTAAGTCAGATAAAGATTATCGTGACCTAAAGCTGCGCGATAATTTTTAGGCAGTTATCATTAGATTACTAAAAAGCGTTCATCCGCTCAGTGAATCATAAGCAATTGGCTCCCTGCATCTCTAGCAAATGAAACGAATGCGGATCTACCGCTTCTCTTCCAGTTTTCTTTCCAGTGAACCACGCGTAGGCTAGGAGTATTAGCATTAAGAGTATGATCACGTAAACAATTCGCTTGGTCCAAACGAAATTGGCTTCTCCTTTTTTCACACGTGCCCATTCAAATTTCAGGAGATTTTGCGATGAATCAATAAATCCCTTTTCTAGCTCTCTTATTTTTTCAGGCGTTAAATTAGAGTTGCTTCGTGAGATTTCATCAAACTCGTGCATTGACTTCAAAAGTGCTTTTGCAGTCTCTTCAGATGGATTTATCCGAAGGGTAATTCCGTGACTGGCTTCATTGAGTAACTTATAATTTGTGAGCAGTGCTGCATCGTCAATCGCTCTCCCCGCTCTTGCTAATCCTAAAGCGTCACATACTGCGTTGATATTTACGAGATACGACACCACACATTTTCTAAGTTCGTCTATCCATGCTTGCCTAAACTCAGAGACTTTTTGCTCTTTGCCAATAACAAGCCCCAAAAGAGATACCAAACCTGCTATCGCGGCAGCGCCAACGGCTCCTATGCTGATTTCGTTCATTATTTCTCGTTTTCTATTCTGGTTTAGATAGGGTTACATCTAGATAGGACTAGATTGAAGTGATATGCAAAAATACAACGCAAGGTAGGTTGTGGCAAGATTGCATTGGGGATCGTAGGGGGTAATTGAATGTCGGAAACTTTGACGTTTCATTTTGAAGGTGCTTTAGCAGATTCGCACAGAATGAACTTCTATGAATCTGCCCGCTTTCAGTATGCTGCTGCGCGTCTAATTGTGAAGTTGGCGCAGTTTAGACAAAGGGGAAAATTCGTAAAAAACATTACTAATAAATCCAACTTCAGTATCAAATTAAAAAGCCAATCTGATGGTTCATTTAATATTAACATAGAAGATCCAGGCCAAACACAAGATGAAAATCCGTTTATAAATATATCTTTGGCGGATCTTGTAGCTTACGTTAGCGAACGAGTGATTGAGAAAATTGATGAGCCGACACTAGCGACATCCATATCAACAATAGGATCGGTTCAGTCGGCTTCATCATCCCTGTCAGGAGATAAGTCCGTACTTAGCGACTTAGTTAAAGATGTAATGACGGGTGAAGTGATCATTGATAACTTAGCAGAGCCGACCCAAGAGTTGGTTAAGCGCCGGATTGCTGAGTCTCACCGCGAGAAAAGACTAACTGAGAATGAGGTTGCTATATCGCTTATCACTTCTAGCCAAAGCCAAAAATTGATTGCAATGTCTGCGCCTTTGATAGGTGAGATGGCGACGGCATTTAGGACAAGCGCCGACACTTTGGAAGTCAGATCATCTGCTCATGAGGACGCGCGCCCTGTTCTGTTCTTAAATCGAAAAATGGCAGCAGAAATAGAAACCGCCATTGTAGACAAAACACCAACATTGATACTTGGTGATATTGTACAGTTCAATAAAGATAATGGATGGGGTAAAATAAGAATAGAAAACGGAACTAAAACATTAAGTTTTAGCATTCCATACGACAATCTTCCAATTGTAAAAAAAACTTTGATCGATAATATGAATCGCGATCAAGTATATGTGCAGGTCTATTTTGTTAGAGATAAGGCGGGAGACATAGGTCGAATGATAGTGGTTGGTATATCTGAAACTCCTACGTCTTAGGGTTATTGCAAGCTGGCAGATGACTGCTTATTTCAATTTGAAATTGGTGACTAGTTATGTTATATATAAATATAACAAATCGGAACTTCCCTCATGCATACAGCCAATCTGCGCAAAGTTGGTGGTTCAGTGATGGTGGCTGTTCCGCCTGCTCTGCTGGATGTTTTGCATCTTAGCGCGGGTGCAACGGTTTCCATGGCGGTGGATAATGGTCGTCTGGTGATCGAGCCGCAGGCGCGGCCTCGTTATACGCTGGAGGAATTGCTGTCTCAATGCGACGGGTCGGCGGAAGTCTCTGCGGATGATCGGGAGTGGCTTGATGGCGGGCCTGTCGGTGGAGAGTTGATGTAATGGAGCGTGCGATATCTGGTTGGTGTCGCTTGATCTCACATCCGGGCATGAACAACAGGGAACACGTCCGGTGCTGATTATCTCGCCCGGCGCGTTTAATCGATTGACCAAAACACCTGTGGTTCTGCCTATCACCAGCGGCGGCAATTTTGCGAGGACGGCTGGTTTTGCTGTGTCGTTGAGCGGGGTTGGTTTACGCACCACGGGCGCCGTGCGCTGTGATCAGCCGCGTGCGCTTGATTTGGCCGCGCGAAGGGGCAAAAAGCTGGAATCGGTGCCAAGCGAGATTGTCGATGAGGTGTTGGCACGGCTGGCAACGATTCTGGAGTGAGGGGATGGCTTTGGATCTCGGCGCAAGGATACCCCCCTCTGGCTTGCCAGCCATCTCCCCCTCAAGGGGGGAGATCGACACGAGGCAGGCTTCTTGCTTCACATTGCCCTTTCAGAGGTTGGGGAAGACGTAACTCTAGCTGTTGAGACGGGCGGTTTCGCCTATCCGATCTCCCCCTTGAGGTGGGGTGAGGAAGGGTCGGCGCAGCCGAACAATCGATCCAGTGGATCGATTGTACTGACGAACGCCCGGAGCCATGCGAAGGGCCAAATCCGGCAGGACAGAGGGGGGTAAACGCCACGCACAACGCCGCAATTTCCCCTTTCAAAATCTCACCAATCCCCTCTTTTCCTTCTCACTCGTTATGCGCTAAGACAGGGGTGAGATCGGTTGTAACGAGCCGGTCTTGGGGCGTCGTAACCCCGGTAAAAACGGTCAGTGTCGATCGTTAAAAAGACACCCCTCAGCCATAGGTTTGTGGCTGAGGCGGTGAACTGTGTCTATACGGTTCGCTCTCTACCATTCTCTATGGTCGGGGAGGCCTCGGCGCATGTCCAGAGCTTCGGCTTAAAGGTCGGGGCGGTCGTTTTTTTACCGGCTTACGAACTCCCCGATCACCAGAGACAGTTCTCTGGTGATCGCTCGTTTTCCAGCGTGGGAGGAGTGGACAATGGCGGATTATAATGTCTGGGCTGATCTTTTTGATACGTGGCAATCGACATCTGACTGGGTGAAAGCTCTTGTTATCGTTGTGCCACCGGTTTTCGTGGCGACCATTTTGGCGCTGTTGCTGCGCTACAGGCAGAAGATCTGGGAAGATGGTCCAGTCCATTCCGGGGTCTACCATGTTTCGCCACCGCAGCAGTTCCAACCGAGACCGGAGGATATGCCAGAGCCGGGCGATACGGTGGACCATGTGCTGCTCGACGCCGCCACCAATCTTCAACACCGGCTGGAGGATGCCCGCAGGTCACTCAATCCCCAAGAGAGTTCCGGGGCCGATCTGGCCAAAGCCGAGATCCGGCAACAGATCACCCAGATCATCCTTGAGGAATATCACCGTGGGTCCGATCCGGGGGTTGCCCTTCGGCGCGGGCGAGAGTTCCTCGCCAGCCAGCGAAACGACCAGAGCACCAATCGGGATGCGAAAGAATAAGTCCAGTTGGGCAAAAAGGATCTTGGTTGGTAGCGAAAACCAGTTCTAACCTCTCAGCCCGGTACTCTTGCGTTTGTCAGGTTCAGCGGCCCCATCAACCCGCAAGCATTGCCAGGATAAATTCCACGCGCTCCACAACGCTCACCTTTGGCAACACGATTACCTCATATCCCAGCGCCGGATAGACCTCGAGCAGGCGCTGATATTCTTCCTCTGCCGCGGCCAGATCATGCTGCCGCTCAGTGTCTTGCTGGTAAATTTCCGGCCAAGGCGGGGTGAGAAAAACGCGGGCGTGGTAGCGGTGCTGCTGCTTGAGCGCGTTCAATTGTGTCTCATCGCCGGTCGCAGCTTTCAGCGCGGCGGCGGCGTCGATCAGGCTGCGGTCGAAGAACACCCAGCCGGGGAGGGATGCCGCTCGTTCCCGGTCTTCCAGCGCCATGGCAATGGCACGGTGGGCGAAGGCGGCCAGGTCGATCCAGGGCAGCGCTTTGCCATCTCCGGCCTGTTCTTCCGCCACTATGCGGCGACCGGGTTCTTCTATGGTGGCATAGCCTTTTGCAGCCAAGGCTGAGAGCAAAGTGGACTTGCCGCCGCCAGAGCAACCGGAGAGGATGACGAAACGGTTCATGGGGGGACTCGTTTGCAGGAAGGGCACACGTCGTTCAGGGCCAAGTCCGTTTGATATGTGCGTTTAATTGGCATAGGTCGGATATTCTTGTTACCGCCATAGGAGAGGTTTTTGGGATCTCTCGACAGTATTGGAATACTCGCATCTGTGCGGCGATTGCCGCTTCTATCCCAACATCACTATCTTCAACGACGCCGCATTGATGTAGCGAGAAGCCCATTGCCTTTGCTGCATGGAGGAAAAGGCCGGGTTCTGGTTTCCATGACCCTATATCGTAGGAACTGAAGATGTTATTTCCGAAATACTGCGCAAGTCCTGTAATTTCTAAGGCCTGTCTTATTTTTGCAGGTGGACCACTCGAAGCTATACACTTTGCGTAGTTTGACTGTTCGAGCATGGATATAGCGCCGGGTATCGGCTTTAAATCGGACTCGAAAAGTTCAGACACACGCTGCCGGTATTGTTTTTCAAAATCGCTTGGAAGCTTAGCTCCAATTCGTTTTTCGATATCAATGAATATGCTTGCAAGTTTCTTGCCGCGATATCTTTCAGCCAATATCTCCACTGGATCTCGAAGTGCTGGTAGAAGGTCAATAAAAGCCTGATTGCAAAGGGTTTCGCTGTCAACCAGCGTGCCGTCCAAATCAAATATGATGCAAATATCTGTCAAAGTTCATAGCCCGATCTGAGTATTGACTCACTCCACCCGCAACACCGCCGCCGCCTTCACTGCCGCAGACGCCCGGTTCTCCACGCCGAGCTTCACATAAATCTGTTCCAGATGCTTGTTCACGGTGCGGGCGGCGAGGCCGAGGATTTCGCCGATGTCGCGGTTGGGTTTGCCGCGGGCGATCCAGAGAAGGACTTCGGATTCGCGCTGGGTAAGGCCAAAGGCCTGGCGCAGCCGTTCGTCTTCGCGGTGCGGGTTGGCAGCGCTGAGGCGGAACAGGTATTCGTCGGCGGCCATCGCACCGAGATAGGCGATTTGCAGGGCAGGGTGGTTTTCAAGCGGCAAGGTCAGGGCGGCCTCGCGGGAGGCGGGGCTTGCGGCAGGCGGTGAGGTTGTACGGGCCTGCATCCAGTCGCCGATGGCCGTGATCACGGTATCCAGCCCGTCTTCACGTCCGGTGGCGGTGGTGATCAGCCGGCTGGCCTGCGGAGTGGACCACAGCAGGCTGCCATCGGCGCGCAGGGCCAGCAGGTGGCGACCTGCGGCATCCAGCGCGACACGGGCGCTTTGGGCAGACCGGGCATTGGCCAGATGCACGCGGATACGGGCGCGCAGCTCATCGATATTGATCGGCTTGGTCAGGTAATCGACGCCGCCGACCTCCAACGCATGCACCACATGTTCGGTTTCGCTAAGGCCGGTCATGAAAATCACCGGCACCTGCGCCACCGCCGGATTGGCCTTGATTTGGCGGCAGGTCTCGAACCCATCCATGCCGGGCATGACCGCATCCAGCAGGATCAGGTCCGGGCTGATCCGCTCGACAATGCCCAGCGCCCCTTGGCCGGACGTGGCAATCAGCACGGAAAAGCCTGACTGTTCCAGCGCATCGGTTAGAAAACCCAGCGCTTCCGGGCTGTCATCGACAAGGAGGATGATGTCGCGGGGGGAGGTCGGTTCAGCCATGGTCTGTGATGTCCAAGGGGCAGAGAAAAAGAAAGCGGGCGGGAGGGCGGCGGCACTCCTCTTCTCCCCATCGGGGAGAAGATCCCGGCAGGGAGATGAGGGGTGCGAAGCCAGACCACGGAGTGAGGCGTGGCATAAAACAAGCGTTTACGCCAAGTCGCCCCCCTCTGGCCTGCCGGCCATCTCCCCCTCGGGTGGGGAGATCGGCTGGGGGCAGTCTCGGCGCAAGACCGGCAATGGATTGGCGGTTGGGCGATGGCCTCTGCACGCTCATGCCGCGCCCTCCTGATAGCGATCAAGACAGGCGATCAGTCCGGCCATATCGAAAGCCTGCACGAAGGGGCGCAACTCCTCGGTGAAGGGCAGCATATCGGGTGTCTTGGCCAGTTCCTGCAATTTGTTTTCCAAGCCCCTGATATAGCCGATTTCGGCCAGTTTGCGCAGGTCCTCGCGGTGGGCAAGGCCGGGATCGCGTGGCGTGCCAGCGGCCAAGGCGGGGGCGGGCGGGGCCATGTCTTCGGCATAGAGCCAACGCAGTTTCAAGTGGCGGGCCAGCTTGTCGCGCAGCATTTTCACGTCCACGGGCTTCGCGATAGCGTCGTTATGGCCACCGGAGCCGGGCTCGCGCACCGCGCCATCGCCGATATTGGCCGACAGCATCAGGATCGGCGCGCTCTGGCCTGCGTCACGCAGCCGTTCGACCAATTGCCAGCCATTCATGCCGGGCATGGAAATATCGACCAGGAACAGGTCGGGTTTGACACCTTCGATCAGCGCCAGACAATCTGGCCCGCCGGTGGCGGTCAGCACGATGAAATCCAGGGGTGCCAGCGCCTCGCGCATCAGTTCGCGGTGGTCCTCGTTGTCATCGACCACGACGATGGTGCGGCGCGGGCCGTCATAGGAAAGGATCTTGCGTTCTGCCTTGGGTGCTGTGCTGGGCCGGTCAACGGAAGACAGCATCAGCCGCACCCGGAAGGTCGTGCCTTTGTCCGTTTCGCTCTCCACGGCGATTTCGCCGCCCAGCGTATTGGTCAGCAGCTTGGTGATGGTCAGGCCCAGCCCAAGCCCCGGCATCGGACGGATCGTGTCGGCCTCGCCGCGCTGAAAGGGTTCATAGATCCGGCTCAGGTCTTTCTGCGCAATGCCGCGCCCGGTATCGGTGACGGTGAAGCTGGCAACCTGGCTGCGATAGGCGATGTCGAACGTGACCGTACCCGCATCGGTGAATTTGATGGCGTTGGACAGCAGATTGACGAGAATCTGGCGCAGCCGTTTCTCGTCGGCCCGCACATATTGCGGCAGGTTTTTGGCGCGGGTGTGGGTAAAGGTCAGACCCTTGGCCTCGGCCTGCGGGCGCAGCATGTCAATAATCTGGTCGAGGAAATCATGAATATTCAGCTCGGCGGAAAACACTTGTAGCCGACCGGCCTCGATCTTGGAAATGTCCAGCAGCCCGTCGATCAGCCCGGAAAGATGGTCGGCGGAGCGGCGGATCACCCGGATGGCGGATTGGCGCGGAGCCGGAATGGTGTCGTCCTGCTCCAACAATTGCGCATAGCCCATCACAGCGTTGAGCGGGGTGCGCAATTCATGGCTGAGGCCCACCACATAGCGGCTCTTGGCACGGTTGGCGGCTTCTGCCGTTTCCTTGGCGGTCTGAAGCGCGGCGTCGGTTTTGCGGTGCGCGGCGATTTCCTTCAATAGCAGACTGTTCTGGCGGTAGGATTCTTCTTCCGCCACCAATCGGCTGTCATGGGCCAGCACGTAGAACCAGGTGGCGATGCCGGCAATCACCGAAAACACGAAGAACACGATCAACACCGTCGCATTGACCACCAGTTCGGTTTCTGGTGAGGCGGCGGAGACCTGATGAGCAATCAACGCCAAGATCGCGCCCACCAGCGAAATCGCCCCGATGCTGGTCATCGCATAGCGGCCAAGCCGGGTCGTCAGCTTTTCGATCACAGTGCTGGGCAGCACAGTGCGGGCGACGGTGCCGACCTGGGTGTTCAGCCGGGCCTTCGGTTTGCACATGTCATGGCAGCGGCTATCCAGCGAGCAGCACAGCGAACAGATCGGCGCGGCATAGGCCGGGCACCATGCCATATCTTCAGGCTCGAACGGATGTTCGCAGATCGAACAGGTGATATGGCCAAGGTTTTTCCAGGCATGGCGCGGCTTGCGGGCCAGATAGAATTTGCCCTTGGTCCCCCAGGCGATCAGCGGCGAAATCAGGAAGGCGACCAGCGTCACGAAGGTGGAGAGCGAGGCCATCAACGGCCCGAACAGGCCGAAATGCGCCGCCAGCGCCAGGCTGGCCGAAATCAGCAGCGTGCCGCAACCGACCGGGTTGATGTCATAGAGATGGGCGCGTTTGAACTCGATACCCTCAGGCGCAAGGCCCAACCGCTTGTTGATGAACAGATCGGCGGAAATGGTGCAGAGCCAGGCCATGGCGATGATCGAGAAGATCCCGAGCGTCGCTTCCAGCAGCCGGTAGATGCCAAGCTCCATCAACAGCAGCGCGATGCCGACATTGAACACCAGCCAGACCACCCGGCCTGGATGGCTATGGGTGAGGCGGGAGAAGAAATTCGACCAGGCGAGCGACCCTGCATAGGCATTCATCACGTTGATCTTCAACTGCGACACCACCACGAAGGCGACCATCAGCAGCATGGCCAGCGTCTGATTGGGCAGGATATAGCCAAAGGCGGCCAGATACATATGGGCGGGATCGGCGGCCTCGCTCAGACTAACGCCGGTCGAGAGTGTCAGCACGGCGAGGAAGGAACCAGCCAGCAGCTTTGGCACGCCCAGCACCACCCAGCCGGCACCGGCCAGAAACACCATGAAACGGTGGTGAAGCTTGCGCCCGCCCTCCGGCGGCAGGAAGCGCAGGAAATCCACCTGTTCGCCAATCTGTGGCATCAACGCCAGGATGACGGCGGAGGCGGCACCAAAATCGGCGAGACGAAACGGCGCTACGCTCTGCGTTCCGGCATTGGATTGGTGAATGCCGGCAAAGGCCCGCCAAAGGTCGAATTTTTCCCAGTCCTGAAAGGCGATGAACACGAAGGGCGCGATATTCAGCACGATCCAGATCGGCTGGGTGAGAAGCTGGAATTTCGAGATCAGCTGGATGCCGTAAGTGACCAGCGGAATGACCACCACCGCTGAAATAATGTAGCCGATCGAGGGTGGAATGCCGAAGGCCAGCGCCAAGGCCCCGGTCATGATCGAGGCTTCGATGGCAAACAGCATGAAGGTGAAGCTGGCATAGATCAGCGAGGTCAGCGTTGAGCCGATATAGCCGAAGCCAGCACCTCTTGTCAGAAGATCGATATCGACGCCTTCGCGGATCGCATAACGGCTGATCGGCAGGCCAACCAGCAGCATCAGGACGGCAGCGACCAGAATGGCGAAAAACGCATTGGTGGTGCCATAGGACAGCGTGATCGTGCCGCCAATCGCCTCCAGCGCCAGAAAGGAGATCGCCCCGATGGCAGTCTGGGAAATCCGGCTGGAGGAGAACCGGCGCGCACTTTTGGCGGTAAAGCGCAGCGCATAATCTTCCAGCGTCTGGTCGGCCACCCAGCGGTTATATTGGCGTCGGACGGGAATGATGCGTTGGCGTGCGGCCATGCCGGTATTCTGGCGCTTTCTGATGGGAAACAGGATGGATGGATACTGTCACGGCAAGCCGGGGGTTTTGCAAGGGCGCTTGGTGATGTTCGCGCCGCTTCCTGCTGTTTTTCCATTGCGCAGGAAACTGGAATTGTGACAGTGCTGCGAGAAGATGCGGGGTGACAGGGGTGTGGCGGCTGGACGAAATCCGGTTTGCCTCTATTTTTCCATTTTTCGGGCGTTTGGGTTTTTCAACGTCTGCGCCGGTGTGATCGGCACCGCGATACGCAATTGTTGCATCAGAAAGTGATACCGATGGATATGCCAGCCTCTCAGCCTTCGACCGGTGTGGACAATAAACAGACCTTCGGCACATCAGGCATTCAGCCTATGGACCGGCCAAGCCGCATTACCAGGTTTTTTATGGGTATCGTCGCCTGGGCGGAAAAGCTGAATTTCAAATATGCCAAGCTTGGCAATCCGCCGGTCTATGACAATGCCACCTTTCCCTGGGTGGCAGAGGTGGAAAAGGCCTATCCGGCCATTCGCGCCGAGCTGGACCAGATCCTGCTGCGCCAGAGTGAACTGCCGAGCTTTCAGGACATTTCCACCGATGTGAAGACGATTTCCACGGACAATCGCTGGAAGACCTTCTTCCTGCTTGGTTTCGGCGTGAAGTCCGAGGCCAATATCAAGGCCTGCCCGGAAACCTGGAAGGCCATGCAGGCCATTCCCGGCCTGACCACCGTGATGTTTTCGATTTTCGAACCCGGCAAGCATCTGCCCGCCCATCGCGGTCCCTATAACGGCGTGCTGCGCCTGCATTTGGGGATGATCGTGCCGGAACCGCGCGACCAGATCGCCATCCGCGTCAAGGACCAGATCTGCCATTGGGAAGAGGGCAAGGTGTTGATTTTCGACGATGCCTATGAGCATGAAGCCTGGAACCACACCGACAAGACGCGCGTCGTGCTGTTCGTCGATTTCGCCAAACCGCTGAAATTCCCGGCCCGACTGGTCAATTGGGCGCTGATGAACATGGCGATCTTCACGCCTTTCATCCGCGAGGGGCTGGACAACCACAATGAGTGGGAAAAGAAATTCTACGCCGAAGCGGAAAAGCTGCGCAACAGCACGGCTGGCTGACAGGCATCGTTTCGATACGCACGATAGTCCGGGATATCCGCGAAAGCCTGTCAGGTTCTGATTGAACCAGACAGGCTTTCGCTTCTCTCTATGTTAGCTGGTGGTGGCGTCCGGTTGGCGCAACAGGCTCAGCACCGCATCGGCCAGCGCCTCTCCATCATAAGGCTTGTTGATGATCGTGACGTCGCCGAAGGCTTCCGGAATGATCGACCGCTCGGCATAGCCGGTGGCAAATAGAAAGGGAATGCCTCGCTGGTGCAGTTCCTGGGCCACCGGTACGGAGGTATGATTGCCAAGGTTGATGTCGAGCACGGCCACGGCAGGAACTGTTACCTTGATTTGCGCCAGGGCTTCCGGCACGGAGCCTGCTGTCATGACAGTGGTAAAGCCGGCATCGCCCAGCATCATTTCGGCATCCATCGCAATCAGCATCTGGTCTTCAACCAGCAGGATCGGCAGGGTTTTGTCGATATTGGCCATGGATCTGGTCTCTGTCTCCGGGGGCGGGGCGTGTGTGGTTTCCGGCTCGTGTCCAGAACCGGACAGGAAACGGGCAGGAAGCAAAAGATACGCATTCAGGCCGTGTGGGTTATAATTCACGGTGCTCTTACCACCGAGATCATAGGGAATGCTACGGTCTATCAAGGCGGAGCCAAAGCCCCGGCGTGTCGGCGCGGTCACCGTTGGCCCGCCGCTTTCCGTCCACAGAATTTCACAATCTCCCTCTCCCGTCCAGCGCCAAGTCAAGTCGAGCTTGCCTCCGGTGCGCGAGAGTGCTCCGTATTTCGCCGCATTGGTCGCAAGCTCGTGGATAACCAGGGCCGTGACGGCATAGGCGCGGCTGTCGAGCACGACCATCGGGCCACCAAGCGCGATGGCGGTACCCTCAGTGCGGTAAGGACCAAGCTCGGCCTGTAGCAGTTCGCTCAGCTGGCCGCTGCCGCTGCCGCGGATCACCTGGTCATGGGCATGGGACAGGGCGTGGACGCGGCCCTTCAGCGAGGTGACATAGTCTCTCAACTGGTGTTCCGGCCGCGTCGGAACGCCGATCAGCGACTTGATCACCGCCAGAATATTCTTGACCCGGTGGTTCAATTCCTCATTCAGCACGCGTTGACGGATGTCGGCCTTGTTGCGCTCTTCCTGCATCAACTCGTTGTGGCGCAGCACCACCTTGACGGTGACGGCGCGAATGGCTTCCGCGACCTCCCTGTCGTTTTCGCTCCAATGGTCCGATTGCTTTGTGACGGCTTCCTTCCAGATGGCGAAGCTCTTGCGGGGTGTCAGCCGGTCGCCCAGCGGCCCGATCTCATAAGATTTATCGGGATTGCCAGCCCAATTGAGGGTTTGCAGCCGTTCCTTGCGGAAAAACAACAGGTAATCGCGGGGAATTTCCGAGAGCGGCACGACCATAGCGCCGGACACCGTCTCATAATAGCTTTCGGCTCTGGGCAGAAATTGGGACAAGGCGTGACTGGCCCAGGTCTGTCCATCGGCAACGCTGTTGACGAAGCGTATCAGCGGTTCGATTTCGGCAGGCGGCGGACAGGTGCCAATGGCCGTCCAGGTTCCGTTCATCCAAAGGCCCGCACCATCGCAGGGCACGAGGCTGCTGAATTCCGGCAGGCATTCGCCAAACAGCGCCTCAAGATTTTCGTGGTGGGAGGCAAGGTGCAGAAAGCGGTCCAGCGATTGGCGTGTGCCAGTGGCCAGGTCAAGCTTGTGTTTCTGCTTCAGGGCAAGCAGTGTCAGGGAGAAAAACTCGCCAAACAATTCAGCGGCGACCCGTTGCGCCATGGACAGGGTCTTTGCGCGGTAATGATGACAGGCGATCAGGCCCCAAAGTTCGCCATTCAACAGGATGGAGATCGACATCGACGCGCCGACCCCCATATTGCGCAGATATTCCAGATGAATGGGCGAAACGCTGCGCAAATGTGCAAAGGACAGGTCAAGCGGCTCACCGGAGGCATCCAGTTCCGGCTCGATCGCCACCTTGTGGCCGCTTGCATCGGAAATCACCCGGATGGAATTTTGCATATAGAGCTTGCGGGCCTGCTGTGGAATGTCGGATGCCGGGAAATATTGGCCAAGGAAGCTTTCCAGCTCCATCGACTTGGCCTCGCTCACCACCTTGCCGGAGCCGTCATTGTCGAAGCGGTAGATCATCACCCGGTCATAGCCGAGCACGGCTCGCACCAGCCTGGCGGAGGTGCGGATCAGCTTGTCGATATGGTCGATGTCCTTGATCCGCCCGATCATTTCCCGCGCCAACTGCAAGGGATCGCGCTCGCCCTTGGCTGGCTCCAGTTCAATGATCACAGTGGCGCGCTGGCGGTGGACACTCACGTTGAAAACCTGGCCGCAGCTGAGGCGCAGATTGGGAAGCAGGGCGGGGCGTGAGGCTTCAGGTGCCGTCGCCAGAGCATTGCGCAGGTCATGGGTGGCGTCGTCACCTAAAAGCACATGCACCTGTTCACCATTCACCGCGCCTTTGACGCCGAGCATCTCCCCGGCATTGGCGGAGTGGCGCAGAACAACGGCCATCTCTGCATCACAGGCTAGCAAGCAACCATGCGGCTGAATGCTGCCGGGAATGTGGATCGGTTCGCGGTCGCAATTGGTGAGATCAACGGTCTGCGTAGCAGGCATGCATGGGGCTTTCGAAGGCAGCGTAGGCATAAGCAAAGGTTGCATTGGCAAAGGCCACGAGCTTCCCTTCATCGAGATCCCGCAGTTCCTCCATAAGATGTAAAAACGTGGGCCAGCTCGAAAAGTTCCCGGCCTGGGCAAAAAGATGCGCCCCGCCATGGGTGGGACTGTAACCAAGCAGGGCGGCCCGTTTTGCCAGAAGCTTTGCGCCAAGCGCGGAGCCTTCCAGCACATAGAATAGGCCTAGCCAGTCTTCGGTCTTTTGTGGCTGGGGAACCGATGCCTGCCAGCGCTCGTCCTCCAGCTCAAGTGTCTTCAGATCGGCCCGCAGGCCATTGCCGATCATCACTGGCCGCCAAGTCCCGGGCCAAGTGGTGAAGGATGCCCGCTGGGCCTGTTGGGCAATCATCTCTTCCAATGGCAGCCGAAAACGGGCCATTCCGAGCAAATAAGCGCGGTAGGCGGCAGGAGAGGAAAAATCGCCGATCACTGCATCGAGTTCGGCATGAGCATCGGCGGTCGCTTCCTTCAGAAGCCGTCGCCGGGGTGAAAAAGGCATGGATGACTTTCGAAACAGATTGCCGCCGCTCCATTCTACATCAGCTATATGAGCGGTCTATGAGGATGCTCTCCATGAGATCCTTGTCAGGTATTAGGGTTCGTGTTTGATGAAAATCAAGTATAATAAACCTATGTCCGCAGTTTTAGGCGGACAATCCCCTATTTTGTAGGGAGATCGTGGCTTTGCCCCGTGACCTACGTCAATTGACGTATACGATTTTGCAGCGCAGCAGCCGATAGTCCCCTCACTCCAGAATTCAAAAAGAGGGGAACCTGAAATGAACTTCAAGTCCAAACTGGCGAGCGCACTTGTCGGCGCCATGCTGTCCACCACCGCCTTCCACGGTGCGTTTGCCGCTGAAGATACGATCAAGGTCGGCATTCTGCATTCTCTCTCCGGCACGATGGCGATTTCGGAAACGACGCTGAAGGACGCCATGTTGATGCTCATCGACGAGCAGAACAAGAAGGGTGGCGTTCTCGGCAAGAAGCTGGAGCCCGTCGTGGTCGATCCGGCCTCCAACTGGCCGCTGTTTGCCGAAAAGGCCCGCGAGCTGATTTCCAAGGACAAGGTTGCCGCCGTGTTCGGTTGCTGGACCTCGGTGTCGCGCAAGTCGGTTCTGCCCGTCTTCAAGGAACTGGATTCGGTGCTGTTCTACCCCGTGCAGTTCGAGGGTGAAGAAAGCGAACGCAACGTCTTCTACACCGGTGCCGCTCCCAACCAGCAGGCCATTCCCGCCGTCGATTACCTGATGGAGAACGAAGGCGTGCAGCGCTGGGTGCTCGAAGGCACCGACTATGTCTATCCGCGCACGACCAACAAGATTCTCGAAGCCTATCTTCTGTCCAAGGGCGTGAAGAAGGAAGACATCCTGGTCAACTACACGCCGTTCGGCTTCTCCGACTGGCAGACCGAAGTCGCCGCCATTAAGAAATTCGGCTCGGCGGGCAAGAAGGCCGCTGTTATCTCCACCGTCAATGGCGATGCCAACGTGCCTTTCTACAAGGAACTCGGCAACCAGGGCGTCAAGGCTGAAGACATTCCGGTCATGGCCTTCTCGGTCGGTGAAGAAGAGCTGGCTGGTATCGACACCAAGCCGCTGGTTGGCCATCTCGCCGCCTGGAACTACTTCCAGTCCGTCGATACCCCTGTGAATGCAGAGTTCATCAAGACCTGGCATGCCTTCACCAAGAACGACAAGCGCGTCACCAACGACCCGATGGAAGCCGCCTATATCGGCTTCAACATGTGGGTGAAGGCCGTCGAAAAGGCAGGCTCGGCTGAACCCGACAAGGTCATCGATGCGCTGGTTGGCGTTTCCGTGCCGAACCTCACCGGCGGCTATGCCACGATGATGCCAAGCCATTACATCACCAAGCCGGTGCTGATTGGCGAAGTCCAGGAAAATGGCCAGTTCGACATCGTCTCGCAAACACCGGAAGTGGTTGGCGACGAATGGTCGGATTTCCTCCCCGACAGCAAGGACCTGATCGCCGATTGGCGCCTGCCGATGAACTGCGGCAATTTCAACGTCAAGTCCGGCAAGTGCGGCGGCAAGGGCTCCTAAGCTTCCCAGCCTGAAACTTGCTGCGGGTGCATAAAGCATCCGCAGCTTTTTCTCCCTTGTCGGGAGCAATCGCAAGAGGGGCCGGTATGATACGATCCTGTTTGAACCATCTGTCGCATGTGCTGGCTGCCGGGCTGTTGCTGATGGTGGCCTTGACCCTTTCGGCACGTGCCGAGGAAGACCCCGCTAGCCTGATCAAGGCGCTGGGCACGGCCAATTTCACCGATGCCGAAAAAATCGTCGGCGATCTCGGACGCACTGGCGATCTCAAAGTGGTTCCGGCCCTGGAAGCCCTGAGCGGTGGCGATCTCTATCTGCGCAAGGCCGATGGCAATGTGTTTATCGCCAAGCCCGCGGGCAGCCAGCTTACGCTGGTCGATCCCTTGAGCGGTGCCGAGGTCGGCAAGGAAGCCAAGGGCGGGCTGGTCAAGATCAAGATCAATAACGGGTTGCGCCGCGCCATCCGCGCCGCACAAGGCGGGCTGACCCTGCTCAGCCCTGACCGCACGGTGCGGCTTGCCGCGGCCGATGCGCTGTTGAAGGCGCCCTCAGAAGACAATCTCGAATTGCTCGACACCGCCCTTGCCAAGGAGCAGGATAGCGCGGTGAAAACGCTGCTGGCCCAGGCCCGCGCCGTCTCGGTCATCACCTCCAATCATACGCTGGAGGAAAAACGCGCCGCCATTGCACTCATTCGCGCTGTGGGCGGTCAGGATGCGATTTCCATTCTCGGCAATGCCGCGCCAACAGTCGATCCGGCCCTGAAGGGTGATATCGATGCGGCCATCGCCAAGATCCAGGGCGATGTGGCGCTGTGGAATACCGCGCAGAACATCACCTATGGCATCTCGCTCGGCTCGGTGTTGCTGCTGGCGGCCATTGGCCTTGCCATCACCTTCGGGGTCATGGGCATTATCAATATGGCGCATGGCGAAATGGTCATGCTCGGTGCCTATTCCACCTTCATCGTTCAGCAGGCAATCCGAGCGAACGCGCCTGAGCTGTTTGACTGGTCGCTGGCCATTGCCCTGCCGGTCGCCTTCGCCGTCACCGGCATCTTTGGCCTGGTGATCGAGCGCTGCGTCATCCGCTTTCTCTATGGGCGTCCGCTGGAAACGCTGCTCGCCACCTGGGGCATTTCGCTGATGTTGCAGCAGTTGGTGCGCACGCTGTTTGGCCCGACCAATCAGGAGGTTGCCAATCCGTCATGGATGTCCGGCTCGTTCGGTCTGGGCGGCTTGACCATCACCTGGAACCGGCTGTGGATATTGGTGTTTTCGCTGTCGGTCTTCTTCGCGCTGCTGATGCTGTTGAAGCGCTCCGCCTTTGGCTTGCAGATGCGCGCCGTCACCCAAAACCGCCGGATGGCGTCTTCGATGGGCATTCGCACGCCCTGGGTGGATGCCTTCACGTTTGCCTTGGGGTCGGGCATTGCCGGAATGGCGGGCGTGGCGCTGTCCCAGATCGACAATGTGTCGCCCAATCTCGGCCAGACCTACATTATCGACAGTTTCATGGTCGTGGTGTTCGGCGGAGTCGGCAATCTCTGGGGAACGCTGGTGGGCGCTTTCTCTCTCGGCATTCTCAACAAGTTCCTTGAGCCCTATGCCGGTGCGGTGCTGGGCAAGATCCTGGTTCTGGTTCTCATCATCCTGTTCATCCAGAAGCGGCCACGCGGCCTCTTCGCACTCAAGGGAAGGGCGGTGGAAGCATGATCACGGCATTTCTTCTGCGCTCGCTGGACGCCAAGATCCTCGTCGCCATCGCCATTCTCATCGCGCTCGCCATTCTGGTGCCGATCCTCAGCCTTGCCACGTCGCCCGACAGCGCGCTGCATATGCCGACCTATCTGGTGGCGCTGTTTGGCAAATACCTGACCTATGCCATGCTGGCCTTGGCGCTCGATCTGGTCTGGGGCTTTTGCGGCATTCTTTCGCTCGGTCACGGGGCGTTCTTCGCGCTCGGCGGCTATGCGATGGGCATGTATTTGATGCGCCAGATCGGCCCGCGCGGCACCTATGGCGATCCTGTCCTGCCCGACTTCATGGTGTTTTTGAACTGGAAGGAACTGCCCTGGTTCTGGCACGGCTTCGACATGTTCTGGTTTGCAGCCCTGATGGTGCTGGTGGCACCCGGTCTGCTGGCTTTCGTATTCGGCTGGTTTGCGTTTCGCTCGCGGGTCAACGGCGTCTATCTGTCAATCATCACCCAGGCGATGACCTATGCGCTGCTGCTGGCCTTCTTCCGCAACGACATGGGTTTTGGCGGCAATAACGGCCTCACCGATTTCAAGGACATCCTCGGTTTCAACATCCAGGCGGATGGCACCCGTGCGGCGCTGTTTTCGCTCTCTGCGCTGTTTCTGGCGGGCTCGCTGCTGCTGGTCTCGGCCATCGTTCGCTCCAAATACGGAAAGGTGCTGGTTGGCATCCGCGATGCCGAAAGCCGCACCCGCTTTCTGGGCTACCGGGTGGAAAACATGAAGCTGTTTGCCTTCGTGGTCTCGGCAATGATGGCGGGCGTGGCGGGCGCGCTCTACGTGCCGCAGGTCGGCATCATCAATCCCGGCGAGTTTTCACCGGCCAATTCCATTGAGGTGGTGATCTGGACCGCCGTCGGTGGGCGCGCCACGCTGATCGGCCCGATCATTGGCGCGGTGCTGGTCAATGGCGGCAAGACGATCTTTACCGGCCTGTTTCCCAATGCCTGGCTGTTTGCGCTGGGCGGGCTGTTCGTGGCCGTCACACTGTTTCTGCCCAAGGGCATTGTCGGCACTGTCACCCAAAGCCTACTCCGGCGCAGGCAGGACAAGGCTGCGGCGGAGGCCGAAGCGTCCAGAACCTCTCATGGCAACCCTCAGGCGGCGGAGTAAGTCATGTCCGAAAAGACCACCAACAGCCTCCTCTATCTCAACGGGGTCAGCGTCTCCTTCGACGGATTCCGGGCCTTGAACTCCCTGTCCTTCGTGGTCGAGCCGGGCGAGCTGCGCGCCATTATCGGCCCGAATGGCGCGGGCAAGACGACGATGATGGACATCATCACCGGCAAGACACGGCCTGACAGCGGCGAGGTGTTTTTCGACGGCGGCAAGGTGGATCTCACCAAGCGTGACGAGGCCGAAATCGCCCAGCTCGGCATTGGCCGCAAATTCCAGAAACCGACGGTGTTTGAAAGCCATACGGTCTGGGACAATCTGGAACTGGCGCTGAACAAGCCGCGCGGGGTGTTTTCAACGCTGTTTTACCGGCTGACGCCCAAGGACCGCGAGAGGATCGACACCATTCTCGAAACCGTGCGGCTCACCGCCCGCAAAAACGACCTCGCCGCCAACCTGTCCCACGGCCAGAAGCAATGGCTGGAAATTGGTATGTTGCTGGCGCAGGAGCCGAAACTGCTGCTGGTCGATGAGCCGGTGGCGGGCATGACCGATGCCGAAACCGCCGAGACCGCCATTCTGCTGCGCGAAATTTCCAAGACCCGCTCGGTCGTGGTGGTGGAACACGACATGGGCTTCATCCGCGATCTCGGCGTCAAGGTGACATGTCTGGCCGAAGGCTCGGTGCTGGCCGAAGGCTCGATCGATTTTGTTTCGAACGATCCGCGGGTGATCGAGAATTATCTGGGGCGGTGAAGGACAAGAAGATGCTGACAGTTGAAAATCTCAATCTTCACTATGGTGCCGCCCAGGCGCTGCGCGGCGTGAATATCACCGCGCCCATGGGCAAGATTACCTGCGTGCTGGGTCGCAACGGGGTGGGTAAAAGCTCGCTTTTGCGCGCCGTGACCGGCCAGCATCCGGTGTCTGGAGGCACGATTGCCTTTGAAGGCACGGTGTTGAACGGCATGGCACCGTTCAATCGGGCGCGGCACGGTGTCGGTTATGTGCCGCAGGGGCGCGAGATCTTTCCGCTGCTGTCGGTCAAGGAAAATCTGGAAACCGGCTTTGCGCCGCTGAAGCGCAAGGACCGGACGATCCCGGACGATATTTTCGCGCTGTTTCCTATTTTGCAGACCATGTTGTCGCGGCGCGGCGGCGACCTGTCGGGTGGCCAGCAGCAGCAGTTGGCGATTGGCCGAGCCATGGTAACCCGCCCGAAAATCCTGGTGCTGGACGAGCCGACCGAGGGCATCCAGCCATCGATCATCAAGGATATCGGTCGGGCGATCCGCTACTTGCGGGATTCAACCGGCATGGCGATCCTGTTGGTCGAGCAATATCTCGACTTCTGCCGGGAGCTTGCCGACCATGTCTACATCATGGATCGCGGCGAAATCGTCCATGAAGGCGGTGCAGAAACGCTGGATACGGTCGAGGCTCGCCGCCACCTTACGGTATAATGTCGCATTCAGGCATGGGATGCGGTGTCCGGGTTTGGAGCGTAATATATTGTTTTTACTGGGGAATTACCGAGTATATTCATAGTATATTCACGCTTTGTGTTTGACGCATGTCAGCCTTGATCATTTGCGATCAGGTTTCTGTTGAAGCCTGCGCAACATGTGGTATTTTCCGGCGAGTGCTAATAACAAGGCGACCTCATGACATTCGATGAACTGACTGGCCTGCGGCGGCCGGGTTTTTTCGCGCGAACATCTGCCCAGACTTTATTGTGCCTGTTCACACTCGGCGTTTCCATGATGGTGCCGGGTGGCCTTGCTTACGCGGCGGGCGGCTGCGGCGTGACCGTCCGGGCCGGGTTACAGGACCTGACATTCACGTCCGGTGGCATTGAGCGTACGGCGGTCGCCTACATTCCCCAAGGCTATACCGGCAAGGCCAAGGTGCCTGTGGTGTTCGATCTGCACGGGTCCAACAGCTTTCCCCGCGATCAGCTGGGTCGTAGCCAATGGTCCGACGTGGCGCGGGAAAACGGCTTCATCGTCATTGCCCCACAGGGCGGGCTGAATGGCAAGGCGGAAGGCACCCATGCCTGGAACGTGCCGGGTGTGGTCCCCGTACCCGGCGTGACCGTGCCAAATGCCACAGTTTCGCCAAATGCCACAGTTTCGAATGGGACCGTAACCAACGCGAGCGTGACAAGCTCGACCGCGCCCAGTACATCTGTCTCTACAGTAACCGAAGCCAAAGGGCCGGATGATGCCGCTTATCTCAGCGACACAGTGGCGCTGGTCAAGGCCAAGTTCTGTGTCGATCCCGACCGTATCTATGCGTCCGGCTATTCGGGTGGCGGGCGGATGCTGTCGCAATATATCTGCAACGGCAATACGGATTTCTCCGCTGCCGGTTTCGTCATGAGCCTGCGGGCCGGGACGCCGCGCCAGGGCGTTGGCCCCGATCAGGGAAAATGGCTGCCCGATCCGCAAAGCTGCCGTCCGGGCCGTCCGGTGTCGATCATCGCCTTCTGGGGGCTGAAGGACAATACCAATCCTTACGCGGGCGGTGGTAGGCCCTATTGGCAATATGGCGGCGAAGCGGCACTCAATCGCTGGGCCGAGCTGGATGGCTGCCAGGGCGAACGCAAGATCGTCAAGGGGACGAAAATTTCCTCGGCGGAATTCGAGCGCTGCAAGGGCGGTGCCCGCATCCTGTCCTATACGATTGCCGACCAGACGCATGACTGGCCCGCGCAGACTATCGGCTTCTCACTGGCTGCCGCCAATTCCAAGGCAAAGGCCGTTGATGGCAAGAGCGTCGATGGCAAGAGCCAGGAAGACATGTATGCCGCCAAACGGATGTGGGCTTTCTTCGACAGTGGCGATGGTCGCCTGATCGCCAACAATATCGCCAAAAACGCCTGTGCCGATGGCGCAAAACCGGCTGCTGGCGCAACGGCCTCTGTAAACCCTGCCTGCTCGGTGACGATGAAGGCCAAGGTCAAGCCGCAGGCGGTGGAAAGCCCGATGTCGGCGGACGCGCTGTAGTGCTCTGATCCAGACAGATGCCTTAGGTTCTGTCTGTCAGGTTCGATCTGACCCTGACAGACACTCGTCTGCGCATCCAGCATGTGCCAGATTTTTTCATTTTGCATCGTATCGGTCTTTTGCTACCGTGGCTCCGCTGCGGAGGACTATATGCAAAATATTGAAAATCAATGCGAAAAGCCCGTTCTGCGAAGAGTTGGTACTCTGTCCGTTGTGGCGATTGCGACACTCGTTTCCCTTCTGACGCTTTCCACTGGGTCCGCATCGGCAGCTGGTTGCGGTCAGCCCAGGGATGTGGGTCGTTATGATATGACACTGACCTCTGGCGGACATGAGCGGGTGTTTTCCTATTTCATTCCCTCCAGCTATAGCAGCCAGGACAAGGTGCCGGTCGTGTTCGATTTCCACGGGTCCGACAGCAATGCCAATGAGCAACTGGACCGGAGCGAATGGGAGCGGGTGGCTGAGCGCGAAGGCTTTATCGCTGTCGCGCCGCAAGGGTCGATGCCCACCAAGCGGGCGGGCTATTTCGCCTGGAATGTGCCGGGCGTCGCCAAAGGCGAGGCCGATGAGGAAGCCTATATCCGCGATGTGATCAAGGCTGTCGAAGACAATTTCTGTGTTGATCCGGCGCGCTTCTACGCCACCGGCTATTCCGGCGGCGGACGGATGGTGTCGCAATATCTTTGCGATGGAAACACCGATTTTGCCGCTGCCGGTCTGGTGGTCGGCCTGCGGGCCGGGGCGCCGAAGCGTGAAGGCGATGGTTTCGTGCCGGATGCTGCGACCTGCAAACCCGCAAAACCGATGTCGCTGATTGCCTTTGCCGGGCTGGACGACAAGATCAACCCAATCGCCGGGCAGGGCCTGCCCTATTGGGGCTACGGCGCCGATGCCGCACTGCATCGCTGGGCGGAGTTGGACGGGTGCAAATCTCCCACAGTGAAAACCGAGGGCCGGGTCGAGACCACCGAGTATGCTCAATGCTCGGACGGTGCGCGCATTGCCTCCTACCGTTTGGCGGGGGCGGGCCATACATGGCCGGGCAGCACTGCATCACTGAAGATCCAGAAGGTGATCGGCAAGGTCTCCTTCGACCTGAATGCCACGGATATGATGTGGGATTTCTTCTCGAAATCGAAGCGTTGAAGGCATGACCATACAGCCCGCCATACAGATCAAGCCGCAACGCGCCAAAGGGAGCGGGCGGTTGGACACCAAGCTGTTTCAAGGCCGCAGCCGGTTGGAAACCTTCTTCCAGGAGGGCTGTGCCAAGATCCGTATCCCCGAAAGTTTCGATGGCCGGATGGAGGCTGTGCTGATCAATTCCTCCGGCGGGCTGACCGGCGGCGACCAGCTCGATTGGGACTTTACCGCCGGTGATGGCACCCATCTGACCCTGACCACCCAGGCCTGCGAGAAAATCTACAAGGCTGCCGCCGATACGGCGTCGATCAGCAGCCGCATCACGGTCGGCGAGGGGGCGGCGGTCCATTGGCTGCCGCAGGAATCCATCCTGTTTGATCAGGCTTCCCTGACTCGCAGGCTGGAGGTTGATCTGCATGAGACAGCGGAATTTCTCAGTGTCGAGGCCGTTCTGCTGGGTCGCAAGGCGATGGGTGAAGCGATGCGTCAGGGTCTGGTGCGCGACCGCTGGCGCATCCGCCGCTCAGGGCGGCTCATTCATGCCGAAGACCTGGCGCTAACAGGCGCTATTGCCGATCTCACCGCTGAAAAAGCGGTGCTGGGCGGCAGGGTCGCTTTTGCCACATTGCTGTATACGGGACGGCAGGCGGAGGCACATATGGCGGCGCTGCAACGGTTGACGGACCGCCCGTCGGGGCTTGGTGACGTCGGCATAAGCCTGTGGAATGACAAGCTGGTTGCCCGTTTTATCAGCAGCGATGGATTTTCCCTTAGAAAATTATTGGTTCCGGTGATTTCGGCCTTGCGCGACGGCGCGTCTGTGCCGAAAGTCTGGACCTTGTAACCGGCATCATTTTCGGAGCACCCATGAATCTCAGCCCAAGAGAAAAAGACAAGCTTCTGATTTCCATGGCGGCCATGGTCGCCCGGCGCAGGCTGGAGCGCGGCGTCAAGCTGAACTATCCTGAGGCGATTGCGCTGATTTCCGATTTCGTCGTCGAGGGCGCCCGCGATGGCCGTGCCGTGTCCGAGTTGATGGAGGCGGGCGCCCATGTGATCACCCGCGATCAGGTGATGGATGGCATTGCCGAAATGATCCATGACGTGCAGGTCGAAGCGACGTTTCCCGATGGCACCAAGCTGGTGACCGTCCACGAACCGATCCGCTGACGCCATGCTGGAGCTTCGCCCCAACTGTGAATGCTGCGACCGCGATCTGCCGCCTGAAAGCCGCGAGGCGATGATCTGTAGCTTCGAATGCACCTATTGCGCTGCCTGTGCTGAGGGCGTGCTGGCCGGGATCTGCCCCAATTGCGGCGGCGAACTGGTGCGCAGACCCATCCGCCCGGCGGGCAAGCTCGCCAACAATCCGCCATCCACCACGCGGGTTCTGAAGGCGGAAGGCTGCAAGCCCGGCCGAGCGGCTTGATCGGTGATCCATCCGGTCGTTGCGGATGTATTATTTCATGCATGGACAATGTGGTTTTCCGGCCTGCCGGGAACCGATGACGGGAGAGACAGTGATGAAACCGGGTGAAATCATTGCCGCGAGTGGCGAGATCGAGCTGAATGCCGGTCAGCCGACCGTGACGATTGAAGTGTCCAATACCGGCGACCGTCCGGTACAGGTGGGCAGTCATTATCATTTCTTCGAGACCAATGCGGGCCTGTCCTTCGACCGGGACAAGGTGCGCGGCATGCGGCTGGACATTCCGGCGGGGACTGCGGTCCGTTTCGAACCGGGACAGACCCGGGAGGTGACGCTGATCCCGCTGGCCGGTAAGCGCGAGGTCTATGGCTTTCGCCAGAAGGTCATGGGGCCGCTATGACGCCTGTTTCGCGGCTGATCATGCTGGCAGGGTTTGGGGTAATGTCGTCTGGCCATGGTGTTCTGGCGCAAGCGCTTGATTGCAAGGACCCGAAAACCCAGAGCGATATGACCGCCTGCGCGGTGCAGGATTTCGACGCGGCGGACAAGGCCATGAATGCCCAATGGAAAATCACCCGCAAGGTCTTCGTCGAGCAGGATGCAACGCTGGACGATGACCTCAAAGGGGCTGAAAAGGCCTTGCTGAAAGCCCAGCGTGCCTGGATCGATTACCGCGACGGTCAATGTGAGGCCCAGGGATTTTATGTCCGGGGTGGCACGATGGAGCCCATGGAGGTTGCCGCCTGCAAGGCGGAGATGACGAAAACGCGGACCAAGGAATTGAAATCCTTGGCTGAAACTCGATAAGCGGATCGGACAGACATGGATCGCAAGATCATGATCATTGGCAATGGTGAGGTTCCTCAGGAGGTTGCGGACGCCATTGATGCTGCCGATATGGTTATCCGCTTCAATGGCGCACGTAACTTCGGCATGGCCGGTCACCGCACCGATGTGATGGCGGTGTGCAATACTGGCCGTCCCGCCAAAGCCATGCTGGCCGATTGTGCCTGGCGCAACAGTCCGGCTGTCGATACCAGCGGCGCGATCTGGTCGGTGCGCGATCCCGCGAAATTCGAGGCGATGAAGCCGGAGGTTCTGACGCATTTTCCTGAACTTGAGGATCTCTTCTACGATCACACTGACGAATTTGCCGAATTTGCCAGAGGTGGTGGCAAGGATCATTTGGTTCTACCAGCCTTGGCCCACGAGGCTGCAGTGGCGGCGCTCGAGCCCTACGATCCCGGTCTCTATGTCACGCCGAGCAGCGGCATGGTGGTGATGAGCCATGTTCTTCACGATCCGGCTTTTGCCGGAGATCGGATTTTCGTTGCGGGCTTTTCGCACACGGGTTGGGACGGCCATCCTTTCGCTGCGGAACGGCAAGTGATCGACGCACATATCGAGGCCGGGCGGCTGACGCGCCTTGGGCCTTCACCCTTACCTGTCCTGTCCCAAGGAGCCTGACCATGCCTTTTAAAATGTCCCGCGCCGCCTATGCCAGCATGTTCGGCCCCACGACCGGGGACAAAGTGCGGCTGGCCGATACCGAACTGTTCATCGAGGTGGAAAAGGATTTCACCCATTACGGCGACGAAGTGAAATTCGGCGGCGGCAAGGTGATCCGCGATGGCATGGGGCAAAGCCAGGCGACGCGCGTGGACGGCGCGGTCGATACGGTCATAACCAATGCGCTGATCGTCGATCACTGGGGCATCGTCAAGGCCGATATCGGCTTGAAGGATGGCCGGATCGTTGCCATCGGCAAGGCGGGCAATCCCGATACCCAGCCGGGCGTCAATATCATTGTCGGCCCCGGCACGGAAGCGATTGCCGGGGAAGGCAAGATCGTCACGGCGGGCGGCATGGACAGCCATATCCATTTCATTTGCCCGCAGCAGATCGAGGAAGCGCTGATGAGCGGCTTGACCTGCATGTTGGGCGGCGGCACCGGCCCTGCGCATGGCACGCTCGCCACCACCTGCACGCCTGGTCCCTGGCATATTGCCCGGATGATCGAGGCGGCGGATGCTTTCCCGATGAACCTGGCTTTTGCGGGCAAGGGCAACGCCTCGTTGCCGGGTGCGTTGGAAGAAATGGTGCTGGGCGGTGCCTGCGCCCTGAAACTGCATGAGGATTGGGGTACGACCCCCGGTGCCGTCGATTGCTGCCTGTCGGTGGCCGACGACTACGATGTGCAGGTGATGATCCATACCGATACGCTGAACGAAAGCGGTTTCGTGGAGGATTCCATCGGCGCCATCAAAGGCCGTACCATCCATGCCTTCCATACCGAGGGGGCAGGCGGCGGCCATGCGCCTGACATCATCAAGATCTGCGGCCAGCCGAATGTGATCCCGTCTTCCACCAATCCGACGCGGCCCTATACGATCAATACGCTGGCCGAGCATCTCGACATGCTGATGGTCTGCCATCACTTGAGCCCATCGATCCCGGAAGATATTGCTTTTGCCGAAAGCCGGATCCGCAAGGAAACCATTGCGGCGGAAGACATTCTGCATGATATCGGCGCGTTTTCGATTATTTCGTCGGACAGCCAGGCCATGGGCCGGGTCGGCGAAGTGGCGATCCGTACCTGGCAGACGGCCGACAAGATGAAGCGCCAGCGCGGACGGCTGCCATCGGAAACCGGCGAGAACGACAATATGCGCGTCAAGCGCTATATTGCCAAATACACCATCAACCCGGCCATTGCCCATGGTCTCTCCCATGAAATCGGCTCGATTGAAATCGGCAAGCGCGCCGATCTGGTGATCTGGAACCCGGCGTTTTTCGGCGTCAAACCGGATATGGTGCTGCTTGGAGGCTCGATTGCCGCCGCCCCGATGGGTGATCCCAACGCCTCGATCCCGACGCCGCAGCCGGTGCATTACCGGCATATGTTCGGCGCCTATGGCAAGGCCCGCACCAACTCCTCCGTCACCTTCGTGTCTCAGGCCTCGTTGGATGTAGGTCTGGCGGCGCGGCTCGGCGTTTCCAAGCAATTGCTGGCGGTAAAAAACACCCGCGGCGGCATTTCCAAGGCGTCGATGATCCACAACAGCCTGACACCGCATATCGAGGTCGACCCTGAAACCTATGAAGTGCGCGCTGATGGCGAATTGCTGACCTGCGAACCGGCCACTGTTTTGCCGATGGCACAGCGGTATTTCTTGTTTTGATGGGAGTTATACGATGAGTCATTGAAAATGGTTCATCGTATTCCTTTTGCAAATATCTCAAGCCGTGCAAGCATTTGAGATATTTGCAATCTCTTTAAGGCGGGGACGCGTGAGCATGTCAGAGCCTTGGTATTATTGCGACTGGTGGTGATGTCTGAATCTGAAAATCAAGCCTTCTTGCAGGACAGTCTGCAAGTTCTTGTCGGTCTGCCTTTAAGCATTGCCCGCAATGCGGCAGATATGAAAGTTTTCCATTTTGGCTCCATTCGCCCCCATCATTCAACACGGGGAAGACCAGGAACGACGGGATCTCATGCGCTCCATATCCAATGCTCCTGGCGGATTGTCACGGAGAATGGGATCGTGACAGGGTCCTCAGATCGTTTCATGGAGCCTGAGGAGGGTGCTCCTGTAAACGTCGAGGATCCTCAATTTGGTACGTTGCAATTCGTGCGGATTGCGGCCTTGCTGCAAGGTTACGACGAAGCCACTAAGTCCTTTGTAAATGCCACGGATCATCTCATTGTCCAGTCCGTAACATGCGACAGATATTGTGGAGCTGATCTCCAATTGTCAGGTGGTTATCGCCTGCAAATTTTCCCGGATGGTTCGCAGGCCGAGGACTGGCGTTTTATGGAGAATGAAGGACGGCACATCGTTATCGAAGGCGGAAAAGCGAATGTGGTGGGCTGATAGCCCACCTCTACCTTCCCTTTAAATCTATTAGAATTGAAGAGGCGGCGACGCTTTAACGCCCACTCCCGTCGCCCTCTTTCAAAGGCAGGCAGCATCGCCACTGAAACGGGTTCAGCCTGAAAACGGCTTTTGCATCAGCCCGGAGGAATTGTGGCCCGTCCGGTACTCATTCAGGGCCTCAACGTAAAAATCGTCCCAGAATTCATTGGCGTCCTTCGCCGAAAACATCGTCTTTGCAGTGCGATAGGCGGCTTGGCGCATGGCTTTGTAGGCATTCTGGTCGGCCATGGCGGCGACGACTTCGTTCAGGCTTTCTTCAGCCAGTCGCTCGATCTCGCGGGCATGAATCTCGGCAAATTCCGGCGTGCTGCGGTCGTCGGCAATGTGTTTCCACTCACCGATATCATTGGTGTCCAGATCCAGCAGGATGCCATTTTGCCGGTGCTTGATGAATTCTGGCAGCGCACCCTGTTTGGTGGCAATCACCGGCACGTAATTGGCCTCGGACTCGATCGCGCTGAAGCCGAATGTGTCGCAGAATGTGGTCAGCAGCGAGAAATGCGCATTGCGCAGGATTTTCAGCACTTCGCTATTTGGAATGTTCTGGACATGGCGAACATTCGGCAGGCTCAACAATTTGCGGTAACGGTCGAAGTAACCGGGCGCCAACGGGTCAGTCCAGGACATCGGTCCGACTTCCACCGTGGAGACGATATCGACTTCCAGCGGAATGCCGCGCTCCATGGCGAGTTCGGCCATGCGCACGCCAACGCAACCGCCCTTGCGGGCAAAGTGATTTCCGACGAAGACGACGCGGATCGGCCCCTGGTTTTCGTCGTTGAACGTATCCGCTCGCTCTTCGATTTCCATATTTGGATAGCGCATGAACAGCTTCCTGTTCAGCGCCTCATAGGCAGGATTGTTTCTATGGGTCTTTTGAAAGATCCGGCGTGCATGTTCGGAAATTGCGCCGATCCCGAGACAGCGGTCGGAAATCAGACGCCGGGTCATGAAGGCATAAAGTGCTGAGGTCTCAATGCCGAAGCCGCGCGGCATATGGGATTCAAAAGAGATCATGAAGGGCGTCGCGCTCATCGGTATCCGGTTGAACGCATGGATGAGGTCGAACCGGCGCGGCGGAAATGGCGACAGGACCGTGATGCCTTCCAGCTTCGGCGATACGTAGTTCATCGGCACGAAATTGCGATTTTCGATCATGTGCCGGCTGTGGCGCGGTGAATTGAAGCGCCAGGGGTAACGGGTCGGTGCCAGCACCGACAAACGGGTATTTCTGACGGAGGGGTCCCGGTCAATGGCTCTGCCCACTGTACCATTGGTGTCTTCTACGACCGGCAATACGTGCCGAGTCATAGGCTGCTTTTTCGCATTCAACATCGTTTCCGTCTCCAACCCTACCCAATACCAAAAAAGATCTTCTGTCGGCGATTGGCATTCGAAAGCCTGTTTCGATGCCGAATTTTGTGCAAATTCTTAACAAATCGTTAAGGTCGAATATTTCCGGATTAAAATACGCAACAAAGTTTTTTGCAATGCTTCAAGATCTGTTTTGTCTGTTTTTTTATGTGATAATCGCCCTCTGCATCGACCATTAAAGGTATAGATCTTAAAATAGGGCAATAATGTGCTATTATGAAGCTTTGTTAAAGTTGTGATCGATTGCATACGTTGCTGTCGAGGCAGCAGTGGCCAATGCATCGCGGTTGGTCTTCTATACAGCGCGCGCAATAGGCCGGTTTGCCCGGTTTGAGCTTTTGCCGCCTTAAAAGCGAAACTGGCCATCATTATACAATGCCTAATGGGTCCGCCATGCACTATGCGCATGTCAGGCATGCTGCGGCGTCCAGCATGCTGTTTTATGCTGCGCCGCACATGGTTATGCGGTAATCGAAAGGCTGATCCCGGTGGCCCGGTAAAAGGCCGCTTTTCATCATTTTTACGCTTCATCATGTCTATCAAAGGAGATCAGCGATGCTTATTGGCAGAAAAGTGCCCAGCGTCACGTTTCGTACCCGCGTTCGCGATGAAGAGGTCGGTGGCCCAAACCCCTTCCGTTGGCAAGATATGACCTCGGATGATTACTTCAAGGGCAAGAAAGTCGTGCTCTTTTCGCTTCCGGGTGCTTTCACTCCCACCTGCTCGACCTTCCAACTGCCGGATTTCGAAAAGCTTTATAGCGAGTTCCAGTCTGCCGGCATTGACGACATCTACTGCATTTCGGTCAATGATGCTTTCGTTATGAATGCCTGGGGCAAGCAGCAGGGCCTGGCCAACGTCAAGCTCATTCCCGATGGCTCCGGCGAGTTCACCCGCAAGATGGGCATGCTGGTGTCCAAGGACAATCTCGGCTTCGGCATGCGCTCCTGGCGCTATGCGGCTATCATCAACGATGGCGTGGTGGAGCAGTGGTTCGAAGAAGAAGGCTATTCCGACAATTGCGATAGCGACCCTTATGGTGTGTCTTCGCCGCAGAATATCCTGGAAAAGCTGAAGGAAAAGCAGGCGGCCTAAGACGGCGACTGATTTTCACCAAACCTTCGTAGGCGCGATTAAACACGTCTGCGTGACCAGAAAAACCCGGCTGCGTGCCGGGTTTTTTCGTTTCGGTGATGCGCGGGCCGCTGGTATTTCCGCTACAGCGCCGTCCATCCAACATGGCGTACTAAAGTTCGCTGTATCGTTTTATGCGGTAGCGCCCCTGCCTTTGCCCGGATGATCTGTTTTGGCTGTTCGTGTATTGAAATGATGCGATGGCCCATACAATCAATCGTTAAAATTCTAGGTATTGATTTAGGAAACGACACACAAAACAGGCCTATCCCAGAGAAAAGCAGAGAAGGGGGCGGCAATTGATTCGAATATTGAACTGGCTTTCGCTGCGCCGAGGATTTGAAGATCTCTCGCAAAGGGGAAACATTTTCAGCTTTGTCATGCATCTGATGTTTTCGTCCGTTTCCCTGGCACTTGGCTTTCAGATCGTTGCCCTGCCGTTCTGTTGGGTGCTGGGTCTGGTGCCGATGCCGATCATCGATGCGGTCAAGCTCAGCGTGGCGATGAGTTGGTTGTTGGGCAGTTTCGTGGCCACATTCACCGGCGTCTTTGTGGCGCGTGAAATCCGTAGTCTCGCCATCGCCAAGGCAAAATACGAGCATCTGAGCAGGATTGACGGTCTGTCCGGCCTGCTGAACCGGCGTGCCTTTTCGGAGGCGCTGGACCAGACGGAGGGGAACGCTTCGCTGGCCATCGCCGATCTCGATTGGTTCAAGTCGATCAACGATGCTTACGGCCACAGCGCCGGCGATTTCGTCATTCGGGCCGTGGCAGACATTCTGTGCCATTTCGCCAATGATCCGCATGTCACGGCCAGGCTTGGCGGCGAGGAATTCGGTTTGATCATCCAAGGCGACACGATCCAGCAGCGGTTTGAGCGGATCGACATGATCCGCCGCAGTATTTCCGACCTTCGGCTGCATTTCGACGGTCGGTTGATTTCGACATCCATCTCGATCGGCGTTGCTGAAATTTCGCCGGAAAGGCGGCCGGAAGTGGTCTATGCGGCGGCCGACCGCGCGCTTTACCGTGCCAAGGCCAATGGCCGCAACTGTATCGTGCATGAAATGACCCATGGCCCGCAGCCGTTGAAGCAGGCTATCCAGGCCGTCTCCTAAACTGCCCGATCATTGCTTTGAGATTTGCGATAACAACGGCACAGGCCCATTTGCCTGTTGCGCCCGGCCCTTGTTTTGCGCAAACTCGGCGCCTGCCAAGGCTGTCGCTTTATCCAAGGCTGTCGGCCAAATCCGGTTTAGTGAATCGATATAAGCGTTGCGGAGCCATTGGCGATCCGCAGGGTCATGGAGTGCCGATGCTGCGTGTGATCTCTTATCTTCCGGCCTCAGATGCCCTTGATCCGGCGGTGTCGACGGTTGTTCTGCCCCATGACATGCGCCATTTGCGTCGCAAGCTGCTGCATCTAGCCGATGGCGAGATGGTGATGCTGGACCTGAAGGAAGCGGTGCTGTTTGCCGATGGCGACCGTCTGGTGCTTGATAACGGTGACCAGATCGCGGTGAAGGCCGCCGATGAACGGCTCTACGCGATTGAGCCGCGCGACGGGCAGCATTTGCTGGAACTGGCCTGGCACCTCGGCAACCGTCATCTCCCTGCCCAGATCGAGCTGGACCGCATCCTGATCGGCCGTGATCCGGTGATCCGCGCCATGCTGGAGGGCTTGGGCGCGACGGTCAGTGAGGTGGTGGAGCCGTTTCAGCCGGTGCGTGGCGCTTATCACAGCCATGGGTCACATGCCCATCACGCCCATTCCTGATCGACCATGACCATTGCTCTCGACACGCTCGGCCTGATCCGGCTGATGACATGGCTCTCGCCGGCCTTTCCTGTGGGTGGCTTTGCCTATTCCGGTGGACTGGAAAAGGCGGTCGAGGATGGATTGATTGATGGTGGCGGGACCGCGACCGGGCGGCAAGAGGCGTTGCTGGCCTGGCTGACATCGCTGCTGGACCATGGCACAATTTGGAACGATGCGGTGCTTCTGGCTGAGGCCTGGCGGGTTTGGAATGTGCCGCAGTCCCTAACCGAGGTGTCGGATCTGGCGCTGGCGCTGGCCGGCTCTCGGGAGCGCTATCAGGAAACGACGGCGCTCGGCGCGGCGTTTCGTGAAGCGGCCCGCGCCTGGGCGGACCCGCTTTCGGCTCTGTCGCCCAATCCAGTCGCCTATCCGGTGGCGGTTGGGGCGGTCGGCGCCAGTCAGGGGATAGGTTGCGAGGCAGTGCTTGCCGCCTATTTGCATGCGGCCCTGTCGCAGCAGGTCTCGGCGGGTATTCGCCTCAGCCTGATCGGCCAGACCGGTGGCCTCGCCATTCTGTCGCGGCTTGAGGCGCCTGTGGCAAGATTGGCTGCCCGTGCCGTTCAGACGGGGTTGGACGATCTTGGCAGCGCGACGATTGCCGCAGACATCGTTTCGGCGCGCCACGAAGGTCAATCTGTGCGACTGTTCCGGTCGTGATATCGCCAGCTTTAGAAGCTTGGATAAGAACAAGAGAATAACAAGGGGAAAAGCATGAAATCGGCAAATGGTCCGTTGCGGGTCGGAATTGGTGGCCCGGTCGGTTCGGGCAAGACGGCACTGACGGAAAAGCTGTGCAAGGCGATGCGTGACCGCTATTCGGTGGCCGTCGTCACCAATGATATCTACACCCGTGAGGATGCCGACGCTTTGATCCGTATGCAAGCGCTGTCTTCTGACCGGGTGGTGGGCGTGGAGACCGGCGGCTGTCCGCATACGGCGATCCGGGAGGATGCGTCAATCAATCTCCAGGCGATTGCCGGACTGAACGAGCGCATTCCCGATCTCGACGTGATTTTCATCGAATCCGGTGGCGACAACCTGGCCGCGACCTTTTCGCCCGATCTGGCTGATGTGACGATCTATGTCATCTCGGTCTGTCAGGGCGAAGAAATCCCCCGCAAGGGCGGACCGGGCATTACCCGCTCGGATCTGCTTGTCATCAACAAGAAGGATCTGGCACCCTATGTCGAGGTGGATCTTGATGTGATGGATCGCGATGCGGCGCGTATGCGCGACGCCCGTCCGCATGTGTTTTCCGACCTGAAGCGTGGCGAGGGCGTGGCCGACATCGTTCGCTTCCTTGAAAGCCATGGAGGCCTTTGACATGACGGATATACGTCGTTTCGGGTGCTATGATGTGACGATCATGGTCGATGGTGTTTTTAGAGCGCCGATTGAACATCTGGATCACGCCAGCAGTGACGTGGTGCGAAATGCAGCGGTCGCGGCGTGGCCGGCACCCACCATTGATATGGACGTCAATTTCTTCGTGCTGTCGAGCGCTGACGGCCTTACCCTGGTCGATGCGGGAACAGGCCCTTATTGGGGTCCTGAACTGGGGCTTGGAAGGGCTGCGCTGGAAAGGGCTGGAATAAGCCGCGCCGATGTGCGCCGGGTTCTCCTCACCCATTTGCATGGCGACCATGCGCTGGGCCTTTTTGACGCCGCCGGACAATATTTTCCGCAAGCGGAAATCGTCGTCCCGCAAGCGGATCTGGCCTTTTTTACCAATGTCGCGCTGAAGGAGACCATCCCCGTCTATCGGCGTGGTGGCTTCGACATCGCTGCACGCCTGCTGGAAATCTATCCAGATCGTGTGCGCCCTGTCCCGGAAGGGCCAGTACTTCCTGGAATAGAGATGGTTTCCATGCCCGGCCACACGCCTGGTCACTCCGGCTATCTGATTGGCGAGGGGGCGGAAAAGCTCGTGCTTTGGGGCGATCTTGTGCATGCGCCCAAACTTCAACTTGATGATCCCGATTTCTGCTTCATCTACGACGCGGATGCCAGACAGGGCGCCAACAGCCGCCGGACCATCTTCACCCATGCAAGCGAAAAAGGCTGGACTGCCTCAGGCGGCCATGTTTCCGGTTTCATGCGGGTGGAAAAAGCAGACAAGGGCTGGCATCTCGTCGCGGCCTGATCTTTGAGGACGGCGGGAAAAGCGAAAGCGACAAAAGCGGATATATGCCCCGTTTTCAACTTGTCCCTTTCACCATTTTCGATTTTCAAAACCTGACATTATATCGGAAAGGCGACAGGAACAGATCTTTTGGAAAATCTCTCGCGACATCTTTCAGCGATACTATGCCTGTCAAATCTGTCGGAGTGTGTTGACATCGTTGATCTGGACCATCCGGCCGCGCACAGTGACGCCGCTGTGCCGCAGGGTGGAAAAAGCGCGTGACAGGGCTTCGGGCGCAAGGCCCAGCTTGCCGGCCAGCAGGCTTTTCTGGAAGGGCAGGCGGATCGACACGGCACCGCCGCTATTGGGGCAATTGTCGATCAGATATTGTGCTACGCGTTGCGGAGCGGTTTGCAGTCGGTCATTGGCGATGCAATCCATGGTGCTGCGCAGATAATTGGACAGGCAGCGGATCACTGAACGGGCAATGTCGTTTTCCTGCTCTGCAAGCTGGCGTACTTTGGCAAGGTCAAATCGCGCCACGGTCACATGCTCCGCCGCCTGGGCGTTATAGTGATAGGTATCGCCCATGGCCAACAGGCTTTCGGCAAAGGTATCACCACCGCCGCTGATGCGGATGTCGGCTTCGCGACCGTCCTTGTTCAGGCGATAAAGGCGGACATAGCCGGTCAGCACGCAATAGAAATAATCGGCAGGGTCGCCTTCGCGAAACAGAATATCGCGCGCCTCGAAGCTCAACACTGTCGCCAGTTCCAGCATCCGGTTTAAAGAGCCCGGGCCGAGCGTGGCCATCAGGGGTGATTTTACCAGAATATTGCGATCGCGACTGTTCAAATTCAAAACCTTGTTCACGGCCAGACCGTCCTTTTCCTTCAGCCCTTGCGCAGCAGCGCCCGCCTGATAGCGGTATGGTTCATAAGGGGAATTGGTGGTCGCAACGGCTCGGTCTTGCGTGGGACATCATAGCTGTTCCCATTGGTGCAAGACGGCGCCCTCTTTCCCACCATCGGCCCCCGCCACTGGTCGATGGGGGTAATCTAATGGGAAAATCGGGCCAATGGTTTGATTTCGATCAATAGCCAATTACAATCACAGGTTTGCGTGATTGCAGCTCCGTTCAACGGATTAAGCAGGGGCTTCGGATGGAAAACCGAACCTGGCACAAGGCGATACGCTATGGCTGCCGTATCGCCTTGTGGGATCTGTCATTTTCAATGGTTTTCGTATCAATCCCGTCCGAACGGTCCCGCTGAGAGGCGTCTTGGCGGATGGGCAGCACCGGCTTCCAGGCCATCCATGCGGGCTTCGAGCGTGGAGATCTGGGCCGCGGTCTGGTCGTGTAAATCGGTGAGGGTGGCGGTGTCGAGCGGCTCTCGTTCCTGTTCCTTGGCGCCGACCAGCCTGCCGAAGACGACGCCCAGCAGGCGTGACAGATCGTCCATGACAAGGAAGAAGGAGGGGACGACGACAAGGCTCATTACTGTCGAGACGATGATGCCGCCGATCACGGCGATGGCCATGGGCGAGCGGAACGAGCCGCCTTCGCCGACGCCCAGCGCCGAGGGCAGCATGCCCGCCGACATGGCAATCGAGGTCATGATGATCGGTCTGGCGCGCTTGCGGCCCGCCTCGACCATCGCTTCGACACGTTCCATGCCGTGGCGGCGCATTTCGATGGCAAAATCGATCAGCAGGATGGCATTCTTGGTAACGATTCCCATCAGCATCAGGATGCCGATCAGCACGGGCATCGACAGGGCATTATGGGTGATGATCAGCGCCACCGCCACGCCACCGACAGCCAGCGGCAGCGACAGCAGAATAGTGAAGGGCTGGATGATGTCCTTGAACAGCAGGATCAGCACGATCAGCACCAGCAGCAGGCCCAGGATCATCGCGTTGACGAAGCTCGCCAGCATTTCCTTCTGGACCTTGGTGTCGCCGGTTTCCTTCAGATAGACGCTGGCGGGAATCTTGGCGGAGGCAACGGCCTGCTTGAAGGCTGCCGTCGCCGTATCGAGCGCCACGCCCTGCGGCAGGTCGGCGCCGATCGAGACCACACGGTCGCGGTGATTGCGTTTGATCGAGCTGATGCCTTGGGTGTAATCGATATCGACCACGGTGGAGAGCGGCACCATGGAACCGGACGCAGACTTGATTTTCAGCGCCCTGATAGCACCAAGGTCGCGACGCTGGCCAAGCGCCGCTTGAACCCGGATCGGGATCAACCGGCCATCCAGTGAGATTTTCGGCAATTGCGCGTCGATATCGCCGATGGTTGCGACGCGAAGGGTTTCGGAAACCTGCTGGGCGGTAATGCCCAATCTGGCCATTTCATCGGTTTTCGGACGGATCTGCAATTCCGGGCGCGGCAGTGAGCCATCGGCGCTGACATTGGCCAGCACCGGTACGGTGCGCAATTTCGCCTCCAGAATGCTGACTGCTTCTGTCAGATCCTCTTCGTTCTTGGAGAGGAAGTAGAATGCCATGTCGCGGGCACCGCGATCGTTCATTTTCTGGACGCGCATATCGGGAATGTCATGCAGCTTGGCAAAGACCTGTTTTTCAATCTGCCATTGCGGGATCGTGCGGCCGTCGACGGTCATTTTCGGCAGGTAAGGGCCGATCAGCGGCAGGCCGCCGATCAGTTTGTTGACCACGGTTTTGACCAGCGAATGCTCGATGCGGAAGAGTTGCAGGGTTACGGACGCCCGCCGCAGTTCCAGATCGCCACTGGGCGAGGTGCCGCCCTGGACAAAGACCGATTGCACGCCGGCAAGCGGCTTCAGGGTCTCGGTGATCTGCCTGGCCCGGCTTTCGGTTTCATCAAGCGTGGCATTGGGCGGCAGTTCTATTGAAAGCGTGATGCGCCCGGCATCTTCTGGCGGCAGGAAGCTGGTCGGAACCTGCATCAGCAGGCCGACAGATACCACTAGGAACACCAGCGCTGCCGCCAGTGTCAGATAGCGGCGATACCATGTGCTGGTGGTCGTCAGGACAAGCCGCGTATAGAGCCGCATGAAACGGCCTTCCTGCCCTTCGTCCTCGTCATGGCCGTCTTCCGGCCGCATCAGGTATGCGGCCATCATCGGGGTGATCAGCCGGGCGACCAGCAGCGAAAACAGCACGGAAAAGGCGACCGTCAGGCCGAACTGGATGAAATACTGACCGGGAATGCCGCCCATGAAGGACACGGGCACGAAGACGGCCACAATGGTGAAGGTGGTGGCGATGACGGCAAGGCCGATTTCGTCGGCAGCCTCGATAGCGGCCCGATAGGGCGTCTTGCCCATCTTGATATGGCGGGCGATGTTTTCGATTTCGACGATGGCGTCGTCCACCAGAATGCCGGTCGCCAGTGTCAGGGCGAGGAAGCTGACGAGATTGAGCGAAAAGCCCATCATCTCGAGGATCCAGAAGGTCGGTATGGCGGAAAGCGGCAGGGCAATGGCCGAAATAAGCGTTGCTCGCCAGTTTTTCAGGAACAGGAACACCACGATGACCGCCAGGATTGCCCCTTCCAGCAGGGTATCGATGGCGGCGGTGTAATTGCCATAGGTGAAATAGACAAAATCGCTGATCAGGTTGATGCCGACATCAGGATTTTTGGCCCGCACCTCATCGAGGCTTTTGGCCACCAGTTCGGCGACGGCCACATCGGAGGCACCCTTGGAGCGGAACACCGAGAAGGACACCACCGGCTGGTTGTCGAACAGGGCGAAACTTTTTGGCTCCGTATAGCTGTCGATGATCCGGCCAAGATCGGCAAGCTTGACGAAGCGGTCCGAGGAAATGGCAATGGTGGTGGTGGCGAGCGCCTGGACATTCCGGGTATCGCCCAGCACGCGGATCGCCTGTTCGGCGCCAGCCACCTGGCCCCGGCCCGAGCCGATATCGACATTGGTGCCGCGCAATTGCTTGTTGACGTCGGCGGCGGTAATGCCCAGTGCATTCAGCCGATCCGGGTCCAGCTCGATCCGGATCTCGCGGTCGGCACCGCCGATCCGGTCGATGCGGCCAATGCCTTTCTGGCCCTGCAGCGCGCGTTTGATTGTGTCATCGACGAACCAGGACAATTCTTCAAGCGTCATGTTCGGGGCGGAGACGGCAAAGGTCTGGATTGCCTGACCTTCGACATCGACCTTGTTGACGATCGGCTCATCGACGCCAGCGGGCAGATCGTTGCGGATCCGATCCACCGCATCCTTGACATCCTGAACGGCCTGCTGGGTGGGAATTTCGATGCGGAACACCACCGAGGTGACCGACACGCCGTCATTGACCTTGGAGGAGATCTCATCGACGCCGTTGATCGAGGCGACCGCATCCTCGATTTCCTTGGTCACCTGCATTTCCAGTTCCGACGGCGACGCCCCGCTCTGGGTGACGCTGATCGACACGACGGCCACATCGATATTCGGAAAGCGGGTAATGGGCAGGCTGTTGAAGGACTGGATGCCCAGCACCATCAGCAGGAAGAAGCCCAACAGGGGTGCTATCGGATTGCGGATTGACCAGGCGGAGAAATTCATCGTCTTGCCTCGTCAGTTGGATATTGCGCCGGTCTGGCTCACGGTTTCAAGCACCGGCCTGACCTTGTCGCCATCGCGCACGAAAGCGCCTGCTTTCAGCACCACCAGATCGCCCGGCTTGACGCCAGATGTCACCAGGATAAAGCCGTTTTCGATAATGCCGGTCTCGATTTTCACTTGGCGGACCACGCCATTCTCTACGATGCGGGTAAAGCTCCCGGCCTTGCCGCTGTCGATTGCGGACAAGGGCAGGGCAATGCCTGAGGCGGATGTAATAGTAATCAAGGCGCTGGCATACATGCCTTGGCGGGCCGCATCGCTATCATCGAGCAAAATATGGACCTCGCCCAGCCTGGTCGTTGGGCTGATGGCGGGTGAGATCAGCCGCACATGGCCGCTGATCGGCGTTGCCTGTCCAGCAATGGCGATTTCGGCCGGTTGGCCTATCCGCATTTTTTGCATATCGCTTTCGGATACTTCGGCCACCAGCTCGATCTTGCTGTCGCGGATAATGGTGAACAGCGGCTGGCCGGAGCCGGCAGCAATGGCGCCGATGCGGGCATTGCGGGCGGTGATCAACCCGCCGAACGGCGCCTTGATATCGGTGCGGGCCAGTTTCAGGTTGAGATCGGCGACCTGGCTGATCACCACTTTCAATTCGGCCTCGGCAATGGCGATGGACTGGCGGGCGCTGTCCACCTTGTTGCGGGCATTGATGGCGGATGTTTCGTATTGCTGGACCTGAGCGGTGGAAATCGTGCCGCCGGAGACCAGCGACTGGCCGCGCGCCAATTGGCGTTCCGCTTCTGCTGCACTGGCCTGCGCATCGATCAACTGGATCTTGTACTGGGCAAGAGAGGCCTCGGCCTTGGCCTGGTTGGCGGCATACTGCGCCTTTTGCAGGATCAGGCTGTCGCCATCCAGCGTTGCCAGAACCTGACCCGCCTTCACCTTGTCGCCGACATCGGCCAGAAGATTGCGAATGGCTATTCCATCCACTTCAGGCTGGACGTAGATTTCCTCGACGGCCTTGACGCTTCCGGTGCCGATCACCTTGTCGGTCAGGCTCTGGGTGCTGGCTTTGGCAACGACGATGGCCGGGAGCTGGGCATCGGTGCTGGCTGTTGGCTCAGTAGATTGCGCTTTCACGGCAGGTATAAAACCGCCCTGGCTAACCGACAGAAGCAGCGTCAGAACGAGGGTGATTGGCCTGACGCGCAAAGTTCCAACCCGACTGTCTGTCACCCCTGGTATCCTCCCAATGCCTGATTTATCACGCCGGATCGCGGCCTTGCGGATGAAGGCAGGGTGGGCGCGAGCCTTTTTCCCGGGGCGCGCTGTGACCAGGGACGATACGATTTCAAACATGTCTATTCAAATCCCTGGGGATCTATGGAAAACCCACAATACGCTAATATTATCGAAATGGCTTTAAATACAATGTCAGGTTTGCCGATCAACGGAAAACCCGGGTTTTTAATAGGGTTACGTTACGACAGGGGCGGTTTCAGCGCAATCCCGCTGCAGACAGAGCCGGTGCAGCGAAGAGGTTGCATTGCAATAATAGTTAAAGGAAAGCGCGCGGCTTCGACCTGATCGCGGATCGGCTTGTGTGGTAAACCCGGTTTTGCCCGCACGCGGTAGTCGGGCCTGTGCCAATATGAAAATCCCATGAAATAAAAGGGTTAGGGCAAGCTCAGCGGGGCCGCTCAGTCAGCCTATGGGAACCCCGCCGCCAGGGAATGGGATAAGACCCCTGGCGGCGAATACACGATAAAATTGAAAGTTGGATCTGCCTATTTCAGCGCTGCATCGGTGATTTCATGGGTATAAGCACCCACGGGTTCTTTGGATATGACAGGATCGGAACCGCCGCCGAGCAGGGTGGCCACGGTGCGCTTGTAATCGGCCTCGTCCAGCGCGCCCTTGGAGCCTTCCGTCAGCTTGGCCACTTCGCTCATCATCCGCTTCTGATGCTTTTCGGTCTGGGCTCCGGAGGCGTCGTTGTCCAGCACGATACCAGCTGCCTCGTCCGGGTTTTTTTCAGCCCATTTCCATCCCTTCATCGAGGCACGGACGAACTTGACCATCTTTTCCTTAAATGCCGGGTCTTTCAGCTTTGGCTCCAGCACGTAGAGGCCGTCTTCCAAGGTTGCGACGCCTTCCTTCTCATAGGGGAAGGTGATCAACTGATCGGGCTTGATACCGGCATCGATGACCTGCCAATATTCATTATAGGTCATGGTGGAAATGCAGGCCGCCTGCTTTTGCAACAACGGATCTACGTTGAAGCCCTGTTTCAGCACCTTTACACCGTCAGCACTGCCATCGGTTTTGATGCCCAGATGCGCCATCCAGGACAGGAACGGATATTCATTGCCGAAGAACCACACGCCCAGCGTCTTGCCCTTGAAATCGGCAGGCGTCTTAACGCCGCTTTCCTTGAGACAGGTCAGCATCATGCCCGAATGTTTGAACGGCTGGGCGATATTGACCAGCGGCACGCCTTTTTCACGGGTGGCCAAGGCGGATGGCAGCCAATCGACAATCACATCGGCACCGCCACCGGCCAGCACTTGCGCGGGCGCAATGTCCGGGCCGCCGGGCTTGATGTCCACATCAAGGCCTTCTTCCTTATAGAAGCCTTTGTCTTTGGCGACGTAATAGCCAGCAAACTGTGCCTGTGTCACCCATTTCAATTGCAGGGTCAGCTTGTCTGCGGCATGGGCCTGCATAGCCAGCATGGAAATGCTGGTGGCCATAAGCAGTGTGGTGATTTTGCTTTTCATGATCGTTCCCTCTCTTGTTATCTCATGTTTTATCAGCGCTGCCCACCACGGACAGACGGATGCCAGAAGGTGACGACCTTTTCAGCCAGCGCCACCAAACCATAGAAAACCGAACCCGCCAGCGCCGCCACCGCAATTTCGGCCCAGACCATATCGACATTGCTGCGGCCAACCTCGGTGGAAATGCGAAAGCCCATGCCGACGATGGGGGTGCCAAAAAACTCGGCCACAATGGCCCCAATCAGCGCCAGCGTGGAATTGATTTTCAGAGCGTTGAAAATAAACGGCCAGGCGGCGGGAAGCCGGAGCTTGATCAACGTCTGCCACCAGCTGGCGGCATAGGTGCGCATCAAATCGCGCTCCATATTGCTGGCGGCTGATAGTCCCTGCACGGTGTTCACCAGCATGGGGAAGAAGGTCATGATCACCACGACGGCGACTTTTGAGGGCCAATCAAACCCAAACCACATCACCATAATCGGGGCCACGCCCACCACGGGCAGGGCCGAGACGAAATTGCCAATCGGCAACAGGCCTTGTTTCAGAAACGGTGAGCGATCAATCAGCACGGCCACGATAAAGCCAAGGCCACAGCCTGCGACATAGCCCGTGAGCACCGATTTCAAAAATGTCTGTTGGAAATCGGCCCAGAGGATGGGCAGGGAATGGATCAGCCGGGTCCAGATCATGCTGGGGGCGGGCAGCAGAATGGAGGGGATATCGAAGCCGCGCACCACGCATTCCCAGATGACCAAAAGCGTGATGCCAAACAGCAACGGCACCGCAATATTGGCGGCACGCTGGGCGGGCAGGGCAGCGAAATGTTGGCGCACCAGCCATTCGTTCACGCCCCATGCGACAAGCCAGAAGATCAGCGCAAACAGCAGATACCCACTCATGCCCGCTCTCCCATGCGTTTCAGAACCGCAGTGTGGGCAAGCCCGACGATAGCCACCAACAGCGCCGCCAACCCCGCCGCCATAAACAGCGCTGCCCAGATTTGCACCGTCTGACCATAGTAAGAGCCAGACAGCAGCCGTGCGCCAAGGCCCGCGACGGCTCCGGTGGGCAATTCCCCCACAATGGCACCGACCAGCGAAATCGCAATCGCCACTTTCAGCGAGGTGAACAGATAGGGCATGGCGGCGGGCATGCGGAGTTTCCAGAATGTCTGGGTGTTGCTGGCGTAATAGGTGCGCATCAGATCAATCAAAATGGCATCTGGGCTGCGCAGGCCTTTGACCATGCCCACCACCACGGGAAAGAAGGACAGATAGGTGGAAATCAGCGCCTTGGGCATCAGGCCTGAAATGCCAATGGCGTTCAGTACCACAATAATCATCGGGGCCACGGCAATGATGGGAATGGTCTGGCTGGCAATCACCCACGGCATCAGCGATTTATCGACGGCACGGTTATGGACAATGGCAATGGCCAGCAGAATGCCCAGAACGGTGCCCATGCCAAAGCCCATCAGTGTGGCGGAAAGGGTGATCCATGCGTGATACACAAGGCTGCGCTTGGAGGTAATGGGTTTGTCGATGGTCGTATCCCACAGCTCGGCAATGATCTGGTGCGGGGCGGGAAGGACGGGGCGTTCCTGATTGAAGGTTTGCTCAATCACTTGCGCGGTGGTGATGGTTTCACCCGCTCTTGCTGCCTGATCGCGCACAAAGGGCGCGTTGAGAATGACCACGAAGACATGCCAGATGATCAATATGGCAAGGATGACGGTGAGGATGGGGAGAAGTCTATTCCTCATAACTATGCCCCGCCCGCAAACCTTCGCGCACACGATGGGCAATGGCCAGAAACTCCGGGCTTTCGCGAATATCCAGCGGTCGCTCCCGTGGCAGGGTCGATTCAATCACATCGGTCACGCGCCCGGGCCGGGGGCTCATCACCACGATTTTGGTGGAGAGATAAACGGCCTCTGGAATCGAGTGGGTGACAAAACAGATGGTCTTGTTGGTGCGATCCCAGAGTTTCAGCAATTGCTCGTTCAAATGATCGCGGACAATTTCATCCAGCGCGCCAAATGGCTCATCCATCAACAACAGGTCGGCATCAAAAGCCAGTGCGCGGGCAATCGAGGCACGTTGCTGCATGCCGCCGGAGAGCTGCCAGGGGAATTTTTTGCCAAAGCCTGCGAGATTGACCAGTTCTAGTGTTTGCTCAATCCGCTTTTTCCTCTCATCCGGGCTATAGGCCATAATCTCCAGCGGCAGGGCAATGTTTTGCTCAATGGTGCGCCATGGATAGAGCGCTGCCGCCTGAAACACATAGCCGTAGGAACGTTCCTTGCGGGCATTCTCCGGCGTCATGCCATTGACGGTAATGGTGCCGGATGTGTGCTTTTCCAGATCAGCAATGACGCGCAAAAACGTGGTTTTGCCACAGCCGGATGGGCCAATGAAGGAAACAAAATCGCCCTTTTTCACCTCCAGATCCACGTTGGACAGCGCATGCACCGGCCCATCATTGGTCTGGAAGGTCAGACAGAGATCTTTGGCGGAGACGACGGAATAGGGGGAGGCTGACATTACGATCTTCCATGTCTCATGATTTCACCTGAAGAGCGGGTTTGGATGGAGAGGCCTTCGGTCTCAGCCCCAGACGCCAGAAAACCGATCCGGCGACGGCACCGCTCGGGATCAATGCGACACCTACGACCAGAGCCGGTAAAATATAGTCGTTAAATCGGTTGCTTTCAGGATCAGGTGGTGACGTCGTCGGCATGATAAACAGCATGGTGAAAAATGCTGTCGATACTAGTGGGCATAGCGCACCTAAAATAATAGAATTCCTATGCGTTGCGTTCCATGCAATTCCGATAAGGGAAGTGCATATTAAAGTAAAAGGTGCGGCTGTGATGAGGGATACTGGAAGACCATATCCAATAAACATAAGAATTAGTATAAATGAGCCGACTGATCCGTTTAAAAACGCATCGGTTGAGAATTTTGTTTCACCTGACGTCATCAAAGGTAAGAGAAATATTGGCAGCATGATGAGAGCGAAAACCATTAGCCCTGTGATTACAGCGCCCAGATAAGCCCTCACCATCCTGAGCTTGCTCATCCTCACACCCCGCTGGCCGGAATGCCTGTGCGCTCCACTTTGCGCGGCGACACCAGTTCTTTCCACGTAGACAGCGCCTTGCTCACCGCAGGATAAGGCTCGCGCTTCACAAACTTGCCGTGGCCTTCCTGCGTTTTCACGGTGCTTTCCTCAATCGCCACCACGCCACGGGTGAGCGTAAAGCGCGGCAGGCCGGTGACGGTTTTGCCCTCGAACACATTGTAATCAATGGCCGATTGCTGGTTGTTGGCCGAGATTGTTTTGGAGCGCTTCGGGTCCCACACCACAATATCGGCATCGGCCCCCACAAGGATCGCGCCCTTCTTCGGATAGATATTGAGGATTTTGGCGATGTTGGTGGAGGTGACGGCCACGAACTCGTTCATGGTCAAGCGGCCCGTGGCCACGCCATAGGTCCACAGCATCGGCAGGCGATCTTCCAACCCGCCGGTGCCATTGGGGATTTTGGTGAAATTGCCAACGCCAAACCGCTTTTGCTCTGATGTAAAGGCGCAATGGTCGGTGGCAACGCAAGAGAGCGAGCCGGATTGCAGGCCCGCCCAGAGGCTATCCTGATGCTGCTTGTTGCGGAACGGCGGCGACATCACCCGGCGGGCGGCGTGGTCCCAATCCTTGTCGAAATATTCGCTCTCATCCAGCGTCAGATGCTGAATCAGCGGCTCGCCATAGACCCGCATGCCCTTTTGCCGGGCGCGGCGGATGGCCTCATGGGCCTGTTCGCAAGAGGTATGCACCACATAGAGCGGCACTCCTGCCATATCGGCCAGCATGATGGCGCGGTTGGTGGCTTCACCCTCCACTTCAGCCGGGCGGGAATAGGCGTGCGCCTCCGGCCCGTCATTGCCTTCTGCCAGCAGCTTTGCCGACATGGCCGCGACTACATCACCATTTTCGGCATGCACCAGCGGCAGCGCGCCCAGTTCGGCACAGCGGGAGAAGGAGGCAAACATCTCGTCATCATTCACCATCAAGGCCCCCTTATAGGCCATGAAGTGTTTGAAAGTGTTGATGCCCTTGTCCTGCACAATGGTCTGCATCTCGTTGAAAATGCGCTCATCCCATGAGGTGATGGCCATGTGGAAGGAATAATCGCAATTGGCGCGGGTGGATTTATTGTCCCAGCGGGTCAGCGCTTCCAGCAGCGATTGGCCGGGATCGGGCAGACAGAAATCCACCACCATGGTGGTGCCGCCAGCCAGACCCGCACGGGTGCCGCTTTCAAAATCATCGGCGGAATAGGTGCCCATGAACGGCATTTCCAGATGCACATGCGGATCAATACCACCCGGCATGATGTAACAGCCGGAGGCATCCAGCACGGTATCGCCGGAAAGGTCCGGGCCGATTTCGGTGATGACGCCGCCCTCGATTTTCACATCGGCCTTGTAGGTGAGATCGGCGGTGACGACGGTGCCGTTCTTGATGACTGTGCTCATGTGTGTTCACCCGTGTTTGTTTTTGGTTGTCGTTTGGTGGCCTTCGGCCCCCTCATCCGCCTGCCGACACCTTCTCCCCGCGGGGGAGAAGAGACCCGGACGCAGCCGCTTCGTCTATTGGAAAGCACAAAGGGCGCGGCACACTCCCTCTTCTCCCCAGCGGGGAGAAGGTGGCTCGAAGAGCCGGATGAGGGGGTGGCCGAAGGCCCCTAGGCTTGCTCATTCATGTCCTCGTTTCCCCGGATAGAACCGTAATGTGCCACAACGCTCGGTGATCTTGCCTTCCAGAACGGCAAGGATTGTTTCAAGAACATCGCGTCTTTCCGAGAGAACCTCGCCGTTCCAAAACCGAAGCACATCATAACCCTGGTCATTCAGCCACGCTGTTCGCATCTCGTCTGAAGCGCTTTCGGCATGTTGGCATCCATCCAGTTCAACAATCAAGCAGCGTTCACGGCAAACGAAATCAGCAATATAGGCACCGAGAGGCACCTGACGCGCGAATTTATGACCATTGAGCAGCCTGTTGCGAAGATCGCCCCACAGTCGATATTCTGCATCGGTTTCATTCTGACGAAGCTGTCTTGCTTGTCCTGTTTTGCCGGGTCGGCGTTTGGTAATGTCCGTCATGCCTTCGGCCCCCTCATCCGCCTGCCGGCACCTTCTCCCCGCAGGCGTGAAGAGACCAAGACGCAGCCGGTTCATCTTCATATGCTGCTGTCTTGCAATGCAAAGGTTACGGCACACTCCCTCTTCTCCCCAGCGGGGAGAAGGTGGCTCGAAGAGCCGGATGAGGGGGTGCCGAAGGCCCATGCTTACCCCACAACCTCCGCCGTCTCCAACACCGCATGCAACAACACATCACACCCGGCACCAGCCCAATCCTTGGAAATCTCTTCCGCCTCATTGTGCGAAAGCCCACCCACACACGGACACATAATCATCGTCGATGGCGCAACCCGCGCCGCCCAGCAAGCATCGTGGCCAGCACCGGAAATGATGTTCATGTGGCTATAGCCCAGCCGCTCGGCGGCATCGCGCACGCGGCCTACCAGCGTGGGATCAAACGTCACGGGATCGAAATGGCCAACAGCTTCCACTGAGCAGCCAACGCCCAGCGCTTCGCAGATTGTTGCGGCTTCTGCTTCAATCTTCGCCCGCATCCGGTCGAGTTTGTCTTGGCTTGGGGTGCGAATATCCACCGTGAACACCACCTTGCCCGGCAGCACATTGCGGGAGTTGGGCGAGAAGAACACTTGTCCCACGCCGCCAACAGCACCCGGCTGCTCGCTCATCGCCACATCCTGCACCATCTCAATGATCCGACTCATGGCCAGACCAGCGTTGACGCGCAAGTTCATTGGCGTGGAGCCAGTGTGCGCTTCACGGCCTGTCAGCGTAAATTCCAGCCACCACAGGCCCTGACAGTGGGTAACAACGCCAATCTGCTTGTTTTCGGCTTCCAGAATCGGCCCTTGCTCAATGTGATATTCGAAATAGGCGTGCATTTTGCGCGCACCAACCTCTTCCTCGCCCAGCCAGCCAATGCGCTTCAGCTCATCGCCATAGGTCTTGCCGTCTGGGTCTTTGCGGGAATAGGCGTAATCCAGCGTATGCATGCCCGCAAACACGCCGGAGGCCAGCATGGCCGGGGCAAAGCGCGCGCCTTCTTCATTGGCCCAGTTGGTCACAACAATCGGATGCTTGGTTTTAACGCCAAGATCGTTCATGGAGCGCACCACTTCCAGCGCGGCCAGCACACCCAGCACGCCATCATACTTGCCGCCGGTGGGTTGGGTGTCGAGGTGGGAGCCAACATAAACGGGCAGGGCATCGGGGTCGGTGCCGGGGCGGGTGGCGAACATGGTGCCCATCTGGTCCACGCCCATGGTCATGCCTGCTGCCTCGCACCAGCTCTGGAACAGCGCGCGACCTTCGGCGTCTTCGTCGGTCAAGGTCTGGCGGTTGTTGCCGCCAGCAATGCCGGGGCCAATCTTGGCCATGTCCATCAGGCTGTCCCACAGCCGGTCAGCATTTACGCGCAGGTTCGCACCGGGGTGAGCCGTCATCTTATCAATCCTAATTTGTGCAGGGATTTCGATGCCCATCGAAAACCGCTGTTCCCATCATTGTTAGCTCTTGTTATTTTTGAGCCTTTGTTTCGGTCTCAACCATTGCCTTTCTCAGGGCAGTGATTGATATTTGACCGATTGGTAAACATTACAACTTCCGGCGCGGCACTCAAGCCGAAAAACGCGAAAAATTCGGTCAAAGCTTTCGCCCGGTTTTTGAGGCGCGTCTGGTGGCTTCCGGGGCAGGGTTGGAAGCAGCAAGGCGCAGGCAGGCATGGGGAAGACAGGGAGAGGGCATGGCAATAGCCAGGGCATCGAAGACGCAGAGGCGGACGCGAATTCAGGAGGAAAAGGAGGAGGTCATCCTGCAAGCGGCGCTGGACGTGTTTTCCATGCGCGGCTTTCGCGGCTCGACCATCGACCAGATCGCCGAGGTGGCGGGCATGTCGAAACCCAATCTGCTCTATTATTTCCGCACTAAGGAGGCGATGCACCGGGTGCTGATGGACCGGCTGCTGGCCAATTGGCTTGAGCCGCTGCGCGCCTTTGATGCCGAGGGCGATCCGCAGGAGGAAATCCGGAGCTATATCCGCCGCAAGCTGGAAATGGCCCGCGATTTTCCGCGCGAAAGTCGGCTGTTTGCCAATGAAGTGCTCCAGGGGGCGCCCATTATCGAGGATGTGCTGAAAGGACCGCTGAAAGACCTGGTCGATGAAAAGGCCGAGGTGATCCGCAGTTGGATCATGGCGGGCAAGCTTATCGCCTGCGATCCCTATCACCTGATTTTTTCAATCTGGTCGACCACCCAGCATTATGCTGATTTCGACGTGCAGGTGCGTGCCGTGCTGGGCGCGGGGACGGCGGAAGACGACCGGTTCGAGAATGCCGCGCGGTTTCTGGAAGGGCTGTTTCTGAGGGGTCTACAGCCGGGAATGTGAAAGCAGGGACGGGATCAGTCTGGCAACATGGCCATGGCGAGAAGTCCGGCGGCGGTGATTAGCGCCCCGGCAAATACGGCCATCGGCGCCCAGCCATGGCCCATGGCGCCTTCCAGCACAATGATGAAACTCGGCGTCAGATAGCTATAGGCCAGCACTTTGGGGGCGGGCAGGCGCTGCGAGGCATATTGCAGCAGAAGGAAGGTAATCAGCGTCGTCACCACAGCCAGATAGAGCACCAGACCCCAGCCAAGCCAGGAGATCGAGGCATAATCGAGGGCGATCAGCCGGGGCAGGCCCGGCACCAGAATGAAGGCCAGCGTCCCCACCGCCGACCACAGCATGAAGATCAGCGCCGGTTCGTTCTCGTTGAATTTGCGCAGCAGAGGCACGTAAATCGCATGCGCGGTGACGCCGACGAGGTAGATCAGCTCACCCTTGCCGATGTCGAAATGGATCAGCGCCTGCACATCGCCGCGAAAGATCACCCAGATCGCGCCGATGGCGGCAATCACCAGGCTGACCATCACCCGGCCACGGGTTTTCTGGCGCATCAATAGCCAGGCAAAGCCTGCGCTCATCAGCGGCATCATCGTGAAGATCGCCCCGGTCGCCACAGGGGCGGTAAATTGCAGGGCGATGAACATGCTGATCATATAGGTGGCCATCAGCGCGCCGATAATCACGAAGCGGACCGGGCGACGCGGCGCTTTGAGCGGATAGCGCTTGACGCGGAAGCACAGGAAAGCGGTCAGCGCGATGGTGACGATATAGCGTAGCGCCTGGACCGCAATCGGATCGATCATGTGGGTCGCCATGCCACCGAAGGAAAAGGAGGTGGCGAGCAACACGGCAAACAGCAGAACGGCCAGATGGGCCTTCAGTTTCTCGCGGCCACGGGCATGGCTGTTGTGCCGGTCTTTTGCGGTGTCTTTTTGAGGCGCAGGGGAAATCGTCGATGCTGTCACGGTCGGGTCTTTGTGCAATGATAGGTTGGTGACGCCTACTCGTGTCGCGCCAAGGCTTTCTATACGATGCAGTGCAAAGCGAGGCGACCCTTTTTCCGTTCAAAACTAAGGCATTTACAAAGTATCAGAGCGCGATGGCGTCCTGTTTACGGTCCAGGGACCGGCGCTTCAAAAGCGCGAACAGGTCATCGCCGTTCATCGGGCGGGCGAGGCCAAAGCCCTGTAAGGTATGACAGCCGAGATCGCGCAGAATGTCGGCATGCTGCATGGTTTCGACACCTTCGGCAATGATTTCAATGCCAAGCGACCGACCGATTTCGACGATAGAGCCGATCAACCGTCGCTGTTGCTTGCTCTCGATGATCGGCAGGGTCAATTGCCGGTCGATTTTCAAGCGTCGGGGCGAGAGTTTCAAAAGGCTGAGGATCGAGGAATAGCCGGTGCCGAAATCATCGATCTCGATATCGATACCGAGGATCTTGATCTGGCTGATGGCGATGGCCGCGGCTTCCGCCTTGTCATCGAAGGAGATCGATTCCAGCAACTCGAAAGCAAGGCCGCCAGCAGGAAGCGGCGTATCGCGCAGATGGGCAAAAAGGCCGTCGTCGAACAATCTCTGGGCAGAGATATTGACCGAGACATGCGGCGTATCCAGCCCATGCTCCTGCCAGCGGCGGGCCTGGGCAAGCGATTGTTCCAAAATGCTGTTGTCGATGGCGGCCACGACATTCAGGCTTTCGGCCACCGACAGGAATGCAATCGGCGGCAACAGGCCAAGCTGCGGATGTTGCCAGCGCGCGAGCGCCTCGACGCCAGTAATCTGCATGGTGTGCGCGTCAAATTGCGGCTGGAAATAGGGAATGAAATCGTGATCGGCCAGCGAGCGCAGAATGGCGTCGGCGGTGCGCTTGGTGGAAAGGGTCGCTTCCTTCAACGTGTCGGAAAAGAATTCCAGCCGGTTCTTTCCGCGCCGTTTTGCCTCGTAAAGCGCGATATCGGCATTGATCAATGCCTGTTCCAGATGCGGGTGGTTGTTGCAGGACTGGGCAATGCCGATGCTGGCGCTAACACGGCATTCCTGGCCCTCCCAATGGATCGGCTGGTTGATGGCGTCGATCAGGGTTTCGCCAAGGATGCGGGCTGCGGCCTGGCTGCTCTCATCGTGCTTGACCACCACGAATTCGTCGCCGCCGATGCGCGCGGCAAAATCGCCCGGCGACATGTGGGCGTTGATCTGGCTGGCAGCATGGCGCAGCATGGCATCACCCGCCGCGTGGCCCAGCGTGTCGTTGATCTCCTTGAACCTGTCGAGATCGATATGCAGCAGAGCGACAGATTTGCCGTTACCCCTGAGGTCTTCGATCTCTGCCAGATGCCGGTCGAGGAAGCGTCGGTTTGCAAGTCCGGTGAGGGGATCGTGCAGAGACGTATGTTCCATGATCTGCCGGGCGTTTTCCAGTTCCTGGTTCTGGGCCTCGAGCGCGGTTTTGGCATCGTGCAGGGCTTCATGCAGTTTGACATCCGCGGTGATGTTCCAGTTCACGCCAACGATCTTCTTGCGAAAATCGGCATCGCGATAGATCGAGCCGAAGGAGCGGATATGGCGTATCTGGCCGCTGCGATCCAGAATGCGGAACTCGGTCGAGTAATTGGAGCCCGTGCGGATGGCCGTGGCCAGAGCGTGAGTGGCGCTTTCCCGATCCTCTGGATGGAGACAGTTGCTCCAATCCTCGCGGATTTCAATCGGACGGGACGGATCACAATCGTAGAGCTGGCGCATGCGATTGTCCCAGGTCAGGGCGAGGCTGCCGATATCCATTTCCCACACACCGATTTGCGAGGCGTCGAGCGCGATTTGCAATCGTTGTGACAGAGTGCGCAGTTCCCGTTCCTGCTCGTTGAGCTCGGCAATATTGGCCTGCCGTTCCATCAGCAGATGCGCGACCCACAGGAAAGGCGTGATGATTGCCAGCGCCAGGATGAACATTACCAGCTGGCGGAACCAGATTTCGTTGGCAGGTTGTTGCCAGCCACCCTTGGGCGCTGCCGCCAATATCCAGGTCTGTGCGCCGATACTGACCTCCATGCGCACCGCGCTGGCGCCGATCAGTGCGGGATCGCCGAAAAACGCCCTGCTGACTGCGTTCTGCGTATCGGAACCGGCGTAAAGCGCGACATTCAGATCGAGGTCGTAGAGGCCACTTTCGCGAAACAGCCGCTCCACATCGACGGTGCCACGCAGCAGGCCATGGCTGAAGGGCTTATCCTGAGGGGACGTCTGGTCCGGCAAGTCTGGTGACGTGCTGGCCGGTTCGTTGAGGCTCGATGATGCGATGGGGTAAAAGATAACGAGACTATTGCCTGTTGTCGGCAGGTTCATCGGCTCTGTGATGACATAGATATTGCTGTTCTCGGCCTGGACGGCGGCTTTTTGCTCTTGCGGGTTGGCGGTAAAATCATGCCCAGCCTGGTTGAGAATGAACGGATAGGTCAGTCTTGTCCGCATGTCGTAGGAAAGACTGATCGAGCGCAACCGGACAGGCCTGGAGAAAAATCGCCGGCCAATGGCGGAAAACCGGGCCTGACTCATGTCCGGCTCGGTTTCAAGCACGGCAAGCAGGCCCTGAAGCATCTTGATGTCAGCCTTGATATTGCCTTCCAGCCGGGCGCGGACGGGGCTGAGCTTGTCGGAAATCGCGGCCTTCCTGTCTTCCAGATAGGCTTTGCGATTTTGACTTTCGATTGCAAAAATAGTGACGAAAACCGCAGCGCAAACAATCAAAGCGGGCCAGTAGAAGCTGGCAAGCTTCCTGACACTTCCCACAATGTTACCGGCCCAGGCAGAAATGATCATCATCAAACTCTTCAACGTGCAGATATATCGATGTTTCGGTCCTGCTCTTTAGAGTCTGCCAGGCTCCTATGTCACCTGACGGACTTTCGATCTTGTTGTCTTCGCCTCGGATTTTTCCGAGAATCGATCCAAATTCCCGGTCAAATCCTGTCGCCCTTGGTAGAGCGTAAGATGCAGTATTCATTTCGAAGTTTGAACCTAATCGCTTCGCCCATTTTGGATGATCTGGATAGACCTCTCTTCTTATTCAAATATACTTATGCAGGCTTGGTCATTTCATTGCAAAGTAACTCTCTAAAATTTCCTTTGTGGTGTAAAAAAATGCATTGCAGAAATTTATCCAATTTCCAATTGATATCATTGATATTTCTTGGATAAAAGAAAATTGCCGAAGAATTTAAATTTATTATTTTATTGAATTTCCTCTCAAATATTCTGGAGTTTTTGAGAGAAATTCTCCAATGATCCATAGATGAAAATAGGGTTGCATGCGGTATAGTCGACGCATTGTGTTGTCATGTTATTTGGATGAAGCGCGCTCCACGATAGGGGTGCAATGCGCTGTACGGATATTGTCGTCAAGCATGCGATGAAATAACGACTGCATCAGTTCATGAAAGAATTGAGAATTCCTGAATTTTCTCGCCACGTTTCGCAGGTTTGTTTTTATTTGTATATTTCTAATATTTAAATAAATCTAATGCAATTCACGGCGATGCCTGTCATTTTTGTTCGCAACGCGTGGAATGCCCTCACGGTGAGAATGGGTAATCATCTTCGACCCTTGGTCTTAAAATTTGCCAAGGGAAAAGTGGTCACCGGTTTTCCCGAAATGACAAACAAAAAAACTGAGAATCTGTCTGGTTCAATCTGAACCCGAAAGACTCTCAGTTGCTGCCAATTTAAGGCTTTGAGATACTCACAAACGGAAATCCAACATCACTGCAATGACGGTTGGACTTATTCCGCTGCCTGCACCGCCATCGGATTATTGGGATGTGTCGTCCAGTTGGCATAGTTCGGATCGACTGGCTTGCCAGTGCGCTGGTCCAGCATGCCGGGTTCAAGCCCAACCATGGTGATGCAGTTTTCGACCGGACAGACGTTGACGCAGAGATTGCAGCCGACGCATTCGTCTTCCATCACCTCGAACTTGCGCGCACCATCGACAATGCTGGTGATTGCCTGATGAGACGTATCCTCGCATGCGATATGACAGCGGCCACATTTGATGCAGGCATCCTGATCGATCTGCGCCTTGGCGATATAGTTGAGGTTGAGATATTGCCAGTCGGTGACATTGGGAACGGCGCGGCCACAGATGTCATCCAGCGATGCGTGACCCTTGGCATCCATCCAGTCGGACAGGCCTGTGATCATTTCCTCAACGATCTTGAAGCCATAGGTCATGGCGGCGGTGCAGACCTGTACATTGCCAGCGCCGAGCGCCAAAAACTCTGCCGCATCGCGCCAGGTGGTGATGCCGCCGATGCCTGAGATCGGCAGGCCGTAGGTTTCCGGGTCGCGGGCGATTTCCGCCACCATGTTCAGCGCAATCGGCTTGACCGCCGGGCCGCAATAACCGCCATGGCTGCCCTTGCCGCCAACGCTGGGGTTGGGGGCAAAGCTGTCGAGATCGACGGAGACGATGGAATTGATGGTGTTGATCAGCGAAACTGCATCGGTGCCGCCAGCCTTGGCCGCGCGGGCCGGTTTGCGGATATCGGTAATGTTCGGCGTCAGCTTGGTAATGACGGGCATGCGGCTATATTGCTTGCACCAGCGCACAACCATTTCGATATATTCTGGCACCTGACCGACGGCGGCCCCCATGCCGCGTTCCGACATGCCGTGCGGACAGCCGAAATTCAGCTCAATGCCGTCAGCCCCGGTTTCTTCAACCAGCGGCAGGATCGCCCTCCACTCTTCCTCCTCGCAGGGCACCATGATTGAGGCGATCAGGGCGCGGTCCGGCCAGTTCATCTTGACCATCTTCATTTCCTGAAGATTGACCTGCAAGGGCCGGTCGGTGATCAGCTCGATATTGTTGAGACCCAGCAGGCGGCGGTCCGCCCCCCAGATGGCCCCGTAGCGCGGACCATTGACATTGACGACCGGCGGGCCTTCCGAGCCGAGGGTTTTCCACACCACGCCGCCCCAGCCCGCCTTGAAGGCGCGCTCGACATTATAGGCCTTGTCGGTCGGTGGCGCAGAGGCCAGCCAGAAGGGGTTGGGTGATTTGATGCCGACGAAATTATTTCTGATATCAGCCATGGTTCAATCCCTCCGGCTCAGGCGACGGCGCTGACGCCGGAGGCGTCCGCAGCAAGCGTCAGGTTGATGCTTTCAGCCGCGTCGCGGCCCATAGCAACGGCGGAGACCGTCAGGTCCTGGCCGCCGAAGGCGCAGTCACCGCCCGCCCAGACACCGGCAAGCGATGTGCGACCCTCTGCATCCACAGCGATCTTGCCGCCTTGCATCGCAAGGCTGTCCTGGCCTTCCGGGTCGAGCTTCTGGCCGATGGCGACGAGGATCTGGTCGGCCTTGATCTCGGTGATGTGCCCAGTGCCCTTCATCAGACCGTTTTCCAGATGGGTATATTCAAAGCTGATCGAGGCGACATGGCCGCCGTGATGCGCAACTTCTTTTGGCTGGAGCCAATGGCGGATCTGCACGCCCTTGGAGGCGGCAAGGTCCTGCTCATAATCCGAGGCGTTCATATGCTCCTTGCCACGGCGGTAGCAGATGGTGACGTTTTCCGCACCCAGCAACTTAGCCTGCACGCCCGCATCGATGGCGGTCATGCCGCCGCCAATGACGACGACATCGCGTCCAACCGGCACATCGCTCTTGGCGTTCGCCTGGCGCAGATGAGCAATGAACTCCACCGCATCCATGACGCCATTGGTATCGGCGCCGGGAATGGTCAGCATGTTGACATTGCCAAGGCCGGTGCCGAGAAACACCGCATCGAACTTGGCCTTGAGGTCGGCGAGCGTGAAGTCGCGGCCCAGCATCTGGCCATGCAGCACGTCGATATTGCCGATGGAGAGAATGTAATCCACTTCCGCCTGGGCAAAGCCCTCAGGGGTTTTGTAGGCGGCGATGCCATATTCGTTCAGCCCGCCTGCCTTGGGGCGGGTGTCGTAGATGGTGACGGAATGGCCGTGCATGGCCAGCCGATGCGCGCAGGCAAGCCCGGCAGGACCGGCACCGACCACGGCAATGGTCTTTCCGGTCGAGGCAGCGGCTGTGTAGAACTGGTGGCCATGTTCAATGGCCAGATCTGTCGCATAACGCTGCAAGCGACCGATTTCCACCGGGCGCTCTTCGGCGGTGTTGCGCACGCAGGCCTCTTCGCAGAGCTGTTCGGTGGGACAGACGCGGGCGCACATGCCGCCAAGGATGTTCTGATCGAAAATCGTCTTGGCCGAGCCGGTTGGATTACCGGTCGAGATCTGCCGGATGAACAGCGGGATGTCGATTGAGGTCGGACAGGCCGTCATGCAGGGCGCGTCATAACAGAAATAGCAGCGGTCAGAGGCAACAAGCGCTTCATGGTCGCCCAGGCGCGGATGCAGGTCAGAGAAGTTTTTCACATAATCGGCAGCGTCAAGCCGCCCGGCCTTCACGCCCGGTTCCAGTTTTCGCATCGCAGTTCCCTCTTTTTTGTTCGAAGCGATTGGGAAAATCGTAACGCAGGATAAAAAATTTATCAAACGGTAAAAATTGGAATATGCCGCAATGCGGAAAATCGTTCAAATAACTGATATTTAAAGATTTTATCAAGTTTTTGATGCCGAACCTCGGCCGCCATGTCCTGTGATAAAACATGATGAAAATCCTCCACTATATACTTTACTCTTTTACTCATGTTTTGTAGGGTGGTTGCAACAGACACGAGGATGGCAAGACGCCGCCGCCACACACAGGAGACGGTCCATGGCAAAACACAATGCGCCGAAAAAGAAGAAGCAGACAGATAAGCGGGCTGTAACGGCTGCCCCGGTTGATGACAAAGGCGGCCAGGCAGATATCAAGAGCTTCCTCTATGTCGGCGGGCGGGATTGCCAGGTGGCGCATCTGCGCCAGATAGCCACGAATTTCGGTGCCGAGCTGATCCATCACGATGGCGGATTGCGGGAAGCTGTTTCGCGCATCGACACTGTGCTGCCTTCGGTGGACTGCGTGTTCTGCCCGATCGACTGTATCAGCCATGATGCGTGTCTGCGGGTGAAGAGTGGCTGCAAGAAATTCGGCAAGACCTTCATTCCGCTGCGCAACGGCTCGAAATCCAGCCTGGAACGGGCGCTTCAGACGTTGAACGACCGCTCTGACAGCAATTAAGGGACAGATTTATGCATGACGGTGGTGATAGCACCCTGATGATCGAGCTGCACAAGCTTGGCGACCAGGCGGGCGAGGGGCTGATTGGCGCGCTCTACGAGCGGCAGCAGGATGGCCGGGAACGGCAGGCGGCGATGGCTGACATTATCCGGCTGCCGGGCCTGCATGAACGGCCTGTATCGCGCACCCAGCATTTGGCGCAGGGGTTGCGGCGGGAAGCGATTTCAGCCGAGGTCATCGATTTTCCGCCGCCGCAATGGCACCGCAACGCGGCGCGGCGTAGCAGCTGATCAGCTGCGCGGCAAAAATGCGCCGAGCGCCAACAGCGCCCAACCGACCATCATCGCAATACCGCCCGTTGGGGCGGCCATAGGAAACAGGCTCTGGCCGGTCCATTGCTTGACCGTGAGATCACCGGCAAAAAGCAGCACGCCGAGGCCGATCATCAGGCCGGATAGCGTGGCGGTGCGAATCCTGTCACCGGCCAGATAAAGCCCCAGCAAGGCGGGGGCATGGGTGAGCGCAATCGAGGAGGCGGGGCCAAGCAGATTGCCAGCTCCCGTCACATGCGCCGCCGCTGCCGCCAGCCCGACGCCGCAGGCGCCGAACAGGCCGGACAAGATTAGCAGGAGAGGTCTCAATGCGCGCAGGCTCATGGCGCTATTCCTTGTTCTGCATATGATGGGCAAGCTTTTCAATCGGCGTCCCGATGATCTCACGCAGCTTCTCGTGGGCAATGGTCTCGTCCATGGCGCGGCGAAAGCATAAGAGCCATTCATCGCGCTCCTGTGGCCCGATCTCCGCCACAAAATGCCGACGCCGCAACATGGGATGGCCGCGCTTTTGCATATAGACCGGCGGCCCGCCGAGATAGCCGGTGATATAATCGTAAAACTTCTCTTCGCTTTCGGTGAGATCAGCCGGATGAATGGCCCGGCAATGCGCCGCCTCCGGCAGCGTGTCCATCAACTGATAAAAGCGATGCACCAGCGCCTTCACGGTCGCATCGCCGCCGATCGCTTCATAAAGCGTGATGGTCTTCTCGTCACTCACATCCTGCCCTCGACTGTCATCACCTCTTTTGCCGGGTTTGGCGGCGGGAGGCAACGGGCGAGGGGAGGATGTGGCTGAGGCGCAGGGCTTGGCCGTTATCTGCTCGGGTGATAGAAATGGCGGCGTGTGTGCGTGGGTGATCGACGTTTGCAGAAAGCCGCCGTAAATATGGAGCGTCAGCACGGCGTTGGTCATAAAAAGGCATTTTCAGATTGGCATGATCCAATCTTTCTTCCGTATACCGGTTGTGGATGGCAAACGGTCGTTCTGTTACAGGCGGGGTTGTGTGGTTCGGCGGCTATTACCGCCGAACCTTGCTCGGCCGGCACATCTACGAATGAGCGACTGGTTCGTCCGTACGCCTGTGGATCAGGCGCGGGCTGGTCCTCCTCGGCTATCCGACGATTGAGTGAGTAGTGATTTCCAAGTCGACCTCATTAGTCGAGACGATATACATGATATTGTCCTGCGGGTCGTCGATGATGATCGGCCCGAAGCCATTGGCTGTGATAGTGATGGATTCGGGAGAGATACCCGTTACGTAAGGGTCGAGGGCAACGGCTGCCGGTGCCGCAGCATTTGCAAAGGCATTGACGATGACATTGGCGAGACTGTCGTCTTTTTGGACATGGATCATAATGACTCCTGAGGAATAAGTGGCGGAGTGCGGACGCTTGCGTCCGGTGGGTTCCGGCATGAGTTGAAGCAGGGCAGTGAATATTTCGATCAACCGGCGGTCAGCACGCAGGGGTGGGGATGCTGACCGCCGAAGCTCAGCCGCAAAGGGTAACGCCTTGGTGGGAAGGCGTCGGCTCTGCGGCTCAACGTGTCTCAGATCACGCCTGGCCGAACAGGCCGTGGATCGGATCGTATTTCAGGGAGATTTCGGAGACGCTGCCGCCGAACTTGGCAATGCTGGGCGTGCCGGCGATCTCGGTGATGATCGTCTGGCTTTCGAATTCGGCCTGCAACCAGACGTAGACATAGGTGAAGGGCGTCATGCGGATCGACTGGGTGGCGAGCACGGTCTGGGCCGAGATCGGCTTACGCTCATGCAGCTTCCTGTTGACGAGAGCGTCCTGGGCAAGACCGAAGGTCAGGGCCGGATAGCGATCGAAATCCATGTTGTTGATTGCAGCATAGGTGCCGGTATTTACCGGCAGCGCGCTGCTGTTTTTTCGGAAGGGGGCGAAGATGTTGTTGTTGGTGAATTCGTAGTATCCGCCGTCGAGCGCTGGGTCTCTCGAGGCTTCGCTCAGCTTATTGATAGATACGCCATGTTCTACGCTGTCGGTCGAAGCATAGATCCAGTAATTCTCCTCCCATTCGATGGTCGTGACCTGAAAGGGGTCGATATCGACCCAAATCACGTTCGGAGCGCCATTGCCGACCGGCTTGGCAACCGCCACACGCTGGCCGGCTTCCTTGATGAGGCCCAAGACATCGGTGTCGAATTCGAGAGACAGGGAATATTTCATTTTGTCAGATCCTTAATGGTGGTTCCTGTGATGCTTTCTGACGTTTTTTCCGTCTCGAAAGCGTTCCCATTTGCAATCTGATACATAAAAAATGCAATCCAAGGATATAATTTTATTTTATACAACTAAAATTAGATTCTCTGATGTTCTACTTGTAATGTTCAATTCTCCACTGTTTCTTGACAGAAAAAAAACACCAAAAATGAGCACTTTAGGGTCGTTTTTTAGGTTGAACACGCTCTTTGGTTGTGATTAAAAGGGAACCATTATGATACACTTATTGTTGATCTCACCTTTGAGACTTTAAATTTCATCTGTTATGAGTGTTTTTGCCTGATGCGTATTGGTTATGCTCGCGTTTCCACCAGTGATCAGAATCTTGATCTTCAACTCCAGGCGTTGGCGCAGGTGGGATGTGAGAGGATTTTTTCGGATCAGGGGCTCTCCGGCGCGACGCGGCAAAGGCCGGGTTTGATGGAGGCGCTTGCTGCACTCAAATCAGGCGATACGCTGGTGATCTGGCGCCTTGACCGATTGGGGCGCTCTTTGTCGCATCTGATCGAGATGGTCACGGAACTTGGAGAGCGGAAAATCGGCCTTTATTCCGTTAACGAATGTATCGATACGGCTTCGGCTGGCGGCGTTCTGATTTTCCACATCATGGGCGCCCTCGCACAGTTCGAGCGCAGTTTGATTTCCGAGCGGACGCGGGCGGGCATGTCAGCCGCGCGGCAGCGCGGCAGCGCCATAGGGCGGCCCGTCAAACTGACGACGCAGGATGTGGAGGTGGCGCGTGGTGCCATTCATGGTGGATCTGTCACCGTCCAGGGAGCGGCCCGCGACATGGGCATCAGCCGCGCCACGCTCTATCGCGCACTTAGACGCAAGAGCGCCTTTCAGTGAAGGCGAATGTTGCGGGTTGAGCCCGCGGCACAATTTCCTCTTACACCGCCTCCGGTCTATAGACTTGCGCAACAGGCGTCACGCCGCGACCTGATGGAAGAACTGCATGCTGGCTTCCACCGCATGCGGGATTTCGCTGGTGTGATTGCCTTCCACCTCTTGCGACGAGATGATGGCGTTGGCGGCCCGGGCACGCTTTATCAACAGGGCGGCATTGTCCTCGAAGCTGGTTTCGGTTTCGGCATGCAGCAGTTTCACCGGGCATTTGAAGCTATGGGCATAGCAGACGGCACTGCGCACCTCGAATTCATGCGGGCGGCTGTCGTCAAAGCGAATGTCTTCTGGATAGCGATTGAAAAAACGGAAGGCATTCGGATTGCCTGATATCGGCACGCTGGCGCGGAAGCGATGGGTGCTCATCGCGGCCAGCATGGCCAGCGTGCCGCCAATGCTGTGACCGGCCAGAAATACCCGCTCGCGGTCTACACCGGGCAGATGCGCCAGCCGGTCGGCTGCCGCCAGCACGTCATCCACTTCGTCGTAAAAGCCGGAGAAAATCCCCATCTGGCCGTTTTCACCGCGCATGGAGGGCATCATCACCACATAGCCGGCATCCGCATAGCCTTTCAGCGGCTCCCACTGGCCAGCACCCATGGCATTGCCGCCATGCAGGAACAGCACGGCGGGCTTCAGTTTACGCTCGCGTTTATAGCTGGACACCCAGGCCGCCAGGGTCAGTTCACCGCCACGCCCTGAGCGGTAGAAAATCCGGTTGGCGCCCGCAGGTGCGGTCAAGGGCTCATATTTGTCGGGGGCGGGGCCTTTTTGCAGCAGCCGGGTGCGAAAGCGCTCGCGCATTTTCATGTAATCGTGATGCAGCAGGCGCGGCTCAGCGGGAACGTCAAAAGCATGTGCGAAAGACGGTGCGGCCAGTGTGGCTGCAATGCCGCCAAGCAGTCCGCGCCGCGTCAGTATTGCTTGTTTGCCTGACGCGTCGTCATATCCCATGCCGAATTCCTTCATACCATTTATGCCCCTGCCGTTTTCATCCATGCAATGCGCACCTGTCTTTTATATGCCGGACCCGTTACGCAAGTCTTCAAATTCCGCAGCGGCTATGACCTTCACAACCGTTTCTGAATACATCCTGTCTGCGACATGCGCGGGATAGCGTATCGATGTTTCCAGAACACGATTGGTCGTGATTCGAATATTCCTGACGCTAGCGCATAAACGGTCAAACCGGAATCGGTTCAACACGACAATTATGTGCATCTACAATGGCAAATCAGCAGTCCGGCTCTCTGGCTTGGTGGCGATGGCTTATCGTGTCTGTAGACAGCTTTTTCGCCAAGACAACTTTTGTTGACCTGAAGATAGAGCAGCCGTTAGCCCGGAAAAGGGGCGGCATCACGACTTTCATCAGGCCTGATTTGAGGCGAGGGCAGCGCGCCAGCCCCTCTATCGTTTTCTCTGTTGCCGATGGTTTCAACATTCAGACATGGTGGTGGGGAAACCTGAAGGAGCTGCTTATAAATCTCGCAGTTGCATCGAATTTATGCGCGCTGTTGCCGGCGCCTAAAGCGAGGTTGGTCACAGCGCTGGCGAACGCCCAGTTTTTTGGCTGTTTTCGCGGGATTTTGGCGGATTGAAATATTTCATTCAAATTGAGCACGCTTCTTGCATTGTAAAAGGCACTGTATTCATATGGCTAAAACAAACGGGGATAGCGCCATTGGCATTTGATGAAATGATTACGGCGGACGGCAGCCCGCGCGGACCGTACCAGAAATATTTCGACTGGTATTCGAGCCAGGACCCCAAGCATCTGATCGCAAAATCGCGGGATGCGGAAACCATCTTCAGAAAGACCGGCATTACATTCGCCGTGTATGGTCACGAGGATTCCTCGGAAAAGCTCATACCCTTCGATCTCATTCCCCGGATCATTTCCGGCCAGGAATGGCGAAAGCTTGCCCAGGGTATCGAGCAGCGCGTTCTGGCGCTCAATGCCTTTCTGGACGACATCTATCATAAGCAGGAAATCATCAAGGCTGGCCGCATTCCCCGCGAGCTGATCGAGAACAATGTCGCCTTCCTGCCGGAAATGATCGGCTTCCGTCCGCCGGGCGGCGTCTATACCCATATCGTCGGCACCGATATCGTGCGCACCGGCGAGGGCGAATTCTATGTGCTGGAGGATAATGCCCGCACGCCGTCCGGTGTCAGCTATATGCTGGAAAACCGCGAAACCATGATGCAGATGTTTCCCGAACTGTTCCAGCTCAACAAGGTACAGCGGGTCGAGGACTATCCTTATCTGCTGCGCCAGTCGCTGGCTTCGCTGGCACCTCCCGGCTGCAAAGGTAAGCCGCGCGTTGCGGTGCTGACGCCGGGCATCTACAATTCCGCCTATTACGAACATTCCTTCCTGGCCGACATGATGGGCGTGGAACTGGTGGAAGGCTCGGACCTGCGCGTCATCGACGGCAAGGTGAAGATGCGCACCACCCGCGGCTATGAAGCGATCGACGTGCTTTATCGCCGCGTCGATGACGATTTCCTCGATCCGCTGACCTTCCGCCCGGATTCGGCGCTGGGCGTGCCTGGGATCATGGATGTCTACCGCGCCGGCAATATCACCATCGCCAATGCGCCCGGCACCGGCATTTCCGACGATAAGGCGATCTATTCCTACATGCCTGAAATCGTCGAGTTCTATACCGGCCGCAAGGCGATCCTGGAAAACGTGCCGACCTGGCGCTGTTCGGAAGCTGATAGTCTGGCCTATGTGCTCGAGCATCTGGAAGAACTGGTGGTCAAGGAAGTGCACGGCTCCGGTGGCTACGGCATGCTGGTCGGGCCGACCGCCAGCAAGAAGGAGCGGGTGCTGTTTGCTGAAAAGCTGAAGACCCGTCCCAGCAATTACATTGCCCAGCCGACCCTGTCGCTCTCGACCGTGCCGATTCTGGTCAACAAGGGCATCGCGCCCCGGCATGTCGATCTTCGTCCCTATGTGCTTGTCTCCGACAAGGTGCAGATCATTCCCGGCGGTTTGACCCGCGTGGCCCTGAAGCAGGGGTCGCTGGTGGTCAATTCCAGCCAGGGCGGCGGCACCAAGGATACATGGGTATTGGAGGACTGATGGTCATGCTGGGAAGAACTGCAAACGGCCTCTTCTGGATGTTCCGGTATATCGAACGTGCTGAAAACATTGCGCGTCTGGTGGATGCGGGGCTGCGCGTCTCGCTGACCCGGTCCGGTGCCACCGACGACGACTGGACTGGCGTGCTGCAAAGTGCCGATGTTCTGGATATTTTCCTGGAAGCGCATCCGAAAGTAACGGCGGCTGATGCCATCGACTTTCTGCTGCGCGACACGGCCAATCCGTCCAGCGTGATGTCGTGCATCGACAGCGCCCGCAACAATGCCCGCATGGTGCGCACCGCGCTGACCCGGGAAACCTGGGAAGCCACCAACGAATGCTGGATCGAGCTGAAACAGCTTCTGGCGCGCAAGCTGAAATCCGCCGACCTGCCGGAAACCATCGATACGGTGAAGCGGCGGGCAGGGCTGATCCGCGGCGCATTTCATGGCTCGATGCTGCGCAACGAGATCTATAATTTTGCCCGGATCGGCACATTCATCGAGCGAGCCGATAATACCAGCCGCATCCTCGATGTGAAATATTATGTGCTGCTGCCCTCGATAAACCAGGTCGGTTCATCGCTGGACAATATCCAGTGGGAATCGATCCTGCGGTCGGTTTCGGCGCATCGCTCTTATCGCTGGGTTTATGATGGCGACTATCTTGCTGCCAATATTGCCGATTTCCTGATCCTCAATGGACAGATGCCACGGTCTCTGGCCTATTGCTATGAGAAGATCGTCAGCAATCTTGCCTATATCGGCAAGGAATATGGCGAGCGGCTGCCTGCCCATGAAACAGCCGATAGCATTCGTGCGTCGCTGCGCTCCAGCAACATTACCCGGATCATGGATCAGGGCCTGCACGAGTTTCTCGATAATTTCATTTCCCGCAACAACCGGTTGGGGCATGAGATTAACGAGGGCTACCGATTCTACAGTTGAGCGGGGCACAAGCGATGCGTCTGAAAATCAATCATGTGACGGAATATAGCTATGACGAGCCGGTGCAGTTCTCGCTCCAGCGGCTCAGGCTGACCCCGATCGAAAACCCTGGCCTGCACGTGCTGTCCTGGACGATCGTGGTGGATGGTGCCAATGTCGAGGCCGGGTTCAACGACCAGTTCGGCAATCACACTCATCTGGTTTCCTTTGAAGGGGAAGCCAAGTCCGTGCGAATCGTCGCCTCGGGCGAGGTAAAAACCGAGGACCGCGCTGGCGTGTTTGGCGTTCATACCGGCTATGTGCCGCTTTGGCTTTATCTGCGCGATACGCCGCGCACCAAGGCCGGAAAGCTGGTGCGTGATCTGGTCAAAAGCCTGGCAGGGGACAACGAATTGGCCAGGATGCACGACCTGATGGCCCGTGTGCATGAACAAGTGCGCTATGAGACGGGGACGACCACCACCGAGACGAACGCCGAACAGGCGCTGGAGGCGGGGATCGGCGTGTGCCAGGATCATGCGCATATCATGATCTCGGCCGCCCGGCTGATGAACATGCCGGCCCGTTATATTTCCGGCTATCTGATGATGGAAGGGATCGAAGAGCAGACGGCAACCCATGCCTGGGCCGAAATACACCTTCCATCGCTCGGCTGGGTCGGCTTCGATGCCGCCAATAATGTCTGCCCGGATGCCCGCTATGTGCGGCTTGCCTCTGGCCTGTCCTACGCCGACGCAGCACCAGTTTCCGGCATGCGCATCGGCCTGGCGGGCGAAGACATGTCCGTAACGGTGAGCGTCGCGGAAACCGGTCAAAGCCAGTCGCAGAGCCAGGGGTGAAGGCAGGAGTTGCCGCCGCTTGCGGTGGGAGGCTCTCTTTGCAGCGCCGTGCGTTTTATAAAACGTGCGGCGCTGTAACACTTTAAGTCTGCTGGATAATTACCATTCCGGTTTCGAATGTCTCAAGCCTCTGATGCATGTGGCAATTCGAGATCTTGCGTGGCGGTGAGTATGCCGATCAGGAAATCCAGCACGACCCGCACCCGTGGTGCGTGGCGAATATCGTCATGTACCACCATCCATAATTCGCGCCGTGGCGGCGTGAGCCGGCTGGGGCATTTCCTGAGACGGGTATCATTATATCCAAGATAGTCCGGCAACAGTGCCACGCCGAGGCCGGAGGCGGCGGCCTGAACCTGGCTCGCGGCATCACTGCATCGCAGCGCAATGGTTCTCGACCCGATATGCTGCATCAACCAGCTCTGTTGCGGCAAAATATCATCCGCCTGAAGATAGGTGATAAATTCCCAGTCATCCTCCGCGATGTCATAGGTGTGGCTTGCGAAAAAGAAGAATGGGATATCGCGGAGTTTGCGGGCGACAAGTCCGTTCGAGAGTGGGCGCGACAATCGTAGTGCAATATCCGCTTCGCGCCGATTGAGATTTGCAAAATCCTTGTCACTCGACATCGTGATTTTGATTTCGGGATACTGGCGATGCAGGGAAACCAGTTTCGGTGCCAGCAAGAGCGATGCCAGCCCGGGTGGCGCGGAAATATGCACAGGTCCCGCCAATGCTGCACCGCCGCCTGCCGCCGCCCGTTCGACGCTGGCCATTGCTTCTTCGACGGGTAGTCCCAGGGTCGCCAGATCATGACCCTCTGCCGTCAGCCGGACTTCTCTCGCCAGCCGCTCCACCAGCTTTATACCGAGATCCACCTCTAATGCCGCAACCCTCCGGCCGACAGTAGTGTGATCGACGTGAAGCAGGCGTGCTGCCCGTGAGAAGCTACCCGTTTTGGCGAGGGTCAGGAAGCACCGATAATCATCCCAGTTCACTTGTGCGTTTCTCCACATGTACTGTGCGTAAGTATGCACTATCGCACATGAGCCTACCAGAGATACCAATGCACAAAGATGCAAATGCACCTCGCCTTGAGATGTCTGAAAATGGAATACCACAATGCTTGGCAAGAAGCCTTGGTATGACAGCGAGGGTGCGACACACAGGGAGTGAGCTGATGACTTTGGTCATGGAATTTGAATATCCTGGCGCAGCGGATGTTTTGCAGCCGGTTTCGCATGACATCGTCTCTCTCAAGCCAGGTGAAATTCGCCTGCGGCAGACGGTGGTCGGTGTCAATTATATCGACATCTATCACCGGAGCGGCGCCTATCCTTTGCCCTTGCCGGCGGTGCCGGGCGTGGAAGCCTTGGGCGTGGTTGAAGAGGTGGCGGATGACGTTACCGATTTCCAGGTTGGTGACCGGGTGGTCTATGCGGGATTGCCAGCTGGCAGCTATGCGGCCAGCAGGATCATTCCGGTCTCCATCGCCGTAAAGCCGCCTGCGGAGCTTGATGACGAGATTCTCGGTGGATCGTTTCTGCGTGGATTGACCGCGCATATGCTGCTTGAAACCGTTGGACAGGTGGTGCCGGGGCAGGTGGTTCTGGTTCATGCTGCGGCAGGCGGGCTTGGCCTGATCCTGACGCAATGGGCGAAGAAGAAGGGCGCAAAAGTCATCGGCACCGTCGGATCGCAGGCAAAGGCCGAGCTTGCGACACAACACGGCCTCGACCATGCTGTCCTTTACAAACAAAGCGATTTTGTCGATGTGACATTGGGACTGACGAAGGGCCGGGGCGTTGATCTGGTCATCGATGGTGTGGGTGGTGATACCCTTGCCGGAAGCCTGCGCGCCGTGCGTGTTTTCGGACTGGTGGCATCGATCGGGCAAACCGCAGGCGCCTTGCCGCTCATCGATCCCATGAGTCTTGTCAATCGATCGCTCATTCGGGCGAGCATTATTTCTCTCCTTGCCGATCGGGATGCATACCGGCGAGCAGCTGAAGCGTGGTTCGAGGTGCTGAAAGCCGGTTTCAGCCTGCCGGAAGGCGCGCGCTATTCCTTGGCGCAAGCGGCGCAGGCCCATGCCGACCTGGAGGAAGGACGAACCTCCGGCTCCGTCAGGCTGATCGTTTAGCTTTTACCGCTGTTGTCGTGCCGCTCTTGGAAACTAATTCCGGTTCTGTCCGTTGTGCTGTAGAGTTCTTGGCAAATCAGGACAGGCGCGATGTTGTTTGGACAATCGATCTTTCAATCCGTCGTCGAGCGGCTTTCCAACGAAGAGGCGGAAAAGGCCGAACGTGAGGGTGGGGCCAATCACTACCGCGTCTCTGGATTGAATACCGGCTTCGTTCAGGAAAACAGCCACGTGCCACAAGCCGCCGCGGCGTGGGCGCAAGAGCAATATCTCGAGCTGATGCCTGATGAGGAAGCTGTTTCCGAGGCAGAATTGGCCGAGGAAGAGGTGGCTCCCCCTGAAATGCCCGCCTACCTCGCGCGTCTTGCGCCGGAGGAAGTTGCGGAGGATCTGGGTATTGCTGATAACGACGAGGCTTCAAGCTTGAAAGCGAAGCGGAGAGCGTTTGCGCAGCTCAATCACCCGGACCTGGTTCATCCGTTATTTGCGGATGCGGCTCATACCCGGATGACCATTGCCAATCAACTGATAGACCAGGCCCTGAAGACAAGATCTTGAAAACTCAAGTGCTTGAAAACCTAAGTGCTTGAAAACCCAAGCGTCAGGGAAAAGCTCTTGTTCGTCGGGCCAGGCAGGCGATAGCCGAAATTTTCATGGAAAAAATGAAGCCGCATTTCAATGCGATAACTCAGGTCCGGATATGACACCGGACCTGAGTCTGATTGACCATTACTCAGAAATCGACTTCAGCAATTCAATGAGCTGATCGCGTTTTTCCGATCCGCCGAGCCGACCAATGAATTTTTCCTCATGCTCGCGCCACTTGGGCAAAAGCTCTTCGAGAAATGCCGAACCCTTGGACGTCAGGTGAAGAAAATAGACGCGGCGGTCCGTATCCGAGCGACGGCGCTCGATAAGGCCCTTGTCTTCCAGCCCGTCGACGATCGCGACGAAATTGGCCCGCTGGATCGCCAGCGTCGAGGCGACGTCGCTTTGTTTCATTCCGGAATTACCGGCAATGATCGACAGAACGGAAAAATCAGCTGGCCGGATATCATGACCGCCGAGAACATCCTGAAAGTCCTGCAAAATGGCCAGTTGTGCGCGCCTAACGCGAAAGCCGAGTGAATAGGCTAGCCCGGAATAATCGACAACCCCTTGTCGAACACCGGCGCCCTCACCAATAAAATGTTGATTGCTCATGCCCCTAGACTACAAACCTCCCGTGACCAATGCCCGATCCCACAATCCGGCATGTTCTGACTCTCAATAACAGTTCATCTTTACCCTTCTTAACATATGGGTACAAGATAATTCTTTAATTGAACGATTTCTCCCTGAAACAATATAGGAGTAAAACAGCTGTATCCACAATCGCTTATTTTAGAGGTGCCTTTTTCGGCAGGCAGGCTTCTGTGGATCGAACACAAATTCACCATTGATGCGGCCACCAGACTAGGCTATGTACCGCTTCGCACCACAAGTGCTCATCTGAACGCACCCGTAGCTCAGCTGGATAGAGTGTTGGATTCCGATTCCAAAGGTCACAGGTTCGAATCCTGTCGGGTGCGCCACAAATTTCCATAGTAAATTTGAGTTTGAAATTTTTGCGTCGTTAAAATCAAGTACTTAGCTCACGTGACGCTTCTTCCCGATGGCGAGATGCCAGTTTCTGCGATACAAACTGCGCAACAAATTGGGATACAATTGATTGTATGGCGCGTCATAAATCAGCCTCTGACCGCATTAAGCGGCGCGAAGGAATCTTCTATTATGTGCGGCGCGTGCCAACGGCTTTGGCGCGACTCGATCAACGAGGCATTGTCCGCGTCAGCTTGCGAACGGATAGCTGGACGGCAGCAGTCAATGCTGCAGTCGACGCGGAGCGAAATCTCGAAGCGCTCTGGGCAGCGCTGGCAAAGGGTGAAAGCAAGTCTGCTTGGGACCGTCACAAGGCCGCCGTCAGTCGCGCCCAGTTGGAGGGCTACATCTATCGCTCGGCATCGGAGCTGCACGACGGGCCGCTGTTGGATCTGGTGCAACAATCAAAAGCGGTTGTTGGTCGAGGGGCAGACAAAAGTGCTCGGCGCGCATTGCTTGGTGCAGAAGAGCCTCCTGCAGTCACTCTGTCCGATCTCTTCATGGCTTATGAACAGGTTACTGTGCCTGGTCAGGTGCAGAAGCGAGAGGATCAAAAGCGACGGTGGAAGGTGGCTCGCGAGCAGGCCTGGCGAGAGTTCGTTGATTGTTTGGGAAGCGAGGTAGAGTTTGCCAATCTTACCCGTATTCATTCCCGAAAATATCGAGATTGGCTTGCTGCACGCGTTGTGGGCAGTCATATCTCGCCCGAGACGGCCAATAAGCATATGATGCTCGTCAGTAGTATTATCTCGACAATGGCGACGGAATACAACTTGGATCTTCCGTCGTTGTTTTCCAAGTTGAAGCTGCAATCAATCCAGCGCCGCCGGCCATCGTTCACGCGCGACCATGTCGAGAATGTTCTGTTGCGGCCTGAGGCGCTCTGCGGTCTGAATAAAACAGCGCGTATGGCAGTCTATCTGGCCATTGAAACGGGAATGGGCGCGGAGGAACTGTGTGCTCTGCGTCCGGAAGATATTCGTCTGGATGGTTCGGTGCCTCATGTGCGCCTGACACCACGCACCGGGGCGACGCTCAAGACGGAATTTCGCGAGAGAACAATTCCTTTGGTGGGCGTGTCGCTTTTGGCGGCAAAACAGGTCCCGAACGGGCTGGAGAGGTACTTTGATAAGGCGGCTTCGATGTCGACCGCGATCAATAAGTATCTGCGCAAGAACGGGCTTTTGCCGTCTGACAAGCACAGCTTATACTCACTTAGGCACAGCTTCCAGGATCGCCTGAATGAGCAAAAAGCACCGGAGCGTATGCAGGCCGATCTAATGGGGCATGCGTTCAGCCGTGAAACTTATGGTGACGGGCATCCCATCTCACAGGTACAGGAAGTCCTCACGGCAATGGCTTATCGGTTTGAGCCAGCCGCGATTGATCTGGGTTGATTTGCGATTAGCTGCCGTGCGCGGCTGATCGTATCCCTGCGATTTTCGCGGGAGATTATTTCATTGTCTAGGCGCTCAAAAAGCGGTGCATAAGTCGCCGCTTCGTCGTGTTCACCTTCATCTTCGCAAGCGGCAATTGCTTCAGCAACGCCCTGGCGGGCCAGATAAAGATCTTCCATACTGACGATCATGGAATGACCATATGCTTCGCAGTTGCCTTGATTTCACACATCAGCTTTTCCCTTTGATAATGCGAACCGTGTCGATAAATCCGGGCCGGCCGTGGAGTGCCTTCTGTTCCGCCTTGAGGCTGTTGGCGGCAGCGATCGTGACGGTGTGGCCATCGCGGAAGCGGATGCGGAAGAGCGGTCGGCGCGGCTGCTGTTTGGATGGGGTGCTCATGACGTCCTCTTCCTGATGGCCGTGATGCGGGCACGGATCATCGATCGCAGTCCGCTGTGCGGCTGCGTTGGCTTGTTGGTGGTGCTGTGGGAGTTTGATCCGTTCGCAAACCGCAATGGCCCGGTTGCGGAACCCCAATCCGACCGAGTTGCTACCCGGTAAGCGGGGTGGGTCGACAAGCTGCTGGGTTAGGTCGCGTCGAACAGCCGAACGCGATATGCGACCGCCGCTGCATTGCGCTGCTGACTGTCCTTGCTGATGCCGGCGCTGAGGAGGTCAGTCTCGGTCTGCGGGCCGCGCTCCTGATAGAGCGCGAACATCTGAGCTCGATCACGCTCGTCTTCGGGTGTGAGGGTGTCAGTCTGCTGCATGGGGTTCATCCTCATTTTGTCCTGCAGATTAGGGCGCGGCGCACACCGCGCTGCCGGTTATCCGCAGGGATAAGCGTAGCACGCTGCAGACGAGGATAATATGCGCAAACGGAATTTCCTGAGCAAGATAAAAATGCGCAAACACATAATTATTTTTCGGTGAGCGGATAATCCGGATATTTTACCGCGGCTTGATCCAGTCGATCGGCGCGGCCCACTCGACGATCTGGTCGATCATATCTGGGTAGAGCGCATTGATGCTGGTCAGCGTCCAGGTGTTCGGGGTTGTGCCCGGGCGGACGGTTTTGACAAAGATTCGACCATCCGCCAGCTGCACGACGGCGCGCCTGTTGACCATCTCCGAGGGCGGCAAGGTCTTGGAGTAGAAGAGGATGGTTCCCTCTTCATAGGCGGGATACATCGATTCCCCTGACACCTCAACGGCAACGGTGTTCTGATGGGCATCTGCCGGCGCATCGACATCGCTTTGCCCGCCATCGTCGATGGCGTAGATTTCCTGGCCGGCGCCGACCTTGCCCATCAGCTTGACGCGCTTGAACGGTTTGCTGTCCGGGGTGCCGAACTCCGTGTTGTAGAGTTCGCGGATAGCGTCGCGGTGGTGGCCTTCCGGCTCGGAGCCGGACTTCCATCGATTGACGGTGGATTGGGACACGCCAAAATGGGCTGCCAGCTTCACCTGGTTCCATTTTTTCATGCTGAGCAGTTGGGCTATGTAGGTCGCGATATCCATGGTCATGTGGGTACTATAGATCGGCGAAACTAAAAAATCCGTTTATGGATAAAATCGCCTTTTCATGATATCTGTTTGCGCATATTATGCGCGAATGATCCCGATCCTGCTCAGCCTTATCCGTCCGATCGATCCTGACATCGATAACGACCAGCCTGTCCCGGCCGCTGGCGACGATGACGGCATGCTCGATCTCTTCGATATCCTCGGTCTCTGCGGTCTCATCGATCGTTTCGATCTGCGCACTCTGGTGCGCGCAGGCGGTGCGTTGTGAGCGGCGAAGCGACGATCCGGCGCGGGGTGCGCAATGCGCACTATGCTGCCATTCCCAATCATGTGTTTGAAGATGCCAGGCTGTCGATGGAGGCGCGCTGGCTGCTGTCTTATCTGCTGTCCAAGCCCGACAACTGGACAGTGGTGATCGGCGACATCGTCAAGAAGGGCAATTGCGGGCGCGACAAGGCCCGCAAGATGATCGCCGAGCTGGTGGAGACCGGCTATGCGGAACGCGAGCAGACCCGCGCCGGCGGCAAATTCGGGCCAACAATGCTGGTGATCTTTGACGAGCCGCGCCAACCAGGCGTCGCCAATACCGACGCCTATGATGTCTCCGATACCGCCGAGCTGACAGAAGCGTTTGATGCTTCGGAGACGGCAGATGCGTCTGATGCTTCCGACACATCCTGTCATTCCGACGGCTTTGCCGGAGCCGATGCGGCATCCAAAAGCGTTGCATATCGACCGCAGACTGAATTGCCGTCGCCGGCAGAACCGTCGCCGGTTTTACCGGCGCCGGTAAAATCGGCCCTTAGTAATAACTCAAATCTAGCAAAGACTGACTCCTACCAAGGGGAGGGCGCGCGCGAACCGGCTGGGGACGGTCGTGGTGCCGCTGATGTCGATGACAGGGCGGCAAGGCGACTGGCGCGCGCCCGGATCGGACAACAGTTCGACACCTGGTTCAAGCTGTGGCCGAGGCCCGGCAATCCTGACTTTGCCCGCAATGCCTGGTTTGCGCTGTCGGCTGATGAGCGGGAGGCCTGCATCGAGCGGACGCCAGCCTATCTGGCTTGGACAGCACGCGAGGACCTGACGGTACCTGCCGTCTACCTCAAGGCACGGGCATGGAGGGAGATGCCTGAGGGTGTGACGGGACATCGGGTTCCAAGCGATGCCCGGACGCATGCCGACGCTCGGACACATCCCCATTCCCATGTCCATGCCTGCGCCCAAACTGATCCCCACACCCGTTCCCACACCCACGTCATCGCCAAGGTCTGCGGCAAGCTCTGGATGGGTCGGCATTTCCAGGCCCTGCTCTGCGAGCCCACAGGCCAGCTGGTGATCACGGCTTTCGATGAACGGCGGATTACATCCGGAGCGATCAGCCGGGAGGCGCTGGCTTGGGAGAAGCGCCGTGACCATGGCTGGCCAATGGTCAGCAAGATGCACGATCTTGCCGGGCGCAACGAGCCGTTCAAGACGACGACCGACATCCTGCCGCTGGTCACCAGCTTCGAGACGGTCGCGTGCGGCAGCGCTCTGTTTGCGGCCTGGCGACGGCTGCACGAGCGCCGCGGCTGGATGTTCGTCGATGGCCTGAGCGACTGGATCTCGTTTCCGGCGATCGACCAACAACAACCCGATCTCGATGTGGCGGTCGAGGCTGCCCTTGATCACTTCACCACCAGCCTGAGCAAGGGACGCACCTATGATGGAGCATAACCGTGACCGTAACCAACAGACCGTCATCTCAAACGAAAGGCTCTTGACGCTGGCGCGTGTCACAGCCGTTGAGGCCAGACGGAAGCGTCAGATCGCCATGGCACGGCACGACCGTCCTGACTTCGATCAACTCGCCCGCTGGGTGGTGGCGCGCTGCAAGAGCGGCCTCGAGCAGGTCATCCGCGATGCGCTGACTGAGCAGGGCATCGAGTGCTGGTGCCCCTGCGAGCGGCGAAGACTGCCGCCCCGCCGCCGCAAGCCGGCGATCGTCGTCGAGCGGGCGCTGTTTCGGGGCTATCTGTTCGTGCGGATGATCCCGGACAACGAGGCCTATGCCGGGCTCCTGCTGGCCTCCAGGCTGCAGAGCCTGATGGGCCGGGATGGCAAGCCTTATCTGATGCCCGAAACGCTGATGCGCCAGCTGCAATTATCCGCCAAGACTGCGGAGAGACAACACATGGATGCCTGCGGTGTCCCGCCGATGCCTGATATGCTGGGCAAGCAGGTGACGATCCGCTCCGGCCCGTTTGCCGATTTCGTGGTGACGGTGCGCAAGGTACTGTCGAAGCGGGGCCAGGTGGTGGTTGACGTTCCGATGTTCGGTGGCATGAGTGAGGTCACTATGGGTGTGGATGCCATCGAGGGGTGAGACGAAAGCTCCAGAGACAGAGACGTCTTGAAGCTCGGATTGCCACGACTGCCTGATGGCTCCGAAGGTCCGGTGGGCTCCAAGAGTAGGACGAATAGGGGGAGGGGGTGAGTTTGCCTTGAACCCGATCCGCCTCCTGCACCGGCGTCAGTCATTCGTGTGCAGCGAGCGGAAATTGGAGACAAAAAGCCACTCTGAGAGAGCACGGAAACACGAGGCAGGAGGTGAATGTCTAAATGCCAGGAAGGGCCGTCTCACTTAGAGCCGGCGCTCAGCCGAGCTGTCGCGTTCCGACCTTGACTTAGCTTCATTTTAAATAGAACATAAGGTGAACATTAATTGGAGGCTTGTCATGAATTCGGCCGATACCGTGATAGAGAAAGCCAGGCAGGAACTTTCCAAAATCAGGGCAGCGCGCGCGCTAGGTACATGACGCAGCGCCTCGAAATGCAGCGCAGGGCCGAGGCTGCCATGTATCGGCCCGCGACCGATATTCTGAGAAAGTTTGGCGGTCAGCAACTCACGCTCGACATTGGGGTTGGTGATGATATCAAAGCCCATTGAATCTCCAGTTCACGACGAGGTTGCTCACCTGATCGCGTGGCATGACGGCGACCCTAGGATGGCAATCCGCACGCTGCTCACAGACTGCCGTCGCCTTCACGAGCAGTTGCGGCTCGCGGCGCTGGCCATGGGGCACTGATATACAAGAGGCTGGAAGCCGATCGATGAGTTTGAGATCGATTGCGCTGACGATGTCGCGACTTGAAGTCGCCGTTGGAAATTCCGCTTGGCAACATCGGCCGCCATGTCTGGTATGAAATGATATCCTGTTGCGGAGCTTGCACAGGGATGATGCTCCGGTTGAGCAAACTTACTCAAATGGGCTTTGTTACTCGCTGGTCGGCGCAAGGAGGCGGTCGTAGTGGTTCTGTTCGGCTAACAAACACTTAGCAACGGAAAGTGGAGCCGGTTTTTAGTGAAGACATGGCACTCGGGGCGGAGCTATGGGCGGGCTTCCCGGGGATTCTTGAACCGCCTGATCGTTGACTACGTCCATGTCATCCCCCTCCAGTGGAGCGAGTGCGGTCGTGGGGATCACTGACACAGATAGGTCGCGGAAATTCGCGCTCCAGGCTGTACTTACGCCAGACCCTAACAGTCCTCGGTTTTAAGAGCCTCGGCATCGAGCAGCAACTTGTTCAGGTGTCGTGACTCCCGTCATGGTTCAGCAAAAGGAATTATGGTGAAGTCGGCTAAAGACATATCATTGACAACTGCTTTGTAAATGATGATGATACAGACCTGTCTCATCCTTTGGAAGCAAGCTATGAGTTCCCCCTACGGAAATGCGGAAAAGCGCCTTAAGATTGTCGAAACGGCCTACGGCTTATTCAAGCGGAACGGATTTCACGCGACTGGAATAGACCGTATCATTGATGAAGCGGATATTGCGAAGATGACGATGTATCGCCATTTTCCAACTAAAAATGCGCTTATTGTCGAGGTTTTGCGGTATCGTGCTGCGCGTTTCGAGCGACAACTGGATGAATTACAAGAAAATGCAAGCAGCCCACAGCACAAGATCGACGAGATATTCTGTTGGTACGAGCGCTGGTTCAAAACCAGCGAGTTTTATGGCTGTGTATTTCAACACGCACTGGCGGAGTTCAATGATCCGCGCAGTCAAGTAAATAAAGCGGCTGTAGCCCAGAAGCTCGGACTGCAGGAACGAATGCGAAGAATCCTCTTGGATTGTATGTCACCTGAATCTGCGGGCAAGATCGCAACAGCGCTCCTAATGCTTCTTGAGGGCGCAACATTGCTCGCACAGATGGGACAAGGACTGAACGCGATTGATGATGCCCGATTAGCTGCTGCTCACCTCGTTAAGTGCGCGGGTGACGCATGAGCGCTGTGGTTATCGGCCTCGCTATGTTCGCAGCAATTTTACACGCGACATGGAATGCTTTTCTCCGTACCGGGAAAGATCGCCTCTGGACGGTTACAGTCATGAGCTTTTCGAGTACCGTTATTGCAGCTCCGTTCCTCTTCTATTATCCGATACCAGCGTCCCCCGCATGGATATATATCGCTCTGTCGGCGATACTTCAGGTCGGCTACAGCGTCTTTCTTGTTGCCGCTTACAAGTATGGAGAGCTAGGACAGGTTTATCCGATCGTTCGAGGTACAGTGCCGGTTTTGGTCACAGTGGGCGGACTTCTATTTGCCGGTGACCATATCACACTCTTGCAAACGGCTGGCGTTGCACTCGTAGCAATCGGAATCATGAGTCTTTCTCTCGGTAAAGGCCGTGCTGCGACGGCTTCGATTCTGTTCGCTCTTGCTACGGGGGCGATTATCGCCAGCTACGCAACGGTCGACGCTCTGGGTGTGCGGGAGGCGATGACGACTGGAGGATATACCGCCTGGGTCCTCGTGCTTTACGGAATACTTTTACCCCTAACATTCAGGGTTTTTCGCGGAAAGCTAATCGTCCCATTTGATGAAATGGAGACATGGAAAGCTCTCGGTGGCGGACTATTCGCCATGGTCGGATATGGCGTCGTCGTGGCAGCCTTCGCGCTCGGTCCCGCAGGACCGATTACCGCTCTTCGGGAGACGAGTGTTGTCTTCGCTGCTTTGATTGGCTGGTTTTTCCTGAAAGAAGCTCTGACGTTCAAGCGTATCGCGTCATGCGCAATAGTGGCTGTGGGGGCGATCTGCTTAGGGATCTGAATATTGCGAGCCGTATCCGTTCACAAAAACGTTCGGTGAATGGGAATTCAATTCTTGGTGTATTTCGGGTGTCAGGATGATGTTATCGGTTTCTCTTGCCGCGCTCAGAACATTCGTCGAAGTAGCCCGCCTCCGGAGCTTCAAGGATGCGGCGCAAAGCTTGGGTGTGACCTCCGGAGCAGTAAGTCAGCAGGTCAAGCTCGTTGAAAACAGATTGGATGTCACTCTATTCGAACGGTCCGGCAGAAATGTTAAACTCACGGAGCAGGGCTTACGATTGCTGGGGGCAATCCATGTACCTTTTGAACAAATTCGCGAGGCTGTTGAGGATTTTGACAGACGCCGTTCAGCTCGTAACGTCGTCCGAATTGTGACACCGATTGCCTTGGCTTCGCATTGGTTGGTCCCGCGCATGGATAGATTTTCGAGGCGGCATCCCGACATCGAACTACATATCGACACCGCACATGCGGAGGGTGTTCGCCGACAGTTATTTGATATCGCCATCCAGTACGGCAACGAGACAGCTCCCGGCGTCGAGGCTAAACGCTTGCCTTCTTCGAAATTAGTGGTCGTTGGAAGCCCGCAGCTTCTTGAAGGAGCTTCTCCTATCCGCGATCCCAGTGACTGTTTGAAATTTCCACTGTTGCACGATCACGATAGGCTTAACTGGCCTGCTTGGTTTCGGGCGAATGGGTCCACGCATCTGCCTGCTGCCTCAAGAAAAGGCCTTAGTTTTGCGGATGAGTCGTTGTTAGTTGCAGCCGCGGCGGCTGCTCAGGGGTTAGCCTTGGTTAGAGATATCCACGCTGAAAATCTGCTGTTACACGGCCGCCTCAAAATAGCCATTGAAACATCCATGGAACCGTTTCAATCATATTATCTCTTGACCCCTTCATTGGTCAGCCAGCGACCCGTTGTAGATGCGTGCAAGAATTGGATACTATCTGAGATGGCAAGGCCAGTATTCCTCGATCTCCTATCGAGGCCATGAGCAACGGTCCGATTTGTGCTTAAATTGAAAGAATTATCGTTCCTGCAAAAATGCTTTGAAGCGAAGCGCCACCTCTGCTGGTGATAGAGTCGGCCTTCCGAGATTTTTCATTGAACCGGGCGCAATGCGCATATGTATCATTGTCGGTCCGACACTACGAAACGCATTGGCTACGGCAGTTTCCAAACCTTCCAAATCGTCGCACGTCCAAGCAGAGCAGTACCCACACGAAATTGCTACAGCTGCAAAATCGACTGATGGTGATACCGTCGCCTGCCCACCGGTACTATCGTGGACACCGTTGTCGAGAAGAAGGTGAATATAGTTCGCAGGGCGCCGAGCTCCGATCGTTGCTAAATTCCCCAATTTCATGAGAGCCGCTCCGTCGCCGTCGATCACGATCACCCGTCGCTGAGTCGTTAACGCTATCCCGAGAGCCATGGCGCTCGCGGCCCCCATGGAACCGACCTGATAAATGTGCTGTTTCCGATCTTCCAAGGTAAACAGCTCCCGGCCGCATTTTCCCGTTGTAGCGACCACTGCGACGTCGTTGGGAATCGTGGTTAAAAGCCTTTCCAGCACCGCATGCCGACTCGGTCTGTGGCCCCCGATGGTGAGGTTTGTATTTGGGCCTGATACACCGCGCTCTATAATTGAAACCTCATCAAGCGCCGAATTAGCGACAGCATCACGGGACATTATCATGGCAAACGGGAGACTCGATGTCGCCATTCGGTTTCGGGCGTTTTGGAGAGCAGGTCCAATATTGGCTTCCAGCGCTGGAAACTCGTCCGACGGAACATCAATGACCGCCAGCAGCTCTTTGGTAATTCTGCCCATTAGAACATGCTGAGGCTCGTCAGCCTCGCCAGGTTTTCCGCGCCAGGTCACAACTAACAGCGTCGGTATCCGGAATGGGTAGTTGAGTGAGGTCAACGGATTCACTGCATTCCCGAGACCGGAGTTTTGGCACATTACTACTGTTTGCCTTCCGGCCAACCAAGCTCCAGCCGCGATTGCAACGGCCTCACCTTCACTCGTTGCACCAACGTAGTTTGCATCGCGCCGGCTGATCACTCGGTTGATCAGTGGCGAGAGATAGCTGCATGGAACCCCGGAGAAAAATGAAAATCCGTTCGAGATAGCCGTATCGATGAAGCTGTCAGCCGAAATCATGTTTCACCTAAAGCTTGCAATTTGATGAGCATGGCATTTCCTGCCCAGTTAATTGGCCGGAGCAACCTATGCATGGCACAAGTCCCGTCATTGGCGGCAGGTACTTGCTTTCGGCTGCTGAAAGCTCATCTTGTTTGGTTAGACGGAAAATCTCATCGACGGTTGCAATACCGCCTTCAACATTGACAAGGCACTGCTCGGCCTGGATTTTTCTAGCTGTGTCTGCCATGGCCGTGATAGATGAACGGATCAAATGGTTCGCCCAGATCACAGTGGAAATGCCGGCGTCCTTGAACGTCTGGGTCGGCGTGCGATAATATTTGGTGGGCACGATCACAAGCGGGCACCGATTAGCCCAAAGCCTGGAGAACTCGACGATTTCGCCGGCGTCATCTTTTTTCGAGTGAATCAAAATCGCGTCGGCGCCGGCTTGGTGGTACGCTTCGGCACGGCGCATCGCCTCCATCATGCCATGACCGGCGATCAGGGCTTCAACCCTGGCTATGACACAAAATCCGTCGTCGTTTCGAGCATCGAGCGCCGCTTTAATTCGACCGGAGAATTCGCCAATTTCGGCGAGAGGTTGTGCCTCTCCGATGAACGAATTTGTCTTTGGAAACAACTTGTCCTCGAAGCACACGCCAGCCAGCCCTCTGTCGCACAGTTTTCGTACGAAGCGCCGAGCATTGTTGAAATTCCCATATCCGGTATCGCCGTCAACAAGGATTGGAATAGACGCGGAATCGGCCATGTACTCCAAGACGTCGAGGACTTGTGTCCACGACGCCTCATTATTGTCTCTCAGGCCCAACATTGCTGAGATCGATAACCCGGATGCCCAGATACCGTCGAATCCCGCTTCCTCAACGATCTTCGCGGACAAGCCGCTGTGGGCTTCCATCAGAAAGGTCAATTCAGAGCGATGGATAAGGCCCCGGAGCGCAGTACCGCGTGTAAGGTTGTCGACGTAAAGGGAGTTTGTTGCGATGTTCATATGGCTTTACCTCACATCTCAGCTAAGGCGGGAGGACGGCTTGTCTCGGATGCAAAGTAATGAGCGGGACCGTTGCCGCGCAGGAAACGACGGCGAGCGAGCAGTTCGGTCTCGCTTATGTAGCCGCCTCTTAAGATACGCTTGACACCTTGACTACCAAACTCTCCGCGACCATGCAGGATGCGGCGATTGTCCCAGATTACGAGGTCCCCGTCGGACCAGTTATGTGAGTACGCCGGAGAAGCGCTGACCAGTCGTTCCTTGAAGATTTTGTAAGCCCTGTAGAGAGGCAACATGTCGTCGAACTCGACGTTGTCGAAGAACATCTTCGATGGGTTGTTCAAAAGCCGCTCAATGGAACCGTCTTTTGCAAGCTTTATGATCGGCGCGATATTCTCGTAAATCTTGCTCGCCTGGGGATATTCAGCCCGATTAATAACGGCGATCCGTGTAAGAGCTGCAAATGCCTCCGGTTCTTCCGACCGAAGACCGATGGCGGCGGCAAGGCCGTCGACGAAACGTGTGCTTCCTATCCCGCGCCTTGCACACTCCGGGCTTACATCGAGTCCATAAAGGAACTGGAAATCTGGTGGTGGGGAGTAATAGGGAATATCCGTATGCAGCGGCAGCTCTCTTGTGCTGAACGCCACGCTATCTGTTGTCGCTTCCGGTTTCACATTCAGATCGAAGAATTCACCGAAATATGTCCGGTCGAGAAAGCCCGCAACACGATCAGTAAAGGTTTCGAAGGAGACCTTTCGAATCGGATCTCCCTTAAAGGTGACCACTCCGAAACGGAGAAGTGCATCCAAGGCTGCCCGCAGGGTCTCATCTTCATGTTGCGCCTGCAAACTGCTAAAGCGGGCCTCCGCAGGAAGCTCCATCCCACCCCAGAGTTCGTATGCCGGCTTTGCTCCTTCAGGCCTTGGTGGGACTTGATGAGAGTAATCTTGCCGTGCGAGCCACGATAAATCGTACTCGCTTTTGTGTCCTCCCATCCATATTATCCTGAGGGTACTGCCAGCTTCTCCGATCTCGACGGGACGAATGTCGATAGGAATTGTGCTGCTGTCGAAATATTTCTGGCGGCTATTCTTGTTAAAGCACTGGCTGCACGGACATTTGTCACGAAGCCAAATCCAGTGATACCGCCGTGTAATGCCATTACCGGCGTCAACGCTGAGATAATCATCATGTTTCTCAATCATGGCACTGCCCTTTTCAAGCTTGTTGGCACATGCGACCCCCTCCCGGAGGTCACGCCGTGGGGATCAAATTCTGTTTAAGGCCATTGCAGGTAGCTGTTGGGAAAGCGAAACGGCAGCCTGCGCCCCGTGGTCATCATGGCCGCGTAGAAGCGTTGTTCCGATCAGCCGCTTGGGCATGAAGTCGGTTTCAAGGACCCGGACTGCTTCCGATATGTTGGCTCTCCCGCACATGAAAATATCGATCGCGGCGTAGTCGTGCTCTGGCCAGCTATGGATGCTGATGTGAGACTCCGAAAGAATAACGATTCCGGTGACGCCTCCAGACGGAAAATGATGCATATTTGACTGAAGGATCGTCGCGCCAGCGGAAAGGGCGCATTTGCGCAAAGTTGCTTCGACAAAATGGGGGTCGTCCATTCCTACCGCCCCGAAGATCTCACCAATGTAGTGCGACCCGAGACAGCTTTGACCGTCGATCTCCACGTAGGAGCCGTATTCCCCTGGAATATTTAAATGATCCATTGGTCTCTCCAGCCTATCTTTTCACAATACGTTTACCGGGCGGCGGCCCAGTAGATTATACCTTCGTAGAACTGGTCTCCTTCGATACTGATTTGTTCGCATTCGAGAAGCCGTAGACCCGCACCTTCGATCGACGACCGAACCAAGGACAGATCGAGATAGGAATTGTTATGACCGCTAGCGTTCATGAATTCGGGGCGCCGTATCCAATCCGCGCCGATTGTTCGGCCGCCCGGCCGGAGATGGCGTGCTATTTCCGCGAAAACGGACCGGTACTGGCTGCTACTGCTACTGATCGCGATGTTGCCAAAAGCCGTTATCAAATCGAAGCCGTAGGAATCCAACATCGTAGGCCAGCGTGTAAGAGTGTCGAAGACGATATAATCTCTCACTGCTGAGCGAATCTTTCGGATATGGTTGCTTTCTAGATTGAAGTGCCCAACAGACCATTGATAACATTCGGGTAAACTAGATCCCTCGATAAAGTGTTTGAGAATAAGAAGGGGCTCAGGCGCAATGTCCGCGCATGTGATCGAGTTCAGATCGACAACTGGAGTGTACCAAAATAGCGTCGATGTCCCTGCGCCTAGATCCAAGGCATCGCCTGGTCCGCCGAAGCGGTGCATGGCGGTAAGAATATGCTCGGCTCCTTGCGCCTCAACGAAGGGACCGCTGAAATATGAGTCCATGTAGCCTTGGAAATAAGAGAGAATATCTGGGCGGACTTCCACATTCGCGAAATCCGTTATCCTGTACGCATCCACTTCATTCGAAAAGCCGCGTGAAAGCTTCAGTGATGAGCCTGGCTGATGCTCATCAGGCAGCGTGAGACAGAAGATCATTCGAGGATCTCCAGTTTCGAATGGTTTGAAGTGGTAGTCACCATAACAGGCGGAAATGCTGAAGCCGCACGATGCTGCCAAACCGTTGAAGCTTTCCTGCGTGTAGATGGTGAATGAAGTCGACGTTTCTGTGAGGTACGATTGTCCGCTTTCTCCGGTTATGTGGTACCGAAAGCGAATTTCAAGATCGTCATCCTTATGATGGCGCTGCAGATGCTCCGTACGTATCCGAGGAAGGCCGTCTTGTGGTTATGAGTGAAGGTGAAGATTCTGTTTGTCGCGATTAACAGCGAGAGACAAGGAGCGTCACGTGAGTTCTCACAGGATCGATTTACCGCGTAAGGCGGCAGGCACCCGACACTGGCCTGCGGCGTTAAAAGAAGAGATTGTTCTGGCAACGCTTGAGGCTGGCGCGACGGTGGCATCGGTGGCGCGGGGATACGATCTGGACCCATCTCAGATTTATCAGTGGCGCAAGGCTCTGAAGGTTTCGCGGCTCTCATCTCAGGAGGTTGCAACGTCACCGGAATTTCTGCCCGTGCAGATTTGGGCAGCAGCTGATGGTGAGCAAGCGTCGGTCCAGGAACATGCAGGCCAAGAACAGGCGGAAGCTCTGTCTTGCCCTGAGCGTGGGTCAGTGACATCTTCGATTTCGGGAGCGATCGAAATTCAGGTTGGACCGCTGCACCGGGTTCGGGTTTGCAATGATTTTGCCTCCGACACGCTGGAGCGCGTGCTTGATGTTTTGCGGCGGCAACAATGATCGCGCTTCCGTCTGGCCAGGATGTGCGTGTCTGGATAGCGACAGGTTATACGGACATGCGGTGTGGATTTCCATCGTTAGCGCTTCGGGTGCAGGAGGTGCTGAAGCATGAACCGCTCAGTGGACATTTGTTTTGCTTCAGGGGTCGGCGCGGCGACCTGATCAAGTTGATCTGGCATGATGGCCAGGGCAGTTGCCTGTTCACAAAAAGGCTTGAGCGGGGCAAGTTCATCTGGCCTTCTGCGGACGGTGGCGCGGTGGCGATCTCGCCTGCGCAACTGTCTTATCTGCTGTCTGGGATTGACTGGCGAAATCCGCAACAAACATGGCGTCCAACAAAGGTTGGATAGCAATATTCAATTGAAAATGCAGGGAAAATCTGATCGAATAGTGTCATGGCTTTGAAACCTGACGCTCTTCCCGAAGACCTTGCCAGCGCCTATTTGGCGCTACTGGCCAATCACGATGTCGTCGTCAACGAGCGGAACATTGCAGTCGCGGAGGCTGCCAATGCGCAAGCCATGCTATCTGATCGCGATGCGCGGATCGCCAGTCTTGAATTGCGGATCGACAAGCTCAAGCGCGAACTACACGGCCAGAGCAGTGAACGCTCAGCGCGGCTGATTGATCAGTTGGAATTGCAGCTCGAAGAGCTGGTGACGGCAGCGAGCGAAGATGAAGTTGCAGCGCAGGCAGCGGCGGCCAAAACGGCAAACGTGCGTCCGTTTGTGCGCAAGCGTCCAGTTCGCAAGCCTTGGCCGGACGATGTCGAGCGCGAGCGCGTGGTCATTGCCCCTCCGAGCACCTGCGCGTGTTGCGGCGGGTCGCGCCTGTCGAAACTGGGTGAGGACGTTACCGAGACGCTGGAAGAAATTCCGCGCCGCTTCAAGGTCATCGAGACGGTGCGCGAGAAGTTCACCTGCCGTGACTGTGAGGCCATCAGCCAGTCGCCAGCCCCTTTCCATGCCACCCCGCGTGGCTTCATAGGACCCCAACTGCTGGCGACGATCCTGTTCGACAAGTTCGGCATGCATAGCCCGCTCAATCGGCAGAGTACCCGGTTCAAATGCGAGGGGATCGATCTGTCGACCTCAACGCTTGGCGATCAGGTCGGGCTTGGAACATCGGCTCTCATGCCACTGTTCGATCTCATCGAGGCCCAGGTCTTTGCGGCTGAGCGCCTCCACGGTGACGACACCACCATTCCCATCTGGGGCAAAAGCAAATGCACAACTGGGCGCATTTGGACCTATGTGCGTGATGATCTGCCCTTCAAGGGGGATGCACCCCCGGCTGCGGTTTATTACGCCTCGAGCAACCGCCGAGGCGAGCATCCGCAAAGACATCTGGCCAGATATGGCGGCATTCTGCAGACGGATTGTTACAACGGGTTCGAGCCGATATCGATTGCCGCACAGAAAGACGTGCCGATCACGTTTGCTTTTTGCCATGCGCATGCACGACGAAAATTCTTTGAGTTGGCCGATCTCGAAAAAAGTGCGCGCGACAGCAAGCGCAATGGCAGGCCGATCTCCCCGATCGCGCTTGAGGCCGTCAAACGCTTCGACGCGCTGTTTGACATCGAGCGGCAGATCAATGGGCTGAGCGCTGAAGAGCGATTGGCGGTGCGACAGCACAAAAGCAGGCCGCTGTTCGACGACATGCATGCGTGGCTGCAACGCGAGCGCGCCACGCTCAGCAGATCATCCGACCTCGTCAAAGCCATGGACTATATGCTCAAGCGCTGGGACGGCTTTGCGCTATTCCTGGAAGACGGCCGAATTTGCCTCACAAATAATGCCGCCGAGCGCGCTTTAAGAGGTATTGCATTGGGACGCCGCAACTGGACCTTCGCCGGGTCCCAGCGTGGGGCCGAGCGCACTGCCGTCATGCTCACACTCATCACAACCTGCCGTCTTAATGATGTCGACCCAAAGGCATGGCTTGCCGATGTGTTCACCCGCATCGCCGATCTCCCCGTCACCCGCCTGCACGAACTGCTGCCTTGGCAATGGAAGTTGCGCAAAGGGATAGCTATAGCGCCGGTCGGGTGAACAACTCTCGGAACAACGCCTCCGAACGCTCCAAGCCTTCATCGGTCAGGATCAACGACTTTGACGTGTTAACCGGGTCGCCGATCATGCCCTTCTTATGAAGTCGATCCGTCGTTGCCCAGTCGAAGCCTTTCCACGCACAACCCTCGTTATGCAGCGTCAGCCATAGCAGTGCCAAAACCGCGTCATCGATCTTGTCCTCATCAATCTCCATGGACCCACATTATCACGCGCGGCGAGCAAAATCCCGCGGTTCTGCTCGGATGGATACGATGCTCCCGCGAAAAGCGCACCTGCGCATTCGCTTGACGTTCCCAATCGAAATTCCACACGCCATCGGGTAGCATGGGGTTATAGTAATCCGGTCGCAAGTCATGAGCGGCGGCAGGCGAGTGAGAGAACGGTGATAGGTCGATAATGAGGATGCCGCGCTGCGATAGGTGCTTTTTTAAGGAGAGAAGCGCCTGTCGCGACGCGTCCTGGGATGTGAGCAGTTGAAACGCCTCCCGCGGAACGAGAATGAGATCAAATACTTTGTCCAGATCCAATGTCGTCAGATCGCCGACCAAGGCCTCCACATTGGATTTAGGCTGAGAACTCCTGATGCGCTCCTCCAGGAACCGCACCATTTCTGGTTCTCTGTCAACGGCGACGATTGAACAGCCGGTGGTTGCCATGTTCATTACATTTCTACCAACCCCCGAGGGTATTTCGAGAATCGACGTGACAGCCGGTGTGACGAAGCTGCGTAAAAAATCAAAGTCAACCGTATCGGTATATTCTGCTGCGTAGAGTGAGGCACGTTCCTTGTAGGAAACCTGAACGTAATCATCCATGACGCCGCTCCTCACTGACGTTTCGCGCGGCGAGCTGCTCGATAAAAGCGAAATCGCTGAGCACGTCGGGGTGAACAATTTCTCCGCCATCAGTAAATTTTGCCCGCTCCGAGACCGGATCTTTGAACGACCTGTCGAAGATCGATTTCCCGAGATTGATGAGGTAAGGGGTATGATTATTGCTTGCTCCGATCGCCGATGTCCGATGGACTTGTGTTGGCAAGACAGGATCCTTGAAGTGCCAGACGCCATGTACCTCGTAGGCGGGGGCGCCGAGCCGGGTAAGCTTATCTGCGGTTGGTAGGAATCCTGGGCCATACCCACAAGTGACGTCGATGATCACAGCGCCTTTTTTCATTCGTTTGACCAGTTCTTCGGATATTAGAGCCGGCGTGTCGAAGGTTGAGATCAGGATGGCTCCTATGACCAGGTCGGCATCCTGTACTTCGCGAGCAAGGGTTTCGTCGTCCAGCAGCAGGCACTTCACGGAGGACGGAACAGTCGACTGGAACCGCCTCAGGCTCTCTGCGCGATGCCCAAATACAGTGACCTCATTGCCAAGGGCGGCAGCCGTTCTTGCCGCAGCTCCACCCGCGTTTCCGTGACCGATGACTACAACTTTGGGTGAGGAGATTCCGGGGATTGAAGCCAACAGGATTCCGCAACCGCCTTGAGAAGATAGCAATTGCCGTGCGCCCAGCAGGACAGCCAACTTGCCGCTGATTTCGCTGTCGGGCGTCATGAGAGGGAAAGATCCGTCATCGGCCTTAAAATATTCGTAGCTGTATGCCGTGATGCTGTTGGCTCTTAGATGCTGCGTAAGTTCATAGTTTTCGCCCGGATAAAAATGAGCTGCGATGTGCAGCGGACGGCACAAATATTTCCGCTCGTCGACGCTCGGATACTTATATTTCAAGATAAAAGGCGAGACGGCCCACGCCTCATCAGTTGATGTGATTGTTGCACCCGCATCCGCGTATTCTCGATCGGAGATATTCAGGCCAACGCCGGCATTTTTTTCAACAAATACGTCGAATCCCTCGTCGGAAAACATTCGCACAGCATCGGGAAGTAAGATGACACGTTTGTCATCGTCGCGCGTTTCTTTTAAAATCGAGACGGAAGGCTGCATAGTTTGCCTCATGTCATTTCGTCGCGGCACACGCAGTGCCGACGCGATCAGTGTTGAACCGGAATAATAATCACTCACGCAGCGCCAGGTGCTACCGACAAGCGCCAACGTATTGCAGGATCTGGCTATTGTGACTTGGTAAGACTGTCATCCTACGACTGAGTTGTTCACACAAATGTCGTATGGGAGAGGTATGCTAACGCATAGGCTAGTAATACAGCGATGGGTTATTAAAACCACGAAAACCTGCGGCTGTGCAACTGCGTTGTACTAATCTAAAAATTAGAAAATCTATATTTAAAGAGCTATCCGTCTGAATGTGTTGCGATTTTTGGAGAGTTTTTTAATGAACCGGTAACCAAGCATTTTTTGCCAGCCACGTTGTGTGGGAATGAAACAGACCGTTATCGTTAAACGATGAGTATGGCGTGGCGCTGAGCGGGTGAAGACAACCCGGGCTCTCCTTTTGATTTTGTGACGATCCCCCGGGTCGGCTCCGTCCTTTTCGTTCGTTCGTAACGAGTGGACGGCTGCTTTACGCAGGCCTTTGCTATGTCGAGGCCGTCGATCGCCTCCGCCATAAGGACATATCGATACCTATGCAAAGCTTCTCGAAATGCGATACGGGACGCGGTCCAACAAGCCATCGGAGCAAACTGCTAAGGGCACTCTGGGCAAATTCGTCTGAGCGGAAATCGCCGACCATGATTGCGGGAGAGGTGAGTTCGGCTTTCGCATAAAATGATCCTGACGAAAGCGAGATGGAAGGGCCACCTCAACGCCAGACTATAATATTCGATAAGGGTTACTTATCGATGGTTATACCGCCAACTGACAATTATACCATGTGAGGAACTGTAATATTTATATAGAGTTCTTTTAGCAAATCATTTACCATGATTTCAATGGCTTACGATCTCGCAAAAATCAGCATGACAGCCCTGATGCGGCCGGCTTTCGACGCTGGTGTCGCGCTCACGCGCTTGGACGAATGTTGGTTTCCACGCAGAACTGAGCCGGTTAGGCGGATAATTTCCATTGAGAATTGAGCCATGTGAACCTTCCCCCAACGCGGTGAGCGACGGGGGCAACGGAGTGATCCACATGGGACTTTTAAACATCATCCGTCGGATGGCGCTGCGTGAGAAGCAGTCGATCCGCGAGATCAGCCGGCGTACTGGGCTGTCACGTAACACGATCGCAAAGTATTTGAACGCTGGCACGATCGAGCCGACGTTTACGGTACCGGAGCGACCGAGCAAGCTTGATCCTTTCGCCGACAAACTTTCTGGCTGGCTGAAGACCGAGGCAGGGCGGTCGCGCAAGCAGCGCCGAACGCTGAAGCAGCTTCATGCCGATCTTGTGGCTCTCGGCTTTACCGGCTCTTATGGCCGGGTCGCCGCGTTCGCCCGTGAGTGGCAGGCTGAGCAGCAGACGGCGGGCCGCGGCATATTCGTACCGTTATCATTCCGCCCAGGTGAAGCATTCCAATTCGATTGGAGTGAAGATTATGCCGTGATCGCTGGCGAGCGTGTGAAGCTTCAGGTCGCACATATCAAGCTATCGCACAGTCGGGCCTTTCTGGTCAGGGCTTACCTGCTGCAAACGCACGAGATGCTCTTCGATGCTCACTGGCACGGCTTCCGGGTCTTCGGCGGTGTGCCTGCGCGAGGGATTTATGACAATATGCGCACAGCCGTTGATCGGGTCGGCCGTGGCAAGGAGCGGCAGGTCAATATCCGTTTCCTGGCGATGACGAACCACTACGTCTTTGCGCCCGAATTCTGCAATCCAGCGGCCGGTTGGGAAAAGGGTCAGGTCGAGAAGAACGTCCAGGATGCCCGACCACGCTTGTGGCAACAGATGCCAGACTTTCCAAATCTGATGGCGTTGAATGACTGGCTGGAGCAACATTGCCAGGAGCTGTGGCGGGAGACGCTGCATGGCACCTTGTCAGGCACGATCGCGGATGTTTGGGCCGATGAGCGGGCAGCATTGATGGCGCTCCCTGCCATGTTTGACGGCTTCGTCGAGCAGAGCAAGCGCGTCTCACCAACATGCCTGATCACCTTCGAGCGTAATCGTTACAGCGTGCCAGCATCATTTGCGAACCGGCCCGTCAGCCTGCGGATATACCCAGACCGACTGGTTGTTGCGGCCGAGGGAAACATTCTGTGTGAACACGCGCGGATTATTGAGCGCAGCCACAAGCTACCGCGAACGATCTACGACTGGCGGCATTACCTTGCCGTCATCCAACGCAAGCCCGGAGCCCTACGCAATGGCGCACCGTTTTTAGAATTACCGTCTGCCTTTCGACAACTACAGGAGCAGATGCTTCGTCGTCCTGGCGGTGATCGTGAGATGGCCGATATCCTTGCCCTTGTCCTTCATCACGACGAACAGGCCGTACTCCGTGCTGTGGAGTTGGCTCTGGATGCGGGCGTGGCGACCAAGACGCATGTAATGAACCTGCTGCATCGGTTGATTGACGGCAAGACCACCGATGGTCCCGATATCGACACGCCACAGGCGCTAACCTTGTTGCGTGAACCCAAGGCCAATGTCGAACGCTATGACGGTTTACGTGTCCGCATCGTGGGAGGTCGCCATGCGTCATGATCCTGCCAGTGCTGCCGTCGTCATCATGCTGCGTAGTCTGAAGATGTATGGCATGGCCCAGGCCGTCACGGACCTGATCGAGCAAGGTGCTCCGGCTTTCGACGCTGCCGTGCCGATCCTGTCCCAGTTACTGAAAGCCGAGGTGGCCGAGCGTGAGATCCGCTCCATCGCCTATCATATGAAGGTCGCCCGCTTTCCTGCCTACAAGGACCTCTCCGGCTTCGACTTCGCCACCAGCGAAATCGTTGAGGCGACGGTGCGCCAACTGCACCGATGCGACTTCATGGACGGAGCACAGAACATTGTCCTCGTTGGCGGGCCGGGCACAGGCAAAACACACGTCGCGACCGCGCTTGGTGTCCAGGCCATCGAACATCACCGCCGAAAGGTCCGCTTCTTCTCGACCATCGAACTGGTCAATGCGCTTGAGCAGGAGAAAGCAAAGGGCAAGGCAGGTCAGATCGCCGAGACCTTGGTTCGCCTCGATCTGCTGATCCTCGATGAACTCGGATACCTTCCGTTCAGCGCCTCAGGTGGAGCGCTGCTGTTCCACCTGTTGAGCAAGCTTTATGAGCGCACCAGCGTCATCATCACCACCAACCTCAGCTTCAGCGAATGGGCGACCGTCTTCGGCGACGCCAAAATGACGACCGCGTTGCTCGACCGCCTGACCCACCGTTGCCATATCCTGGAAACAGGAAACGACAGCTTCCGCTTCAAGGCCAGTTCGGCCGCAGCAGCACAGAAGAGAGGAGAAAAGACCAGCACCTTGACTAAAGCCTGAGCAGAAAACCATACTCAGAGGTGGCTCACTTCTCGGTGGAAAAACCGGCTCAGTTCCGCGTGGAAACCAACAATCGTTGGTCTGACGGAAGTGACGGCCGTCCGAAATCTTGGGGGGCGAAGTCGATGGAGATATATCCCGTATGGACGACGTCTCACGGTGAACGATTGCTTGGCTGCTAGCGGCTAATATTCTACTGCGGTTATGCGATGAATTTCAGCCCGAAGAAGTTCACTTTGTGCGATACAAAATGAGATACAAACTGCGATACAAATAGGAATTTTAGATTTCCTAAAAATTGGCTTTTATTGATTATAATCAAGTTATTAGGATGTTTTGAATTTTGATGACGAATCCTGTCGGGTGCGCCACAAAATATCATTTTAAATATTGCGGTGAAAATTTTAATAAGTGAAATCAACCGCTTATGTGATGAAGCGCCGTTAGTCGTTGTCTGTGGCGCGGCGCGACCTTCTGGACAAATCCGCAACAGCTTCTGGACACGAAAACTTAAATTTGTCAGGTCGGCCATGTCGCCGCCCGGTTTGTTTATATCGTCCAGGGTCATCCACGAATGATCCATCCGGGGAAATCGGCAAAGCGGAATATTTCAAGAGCCTTCCTTCCAAGCTCGTGCGGTTCGATGGAGCGCTGAATGCCAGCCAGCCGCATTTCCTTTTCGGCAACCTCCGCGAACGAAACACCGGCCTGAAGCTTGCCGTTCCAGATCATCCGCATCATCACCGTTGCCTCGTAGCCCGTCGCGGCCACACGCACGGTCGCATCGGGCTGCTTGGTCTTTTCGGGGAAGTCAGCCGGATAATCGGCCTTCTGCTTTTTCATAGTCTGCCGTTTCGTTTGGCCGCTCTTGGCGATCCGGTTCGGGCTCGGCTGACCTCAAGTGATTGATGGTGTCGCAGCGGCGGCACTTGATTTCGATGTCCCCTGCGAATGCCCGCCCTGCCTTGAACAAAAGGGCGGTGCATGTGCCGCAACGGATATTTTTCATTTTCTAACGCTCAAGATTCCGATTATGACCGCGCTCTGCCTTCGGGCAGAACGGGTGGACAGTTGAGCGTGCTTGATGTCGGACGGGGTTGGTCGCCAAACTGGACCCGTCTTCCGGGGCTTTGTCCCGGCACCCGGCGGCTATGCGAGGTTTTTTGCTGCGCCTGTCGTTCTCGCAAAACCGCGATGCACTTTTGCGCGACAGGCGTTAGAACTGCGCATAGAGATCGATGACGGCCTGCGGGCATTCCGGCCAGCTTGCGTCGGCCAGATAGTTCGCTTCCATATCTTCGGCCAACTCCGCGAACCGACCGCGCATGGCCGTCACCCATTCGATGGACTGGCTGGCGGCGGCAACGATGGCCTTTTCTTCTGCGGTTCGATTGGCTTCCGTTTTGGCGCTGATGGCGGCGGTCATCGACGTGACGTTCATTTGCGCCTCGGACGAGCCAACCGCATAGATGCGGCGGCGGCATTCGGCTTTGACGGCCTCGTGGTGAGCAAGGGCCTGCGCGTCCTTGATAACGGTTTGGGGGACGCCTGCATCGGCCAGGGCGTCGGTGTTAAACCCAGCATACGTCTGGCCATTGTAATCAATGGTCAGCGATTGCGCAGGAACGGCTGGAACAAGTGTAGAGAGATCAGCGGTCATTTAAAACCTCACAATGCTGTCAGATTGGAGCGATAGTTGGCGATGACGTGGGGATTGGCGTTTGCCGCGATACCCGAAAGGATATGGCCCCTGGCGCTATCAGCGATAGCAACGTTTGAGCACCAAACTTCAAGCGGTGCGGCCCACCACGGCTGGAACAGAACCGCGCTTGTCGTGGCCTTTTCCGCCGACAAGGTGCCATAAGTCATGATGAAGGCCATGCCGTAATGCACGCCGAACACGTTCGTGTTGGTCACCGTGCTTGGTGTGTCGGGAATGATCAACGAAACATAATCGAGCCGCAGACCGACGCGGGATTGGAGTTCTACGCCTGCCGGATAGCTGTTGCCGTAGATGTTCGGTGAATTGCTCGCAGTCGGCGAAAAGCTTACGGTCCGCAATACCCTTTTTTGGTCGTTAACGCCGTCCATATCCCGAATGGTGATGGCGCTGGAAAAGGTCGTATGTTTTTTGCGGATCGTGACATCGCCCAAAAGGCTGATCGTAAGCAAAGGACGGCACCTGAAAATTGTCGCCCGCTTCGGGGACATAAGCCAGGATCGCGTCATCGCCCCAGACGTCATTGGCGAGAGCCGCATCATCGGCGGTCTCCGGCATGTAGCGCGAGCGCACACCGCAGGAACAATGCCAGTCGTTCGGTGGGAAATGGGTCTGCCAGAACGGATCATCATGCGGGTAGCATTTGCCGTGCCACGCCAGATGTTGGGTGCGCGGAATTTTCGGCTTGCGGGTTTCACCGTGGCGATATTCCCAATAGGGGCGCAGCTTCAGCACGTCAGGGTCGCGCATCTGCTTCAGCCGCCCCGCCATATGGCTGGTGCGCAGGTTGGTTTCAAAGATCACCCGGCTGCGCCAGCCACCTTCACCCTTATAGGCCCAGCCGTATTTGGCAACGATCCGGTCAAAGTCCTTCTGAAAATCAGCGAAGGTGGTACCGTTTTGCATGGCGCTGGCAATGGCAGTCTGAAAATCCGACAGCATGGCGAGATCGGAGGCGCCTGCAATAACAAAGGCGCGGTCATGGGTGCCGCGCAGGGCATCGGTCCACGCCTTGGTCGGCTTGCCCCGCTTTTGGGTAAAGAAGTCAATCTGCTCCTTGAACGGCTGGTTGAATACGTCAGCGTCAGCAAAGCGGGCGTCATCGTCCTCGCCGTCAGTAAACGCGGCCTCGCGTCCATGAAGGGCCGCCAGCTCCAAGCCATCGCCTAGCAGTTTGCCAAATGCATCTGGGGTCCATTTTGCGCCAAGGGTGAGAATGGCGCGGGCGGCGTCTGGATAATCAGGCGCGGCCTCAATGGCGGTGCGGATGGTGTTGAGGCGGCGGGTGGAAAGGCTGGAGAATGCGGGAGGGATCACCGGCTATGATCTCGTTATGCAGTCAATTTTGAAGCGACTGCATTAAAATCGCGGGGAGGAAGCACGGTTCGTTTTCTTTGTTGGCATGTGGCATCCCTTGTGGCCATTAACCGCATTTTTCTCATCGAAAGTTGAAAGCTTGTCTTTGAAGCGAGCGAATCGCTGGTTTGATAGCTTCTGGTGGTCTACTCCAGGGTTCAATTGACAGTGCATCAAAAGCACAAGCGAGACCTTGACCTTTTGGGAGGCTAGCTTATTCTCGTCATGGATGGCGTGATTGAAACAGTTTCCTTGCGCGATCGAGCTGTTTTGACGATTTTCGATGACGTTATATGGGGGGCAATCCATGGACGACATTCTGTCGCCGGCCGATTTCATTCAAGCAAGCCGTGTGCTGAAGGTCTCGTCACCCTTGGGTGAAGACCAGTTGCTGCCTGAACGGATGATGGTTGACGAAGGCGTCAATCGTCTGTTCGAGATCACGTTGTCGGTGCGCGCCAAGCGCGAGGCAGTCAAGCCTGAAGAGCTGATCGGCAAACTGGTCGATGTCTCCCTGGAAATCCGGCAGGGTGAACTGGACGGGGATGGCGTGCGCCGACCGTTCAACGGACTGGTGACCAATCTGTCCGAGGGACCGCCGGTGACCCGTGGATTACGGTCCTATACCCTGACCATCCGTCCGCAACTATGGCTGCTGTCGCGCCGTTCCGATTGCCGGATCTGGCAGAATATGACGGCCATCCAGGTGATGGAAACATTGCTCTCTGAACACGGTCTTCCCAGTGCCGCCTATGCCCCTCTGCACAAGACACCGCCATCGCGCGAATATTCTGTCCAATGGAATGAAACGGATCTCGATTACCTACTGCGCCGCTTCGAGCAAGACGGGTTGTTCTACTGGTTTGAACATGAGACCGGCGTTCATCGCCTGAAGGTCAGCGACAGCAAGGTGGCCTGGAGCAAGCCATCGGCTGCGGCAGAAGGTGTCGACAAAGTCAGATTAGCCCAAGGTTCATCGGACCGCAACCATATCAATGAATGGATGCGGCAGTTCTCCTATGTCCCCGGCCAGCGTGCCGGCGCGGACTGGAATTTCGAGACGCCGAGCACTGTGCCGCTGAATGTCACGCCGTCGCTGATCCAGATGCCGGGCGCCAAGCAGCGCGAGCTTTACGAATATCCGGCCCGCATCTCCGATATCAAAGAAGCCGAAGTGGCTGAAACGTTCCGAACCCAGGCGACGGAAGCCGACCATGAGCGGGTGACGGGCCAGTCCAATGTGCGCTTCCTGGAAGCAGGACGCCGGTTCACGCCCTATGAGGAGCCGCATCCGGAACACAAATACGAAGAGCATGTGATCGTCAGGATTACCCATTGGGTCGTTGATCGCTCCTATGAAACGACGGAGAACGAACCAGAATATCGCAATGAGTTCGAGGCTATCCCGTCACGCGTGCCGCTAACCCCGCATCGTGACACGAAACGCCCCCGCATTGAGGGGGCGCAGGTGGCGATCGTTGCAGGGCCATCGGGCGAGGAGATCCACACCGACCAGTATGGCCGCATCAAGGTTTGGTATCCCTGGGACAGGCGCGCCAAGAAGGACGGCTCTGATACCTGTTGGGTGCGGGTGGCGCAAAATTGGGCGGGCGGCCAATGGGGCGGCCAGATCATCCCGCGCATTGGCATGGAGGTGATGGTTGCCTTTATCGACGGCGATCCTGATCGGCCGCTCGTGACCGGTGTGGTGCCGAACCCGAAGAATGCTGTGCCTTATACCTTACCTGCGAATAAGACAAAGAGCGTGTTCCGGACGAATACTCACCAGGGTAAAGGTTTCAATGAATTGAGCTTCGAAGATGAGAAGGAACGCGAGGAAATATATCTTCATGCCCAAAAGGATATGAATGTTCACGTTCTTAACGACAGATCCAAAAGAATAGAAAACGATCAACACGAATTCATTGGTCGCGACAAAACCATACAGGTTGCCGGAGATCATGAAGAGGTAATCGCCGGAAACATGTCGATTGCAGTTGGGCGGAACAAGCTTTCTGAGTTCCTCTTATCCCGGACGGGGAATTTATTTAAAAGTGTTGGAGGTCTTCTCGAGAAATTCCATATTCCCGATCCGCTTAATCCTGGAAAGGGAAACTTCCAGATTTTCGTTGAGAAAAATAAATCTGAAATTGTGAATGGCGGATCCTCCGAGGTTGTTGGGGTGGTTAAGTCTACAATTGTGGGGAATGTTCAACAGACCACGGTTGGCAGGAAGAAAAGCCTCATAGTGCGCGGTGACTATCAGGAAGATATCGGCAAAAGCCGTCGTATCTATGTTGGCGAAGAATTTCTTCTGCAGGTCGGAAAAGATGCGTCGATCCATGTAAAAGACGGAAAAATCTATCTAAAAGCGCTGGAAATTCATCAGAACTAATAGGCCGCCAAATCATGTCAGATCGCTTGAGAAGCTTTTTTGATAGACCGGAATCTTATTATCCTGTGGCTTTTCGAAAAGCTATGTCGGACACGCTTTTAAAGCCCGTCCCACTTTCTCCGTCGCCTTATCCAAAGCCCGACCCGATTGGTGCCTTGCCAGATGCAGAGCACAGAACCACGAAGCAAGAAGATGAATTTAAACATGTGCATCACAAAGATGTTTTGGGTGCCGGTGAGGCGTCTTCGGATGCCGGTCGAACGAAAGATGACAGTTCGCCATGGAAGCCTGTGCTTCACGGCGAAAACTGTCCCGCAGGCTGCCATGTTGGTTATCAAAAATCTACGGACAGATACAGTTCCTTTTTTCAGGAGAAGCCCAAATTATTTTCAGATAACGATCTGAATTCTAGGGAAGACTTAAAAAACCTCGTCGAGTATGCGAGTAAAAGAGATGCAAATGAAACGTTAGCAGCGCCTTCAGGCAATAAAAAAGAAGAAAAAAAAGAGTCTGAATGGAGTTTGTTTTCGAAGAAAGAGAACGAAGTCAAAACGAATGCTGCTCCTGGTTCCGATCCTTTAAAGAAGGATAAAACGGTAGAACAAGGAATAAAATACAAACCAGATGAGTTTAATAAAAAATACGCAGTTAAATCAGAAAAAGATGAAGAGGGCATCCATCAATACGAGCTAAATGTATTCGGTGCTAAATCTGAAGCGGAATTCACCGCTGGTCGGATCAAAACTGAGGACAGTGATCTTTATGGTGTAAAATCATCAATTGGCGGGAAGGCAGGGCTTCTTGATTGGGATAACAAGTTGAAGGGGGGACAAAATGGCATAGCGCCTCGGGAGGCAGGAATACGTGTTAAAGCGGTGGAAATATCGGGAAAAGCTGAAGGGCAGGCAACTATTGATTTTAAAAAAGGAGAGGCAGCAACTAGCGGAAAGCTCGCCGCTAACATGACTCTTCTCGAAGGGACAGGTAGCGTCAAAGGTTGCTTTATTCCCGCTAGACCGATCAAGAGGGCGTGCGATAGCAACCATATGAATTGGGCTTTCCCCGAAGAGCTTTGCAAGGCTGTCGAGCATGACGATTATGATTGGGGTATTTGTCTTGGAGGGGAGGCAAGTGCAAGCGTTGGAGTTGGCTACACGGCAGAAGGAGAGGCTAAGGTTGGAAAGTCAGGCTTTCACATAAAAGGAAGCGTGGGAGGGCAACTGGGTCCCGGAGTGAAGGTTGGTGGTGAGGCTCAAGTTGAAAAGTTCAAGAGAGAGTAAAATGAATAGAAATTTATTTTTAAAAATCACCTTATCTCTTTCTATTTTTTTCACCGGGCATAACATCATGGCAGAAGATAAAAAAACAAGCTTTTTCGATAATTTAGAAGTGGGACAACTGTGCGCTCAAGTAAACATATTTGTTCCTAAGGAGGATGTTGAAGCTTCACCGGTAAAAAAAGAAGATAAATTCGCCTGCCAGTGGACATTTTCGGCCGTGTCCACTGATGGTTTTGGTTTAGCTAATTTTGGTGTTTTTTTGGTAAAAGATAAACTAAAAGACACAGAGCGTAAACGTTTCGCAGAATTTATAATTAACGAGTACACAGAATCCAATAATAGATATATAAAATTCCTAGATGAAAAAAGATCTGATTTTTTATTTAGTTATGAATTTGAGGTTGGCTTGAAAGGAGCTGATTACGACAGAATATCAGAATTTAATTCAACGCTACTGGATATAGACGAAGGAACATTATTTATATACTCAATTGTGCCAAAGATTTTCAAAAACAAAGAATCAGTAAAATTAAAAAATGGAAAAATTATAGAAATAAAGCCTCAAATGAAAGAAATAAATGATTTCATTTCCTTTTGGTATAATAAAAATTTAGATAATTTTCACGAGAAATACAAATGAGTAATTTTTTATTTATTAAAAAAAATAAAAAAATCAATAAATTTATTTTTTTATTTTTTTTAATGGCATTTTTTTATTGGCATATTAATTTCTTTTTTGTGGGGCATACGAGATATTTGTGGTTTCGCGAGCGTGGATTTGAACTAGAAAAGGTCGAAATTTGCCCTCTTAAAAATGTGGAGGTTTACCAAGTTCGAGACGTCAAGAATGATCCCGGCTTCTCGCTTTCCTACAAGCAAGGTAACACTCAAGGTACTTGTGGGCGAGTGATCGAGGCCAACGATTCAGATAATGCATTGACAATATTTTGGGCTGAATATCTAAAGTTTAATGCAGTCAATACGTCAGATTATGATCAGTTTCGCCTCGACATAACAAAGGAATTCTTAGATGTTAAAGATTTAAAGAAGATAGATGAACGTTTACTCGATAATCAGGAAGGCGGTTGGCACCGTAAGGTATCCTTGTATCAGTATAGTTCTGAAGGATACAGCTGGGAATTAGTCAGTAATTTTGCCATCAAGCCTCTGGGTGACGGTATCATTTTTCAATTTCAGCTTATGCCAAAACAGGTTTGGGAAGCTGACTTCAGAAAAAATGCTAACGTTGATGACTTGGGCAAAGCGGTCATTAATGGCCGGTTGGTGATGCAACGATTATTTGAAGAGAATCTTCGTTTGAATGGCTCTTCCTGAAAAGATTGCGGCGTTGTGATCACGTGATCGCTGCCAGAAATTTAGATAATGCCTTTACAATACTTTTCGGCAGAATACACAAAATTAATGGATCGAATAAAGCGGATAAAGGCAAGGCGACGCTTGTATGGTTCAGACGGGTGCACCAATTATTACGCGATGCATTATTGTAGGGGTGGCTGCATTGTAGGGGTGGCTGCAGTATCGCTTTGTGCTTATGCGAGTGTCGGACAAGCGGCATCTTCAAAACGAGAAACAGGGAGGAGGCAGACATTGACCGAGCAGGCGGCGAAGGATCTTGGCTACAAACGTTTATCTTCAAATTTGGGAAATGACGTCAAGGCTTCTTTTTTTGCCAAGGGTCATTCGCTGACAACTCTACTCGCCAAGGCGGAAGCGATCGAAGCGCCAGGTCGCGGGGAATTGGCAAAGGTGTTTGTGCCCGATGATAGAGATAAGTTCGAAGTGACCGTGGCTTTGTTTAAGCCAGGCTTCGCGGCGGAAGCGCCTTCTATAAGTGAGCAATTATTGATGGAAAACGGTTTCGGAATTACCGAGGCAAATCACATCTCACTCACATTTGCCGACGCCGAAGGCAGAACACAAGATGAACGCACGGTTGCCAAACTTGCTCGTTCCATATGCCAGGTGCGACAGCACAAAGTTCTATGTTTTTTCATGCAAGGCGACGCTGAGCACCACTCCGAGTTTGAAAAACAGGCTCGCATGCTGAAAGATTCGTTTCAAATTGAAGACGGGGTCAAGGAAGGGTTTGACGCCAATCAGATTAAGCATCTGAAGATATCCTTGGGTGCGAAGGGTTCACTCACTTTGGTCTATCCCTCCGTATTTTCTGTAGTTGATAATGATTTTAGCGGTGATCTGCCTGGAACGCTCCATCTGCAACAGGGGGATGCTGATAATCCCCTCTCTGCGATCATGGTTGCCGCATCGGCTGGAACCGCACCCCCAAGCGCTGACGCAATTGACTCCGTCGCGGATGGAATGATGCACAACTGGCTGGAGCAGAATGCGAAGCTTTTTGCTAATCCCGTCCTGGCGACCAAAGGAGATTTGTCAGGCCTTGGCAGTGGCGATATGGGGCGCTCCTATGCCTATGTCGTTGACAAGCTTGCAGATAGCGGTGGACAGGCACAGGTCCGCCTGAGCCTGTTTGCATCAGCAGGCGTTCGATACTCCGTTCTTATGGTCACCCATTACGCTCCTGGTGTTGATGAGACAGGGCCCTTCTTCGTCCGGTTGGGGGGAATAACGGGCTATGATCTCGTCATGCAGTCAATTTTGAAGCGAGTACATTAAATCAATGGGAGGGGATGGCGTTTGTTTTCTTTAGCGACGTATCACTTGCTTCGTAATCTTTAACAGTCTCCTTGGCGGTGCGATTTGTAATCTTGTTCTTAGGGCATGCAGATAGTGTTGCTGACGGATGATGTTTTGTTGCGCCGTGCAAGCCGTTTTAAACCCAATATCCGAGGAGCTCTTCATGAATGCAATTCAGGACAAGGCTGCGTTTTTGCTGCCCGACATATCGACTGGTGATGATCGCTGGTCAAAATTGATGGCGTTGGCTGATATGATGGAGATCGACGAGCTGACCGGTGCGCTGACAATAACCAATGGAAAATCCTCGCTTACGCTGCGCAAGGATGGCCGCATTCGTGTCAAAGGAGTTTCGATTACCCAGCAGGCAGAGCGGTCTATTGCTCTCGATGCGGCCGTTATCGATCTAAATTGACGATCTGTTTATGTGGCAGGTGGAAAATAAAACGCCGTTTGCTGTGCTCGGCTATTTCGCACGGGATCGGGCTGGTCTGGAGCATTGGACTGTCGCAGTCCGTGCGCGGTTTCATATTCTTCCGAGCCAGTTGAACACCTTGATGGAAGATCAAGGTGAAATCCGAATCAAACCGGACTATGCTGACAGTGAGGGACTGGAGTTGCAGGCAGACGGGGATTTCTGCCCTTTCAGGCCAAAGACTGACGTGCTTTTGACCGGTGAAGCGCGTGCCCGTGCGGGCTACGAGGTGAATAAGGTCGAAGTAGGCTTCGATCTGGCTGGACGTGGCAAACGCGCAATGGTTTTTGGCAAAAGACAGCTGCGCCAGAAGGTCGGAAAACTGGATCTGGAAGGGTATGAGGCGTTTAAAGCATGCGCCTTGAACTGGAAGCATAGCCTTGGTGGCCCGGACTTTCTCGATCCTGGTGGGGAAGCCAATAAGGATAATCCGATTGGTATGGGATGGACAACGAAATGGCCAAACATTCCGAACGGGACTGAAGTTTTCTTGCCGTTGATCGAGAACCCGGAAGCCTTCGTTGATGCACGGCCCTTGCCTGCGCCTATTGGCTTTGGTGCCATCCAACCCTCATGGCAACCGCGGGCATCTCATGCCGGAACCTATGACGATGACTGGCGTAAATATGAAGCTCCCTTGCTGCCATCAGACTTTTCCGAGCAATTTTACCAAGTGGCGCCGGCTGATCAGATATTCGATCTTAGGGGGGGAGAGTCAGGCCGCATCTTTGGCATGCACGAAGAAGGCGACTACGGCTTTCGTCTGCCTCAAGTCATTATGGATTGTGGTACCTGGATCAGAGGTCATAAAGTCGAAACAAGACCAAAATTGATTTCTGTGCTTTTGAATGGTTCCGACAAAACGCTGGAAATGGTGTGGAACACCAGCGTGCCATGTCCGACGGGCGACATGTCGGTTTCGCATTGCCGCGTCCATATCAAGCAGATGGCTGGGGTGGAGCGATGAGCGCTGTTGCCCAGGTTTACGGCGTTGGGATTAATTGTCCGTTGGGCAAAAGTCTTGCGGATGCGTCCAAGGCCTATGCTGCAAATGAGCATAATTTTGTGAAGTCTGAAAAAGGCCCCGTGGGTGCGGATGGCGCATCCGTCACGCTTTCCTGTGTGATGCCTTTTGAAGACGTCCGGAATTTCGAACTGAGGCTGCAACGGCTTTTCGCAGGTGCCGTGGATGATATGATTGCAACGCTCACCATTACATCCGGCCCTGTTGCGATACGGATTGTTGTGCCGCGCTGGCTAGCCAGGCATAAAATCGGGCAAAGCTTGATGTCCTGGATCGGCGAGACTTGGCCCACTCTGTTTACGGACGTGGTTCTGCTTGCCGATGGCGATACATTGGCAGCCTATGAACTGGTCAAGGGATTGCGGCAGGTTGCGGAGGGAGAGGTTCCCGCCATGGCCATTGCTGCGCTTGACAGCTATATGGATGCAGAACTCCTCGACATACTCGCGATAAACGATCGTATTTATAAGCGTGGTACGCCACATGGCCTTGTCCCCGGTGAGGCGGCGGTTATTGTGATGATCGGTTCAAACGCGGCATTCCTGGATGCCTCACCTGTTGGCACGGTAAGATCGGCCTTCAATGGCTTTGAGACCGAAAATCTCTCGGCGCCACAAGGTATTATTGGTCGGGGTCTCGCAAAGCCGCTGCGTCAGGCTTTTGAAGCCTTTCAGCCGGATCGGTTTCTGGTCGATCTGAATGGCGAACGGTGGCGCTCGGAAGACCTTGGCTTTGCGCTTTCGGGGGCGCTCATTCCTGACAGGTTGCTCTCGGACTTTGAAACACCTCTCTCGAATACCGGTGACTGCGGCGCCGCCAACGGCTTGGTGATGACAGCATTTGCTTTGTGCTCGTCTGCGGACATTATCGACCCCGATTTTTCCGCAGGCGATGATCAGGAACGACGGCCCAGCCTTCTATCGATCCTATCGACTTCGCATTTTGAAGGCCCCCGCTGTGTCATCGCGCTCGAGCGCTATGGAAAGGAGAACTGAGCCCATGCAGGAAACTGTCTCGATCAACGGCTTGACACTCTGCCATAAACATTCCGATGGCTGGGTTCGCTCAACTCTTCCAGATGTGTGCAGAAGCCCGGATAAACCCGTGCCTTACACCAACACCGCCTATGCCCGTGATCTCGCCAAAGGCACGACCACGGTATTCTCTCACGGTGGTGCCATGAATGGCATCAAGGGCTCTGAATTCTATCGCTCCTTCGGCGATGAACCCGGCAGCGGCGGTGGTGTCAAATCCGGCGTGCACCTTGACCGGGCAACATGGCTCTCCTGGTCGCCCAACGTGTTCATGGAGGGACGTAATGTCACGCGATTGACGGATCGTATGTTGCTCAACAAGGGTAACACGATCTCGGCGGGTGGGTATTTTACCGGGCCAGTGCGGGATAAAAAAAATGAAGATCTATTGGAAGAGTTTTGCAAGGCTGCCTGTGCATGCCTCGCTGCTGGGACAATGAACCAGCGTTGCGTCGCAGCAAAGCTAAAGGAATGGGCCAAGGCAAATGGGAAAAATGTCTATCCAGAGGCTACCTATGTTCGAAGCGGTCCAAAAGGTGAGTGGCGTCTGTTGGGGGAGCGCGCTGACGGCAGCTTGCGTACAAGTCGTCCACCGGGCTCGAGAGTCCCAGATGTGACTGACCTTGATAATAAATCGATCGTTGAGGGGAAACTGAGTAATCCGAAGACCGGCTTTAAGGACAGATATAATCCCGGTCAGGAGAGTGATTATCAGAGAATGGCAAAGCAGAATGATCTTACTTTTGAAAAGGTAGATTTTGACGATTGTGATTGTGACGGAAAAGGCAGATCGAAAGAGGTTCGAAAAAGAGAAGCAGAGCAGGCAGCGCAAGACTTGAGTGTTGCGCAAACGTTAATGTCGGTAGCCAGTTTTGCTGCAAGAAGAAATCCAGTTGGTCTGTTTCTGGATATGCTTTTCACAGCTTCACCTGCTTACTGAATCCTGGATGATTGAGGGAATTCAATGCAATGACTGAGATTCACGCTGTCGATACATTCGCCATTAATAATTTTTCCGATTTTGATAAAATATATTTATCAGAGGGCGAATATAAGGATGTATTATTCGGATTCTCCGCAAGTTTTTTCTATGAAGGCGGCTCAACGAAAGCAGGGCGTATTCGAGGTAATAAACTATTGTCCCGATATCGTGATTTATTTCCTAAGGAAGTTAACCACTTTCATCCGTTTGGTGCGCGACATCGCCGAAAAATCGATAAAATCGATCCAATTGATTATTACAATAAGTCTACGGATAAAATTTCCGACGCTGAAACCTATGGAGCCGGATTATATGGGTTTAACGCAGAATACCATGTAAATGGAGCAACTCCATATACGATAGGAAACGTCGGTTCTTCAAAGTTTGACCGGTGGTCATATGTGGATGCTTATTTCCGTGCTTCCTGGGTGGAGGCTCAAGGCTACGAGTTCTTGCTAAAGACGTTGTTGTCATGGTGCGATATTCTCAAGCCTAGTCACGGAACATTTGGCGTCTCGGTGCTGTTCGATACCGGCGGTTTTACCAGTCGTCAATGCGCGCTCGCCTTTCCTGTTTTCACAAGATTTCCGGGTATGGATGTGCCTCGTCTCGGCACCTGGACTATTGAAGTTGGGGAAGAGGCTGACAAACGGTGGATCAGAACCATAAATTGGCTCACCATTCTCGATGACGCATTCGTCGAAGAACTAGGTGGATTATCTCATGTCGAGGCGGAGCTTGGTAAAGATTGCCCGATTCACAAATGGAATGGCGGCATCATCATTCAGGCGGGTGCCGAACCACAGCTCGGTGACGTCAATCGTGGTGATGTCCCTGAAGCTTATCGGAAAGTCGCACGGCTCACCAAGCCAATTAGGTTCGACAATTTCGTACCGAGCACAATCAGCATCATTGAGGCACCTAAACCATTCGACCACCATGAAGAAACCGTAAAATGGTTTCACCGATTTGACTGAAACAAGTGTCCGTAGGTGTAAAGCGCACAATTTTCCTGGGGGGAAATCACTTGGACTCAACGGATGTTTTGTGTGGCAGCGAAAGATTGGAGTTTCCTTGATGAGATTGGTTTAGCATCCGAGCGCGGTGTTCCAATGTTGCGCTTCGGCATCTATATCGATTTTGCGCTGCAAAAGGCGACGAGCCTTGAGACACGGCGGGCGATGGCTGATGTCATCTTAGAGTATAAATCGATATTCGCTGACAAGGTGACGCATTATATACCTGATGGTGCCCGCCGCCTTCATCCACTCACCGAAATTGATTATAATCGATATATTATGGAGCGAGCAGAGAGGCCCGATAATGTCGAGGAAGATGATTGTTTTGAAGCTTCTCTGTTTGGTTATCCAGAAGGTGGTGATCTTGATAATCCGACTATTTATTACGCGGAGGCCATTGGAAATACAGAGGCGCGCGAGTTTTCCCGAATTGGAATTTACCTTCCTGCAAGTTGGCCAGAAAAGGTCGGCTATGAGAGGTTTCGATCACTAATTTCGGGGTGGTGCGAGAAATTGAAACCGGCCTATGGCACTGCTGGCTTGTCGATTTTCTTCAATGAAGGACGTCAAGGCCTTTCTGACCGACTTCTCGCTTTCCCGATAGCGAAGCGCTTTCCAGGACTAGACCTGCCCGAGCAATCGCGTTGGTATGCTCGGATGAACCGTTTGCGCAAGCGAGCAATCAGGACGGTCAATTGGCTCACATTTATAGATGATGATTTTGTAACCGAACTTGGCGGCAAGACTAAGATTGAAAAAGACATAGGCGATCTCTGTGCTTTATATCCATATGCTGGAGGGATCGTTGTTCAAGCTGGGGAAAGGCCTGAACTCGGTGATTTGAATAAGGGACAGATCCCAGAAGCCTACCGAAACGTCTCCAGAGTTCTCAAGCCTATTCGCTTTGATGAACATCAACGACCTCTTATCGATGCGCCGCGACCACTGGACTCTTTGGAGGAGACGCAAAAATGGGTTCGCCGATTTGATGAGTGACGCATCAGGCTTCCGGCAGCCTCTTCCTCGTTACTCCCGTTGGCGCTATAGCGTGGCAATTGAAGTTCCCTGAGCATGGCCGATTCGGATACGGGGCCTCGTCAGCGCTGTAATCTTAGCTGTCGAAAAACTGATATTATGGGCAAAAAACATCTTACGCCTGAGATTGCCAATGAACTGGACAAAGTCGAATTGACACACAACGGCTTTGTCATTTCTCGAATCGGCTTTTCCCTTGAACTCTATTTTCTAGGCGGCGAGAGGGTGGAAACACGTCTGGCACTTTGCCAAATGCTGCGCGAGTATCACGCGCTGTTTGCAGACAAGATCTCGCATTATCTGAAAGTCGATGCAAACCGTCTCACAAAAGCCGATGGCGAGGCTTATATCGATTACTATGAGGAGCAAGCGAGATCGCTACCACCAGATGAAGCCATGGACACGATGGTGTTTGGTTATCCGGCTAAGATAATAGTCGATGAACCGGCCCCCATCAGTATAGCCTTTACCGCTATTGGGCCAGACCCGCTCATGACACTCGGCCGCTCTAATATCTGCGCCTATTTCCCTGCAAGTTTTATTGCGGAGCACGGTTATGGTGTGTTGCTTGATATTGCTATGCGTTGGTCGTCTGCCGTCGATATCCTTCATGGCAGTGCTGGATACAGCGTCTTATTTGAGCATGGCAGTTATTCGGGCAGCCATGCGCTCACAGTTCTACCAGCACTTAAGCGTTTTCCTGGTTTGGATTTTTCCGATCCTGGGAAATTTATAGTTTATTCTGAAGAGAGCGATGGCATTTCTATTAAGTCGATAAATTGGTTAACGGTGCTTGGGGATAAGGTCGCCACCAGTCTTGGTGACAAAACTGTCTTGCGGGAAAAACTGGGGTCATCCTGCCCTGTCCATGATTTCGATGGCGGGATCGTTGTGCAGGCTGGTGATGAGCCACAACTGGGGGATAACAACCGCGGTATCGTCCTTGATGATTATCGCCGTGTCGCAAAAGCCTTAAAGTCTGTTCGATTTGAGGATTACGAACTCGGGATGATCGTTTTACCCGAGCCTTATAACAGTGTGGAAGAGACCTTGTCGTGGGTTAGGCGCTTTGATTAATAACAATATAGTCGCCTTGCTGCAGAATGTAGAAACAGCCGATATCTTTTGTGGCTATTCGTCTAAACTTAATCAGGAGGGTGGATCGGTAATAGTCCCGCTTTTAACAAGGGGATTACCGGGGAAGTTGAGCCTCATGCAGGAAACTGTCTCGATCAACGGCTTGACACTTTGCCATAACCATTCCGATGGCTGGGTTCGCTCAACTCTTCCGGATCTGTGCAAAAGCTCGGATAAACCGGTGCCTTACACCAACGCCGCCTATGCCCGTGATCTCGCCAATGGCACGACCACGGTATTCTCTCATGGCGGTGCCATGAATGGCATCACGGGTTCCGAATTCTACCGCTCCTTCGGCGATGAACCTTGAAACTGCACACTTGAGCTAAAAACGCTGCATCTCTGCTCCTTCGAATAACAGGAAGCCAGGCCGATGATCTGAAAAAATGCCCGACCCCGTACGCCCAGGATCTACCATTGGTGTTCCAACAGGCTGCATGACGGTGTCGAGCTTCACCATGCAGCCGATTGCAGTGGTCGCGCTGCTCTAAGTTTTTGTTTACGCATCAGATTTATCCGAAAACCGGTTCCACTTTTCGGTCCAATGCTCTTAGGATGCGTGCGGAGCCCAGCAGGTCTGTGGTCCTACCATAGCATAAAGCCGGGGTGGGGCGTCAGCGTGTGGATAACGGCGGCGGGGGAGGTGGCGTGGTTGCACCCGTCCCCAGCGAACGTTGCACCATGACGCTATCGGCCCAGCGGCCATAGCGATAGGCTACGGCCGGCAACAGGCCGACGCGCACGAAGTTGAAACGATCGTGCAAGGCAAGCGAAGCCGCATTGTCGGCGTCGATGTAGCCGATGATCTGCCGGAATCCCGCTGCAGCACAGGCGTCGATCAGACCGCGCAGCAACTGGCTTCCGACCCGCTTGCCGATATGGTCGTGATGCACATAGATCGAGTGTTTGACCGTATAGCGATAGGCCGGCCGCTTGCGAAACAGAACCACATAGGCGTAGCCCACGACCGTGCCGTCTATGGTTGCGACAATATGGGGAAAGCGTTTGCTCTTGAGGTTCTTGCGCCGCTCCCGCAGGTCGTCCGGCTCGGGGGTGTCGCTGTCGTCCACGCCCTCATCGAGGCCGCGGCGGATATGCCGGCGATAAATCGCTAGCATCGCCTCCACGTCTGCGTCGCGCGACGGCCGGATGACCATCCGGTTGTCCTGGTCCATCATTTGTTCCGACATGGCCAGACTACTCCGCAACGACGTAGGTATAGAGCCGCACGCGCCCGGCGGCATCCGTTTCGCGATAGACGCCCTGGATTTCCACTTCGAACCCGGGGAAGGTGTTGAAGCAGGATTCGAACATCTTGAGATAGTCGATCATCGGCTGCGCCAGATCGGTGAGCCGCTCACCCGGAACGATGGTGGCGATGCCCGGCGGATAGACCACGAAGGGGGTTGTCGCGATGCGTCCAGTAATCTCGTCGATCGGCAGGTAATCGACGTCGTTGCGCACCAGGCTGCGTGCCGCGTCATGCGGCGACATCGCCATTGGTGGTAGGTGCGCAGCAGAAAACTGCTTTGCCTGCAACGCGCTGACGTTGGCATCCCGAAAGAAGCGGTGCAGATCGCCGCAGAGATCGCGCAGGCGCACGCCGGCATAGCGGCCCGGGCGCCGACGGTAGAATTCCGGGATCACTTCTTCCAGCAATGCATTGTCGTCATGCAGCTTCTTGAAGGCCACGAGGCCGCTTATCAGGGTGCCGGCCTTGCTTGCCTCGACCCCAGGCGTCAGCAGGAAGAGCAAGGAGTTGAGGTCGTTCTTCTCGGCAACAATGCGGTTTTCGCGAAGATATTGCGCTACGATCGGGGCAGGAATGCCATGTTCGGCATAGAGACCAGTCTTGCGGTCGAAGCCCGGCGTCAGCACCGTCAACTTGTTGGGGTCCGTCATGGCGAACCCCTGTTCCATGCCGCTAAAACCATGCCAGGATGCATCGGGGGTGAGGTGCCAGAAAGCCGGGTTTGTCGCCAGCTGGTCGGTGGCAATGCTCTCCCATGGCACGTCGTGCGAGGCACCGGGGCTTGCAACATCAGGGATCAAGACGCGATCCGGCACGAAAGGCTCGAAGAACCAACGGCGCTCTGCACGCGGCTCCTTGTCCTCGAATTCCCTGCGTACGGCGCGCATCTTCTTCCTGAGTTCGATCCCGAGGCGGATCGTATCGTCCCACAGCACCTCGCCGGAACGACCCTTCATCATCTGCGCGCCGACGTCGAGCGAGGCGAACAGGGGATAGAAGGGCGAAGTGGAGGCATGCTGCATGAAGCTCTCATTGAAGCGCCGGTGCTCCACACGCCGCTTTTGCCCGGTAATATGGCGATCCTTCATGTGGATCTGCGACGCCTGCGAAAAGCTGGCGAGCTGCTTGTGCGTGGACTGGGTGGCGATGATGCCCGGGGAATCCGGGCCAAGATTGGCGAGCCCCATGGCGAACCGCCCCGCATAGAGCGGGTGAAACTTCATGAACCCGGCCCAGGCCTCGTCGAAGAGGATGTAGTCACAGAGATGACCGATCGATTTCAGGATCATCTCGGCATTGTGGATCGTGCCGTCATAGGTGCACTGCTCGACGACGGCAACACGGAATGGCCGCGGTTTCTGCCAGGCGTCAGGATCCTTCACCAGGGGATTGGCGCGAATACGGGCGCGCAGCGCGGTCTCGTCCAGTGACGCGTAGTCGATCGGGCCGATGAGACCATGAGCGTTACGCGTGGTCGGCAGGTAGATGGGAATGCCACCCGATATCATCAGGGCCCCATGGTGCGCAGCCTTGTGATTGTTGCGGTCGAACAGCACGAGGTCGCCATCCGTGACAAGGGCGGAAAGCGCGACCTTGTTGGAGGTAGATGTTCCGTTCAACACGAAATAGGTCTTCTCGGCGCCGAAGATCTTTGCCGCTTCCTTCTGTGCCGCAAGCGCCGGCCCCTCATGAGTGAGGAGGTCGCCGAGGTCGAGCACGGAATTGTCAAGGTCGTCGCGGAAGACCGCTTCGCCGAGATGCTCCATGAACACGCGGCCGATCGGGCTGCGGCTGTAGAACACGCCGCCATTGTGCCCGGGACAAGTCCAGAGATGGTTACCTTCCTCTGCGTAATCCACGAGCGCGCCGAAGAACGGCGTTTTCAGCGTTTCCGCATATTGCTTCAGACGGCTAATGAGGTTCTTCGCGATGAAGGCGGGCGTTTCCTCCGACAGGAAAACGTAACCATCGATGAAGTCGAGCACCTCGACCGGCACGTCCTCGAAACGCTTTCCACGGATCAGGAGGATGATGGGAAAATCCAGCCCGCGGCGGCGCATCAAGTTTATGAGGTGAGAGGTCTTGCCTTCGAGCCCCTTTTTGCCCCAATCGACCATCATACAGCCGATGGCGGCATCAGTCTGAACAACGATCTCTGCGTCGTCCAGATTGCGGGCACGCACCACTTCAAAACCGGAACGCTCGATCTCCTGAATGATCTGTTTGTAACGAACGCCTTCCAAATCCTCGCTGTCGAACGAGGGTGTGGCGAACAAGAAGTTGAAGCGTCTGAAATAATCCATGCCAGCATCCAAAGTTGATCGAACGAAAGCTGTCGCCTTATTTTATGACGGGGCTGTGACAACGGCGATGCGCTACCACTGGCGTTCGTTCAAAAGGTCAATGGAGAGCAAAGCCTGAACACGGGAATGCTGAACACGGGAATGCGTGAATAGTCTGCCGAGAGGGCTACTGGATCTCACGAAGACCGGAGACTGATCAGGTCGTCGCGGCAGGGAAGGGAGGACTCTGTCGCGATCGGCATGCAGTTGCACGTTAGGCGTTCTTAACTTAACGACCCAAAATGCTCCATTATGATTGAACTGCCGGTCCCACCGTGTTTGAACGGCGGCAACCGGCGACGAAGTGATGGCGATAGAAATGACAGAACAGTTTGACATGTTTTCGGGAGAGGTTTCGCGCGATCGGCTCGCTGTTCGTGCCAAATCAAGACCCGTGAAGCCTGAGCAGCTGGTCGCTTCCATGAGTGAAGAGGAGATGGTTCGCCATTTGTCGGAGACGGGCCGCTACCGCATCCTCACAAAACTTATGCCGCGGGAGGTCGTACCGTTCCCACGCCCGGAATTCCCGCTCAAAGGCATCATCCTCGACACCGAGACCACGGGCTTGAATTGGCGCAAGGATGAGATCATCGAGATCGGGCTGATCGCGTTCACTTTCGATTCCAATGGAAACATCGGTGACGTGACCGAGGTCTATGGCGGGCTTCAGCAGCCAAGCATGTCTATTCCCGCTGACATCACGACGCTCACCGGCATCACCGACGAGGTGGTCGCCGGTCAATCGATCGATATGGAGGTCGTCCAGGCCCTGATCGAACCCGCGGATTTGGTGATCGCCCACAATGCCGGTTTTGACCGTCCATTCTGCGAGATGTTGTCTCCGATGTTTGCGGGCAAGGCCTGGGCCTGCTCGAATGCTGAGATCGATTGGTCGTCACGGGGATATGAAGGCACCAAGCTTGGCTATCTCATCGGGCAGGCGGGTTTCTTCCACGAGGGCCATCGTGCGGTTGACGATTGTTTCGCGCTCCTGGAGGTTCTCGCAAGGGACAATGATGGAACGGCCTCCACCGCTTTTGCTGAACTCTATCAAGCAAGCCAGCGATCGCGTGTCCGGATCCTTGCCGAGAATAGCCCCTTTGACATGAAGGACCACCTGAAAGCGAGAGGCTATCGTTGGTCTGACGGAAGCGACGGTCGTCCGAAATCCTGGTGGATCGAAGTCGATGAACAGGCGCTAGACGAGGAACTCTCATACCTGCGAACCGAAATCTACCGCTATCCCGAGGCAGATCCACCGATCAAACGCCTGACTGCCTTCGACCGTTTTAGGGCTTGATGCAATCGCTTTGATCAGTTTCCGAGAAGACCAATGCTTTGAGTGCATGGCTGACCTCAGACCTTGTGTCTTATCGACGGGCGGGCAAGGGCCTATATTCCAATTATCGAAACGACGTTGGAACCAAGGCAAGGTTGCTGGCGTCAAGAGACCTCACGAAAGGGGATCATCATGAACGTAGCACGCTCTTTCAACAATTGGCGCAAGTATCGTCAGACCGTTACCGAACTGGGTCGCATGACCACCCGTGAGCTGCAGGATCTGGGCATCAATCGCGCTGACATCAACAGCGTTGCCCGCCAGTCGGTTGCTCGCTAAGCGGCTTTTTCCAAGCTATTGAATTGATACTACGCCCGCTGATGACGCGGGCGTTTTTGTATGTGGCCCACCACGGAGCCTCAGCTCGATACTTCTGACGCCGCAAAAGGGCCTTGCGCTTCTTGCATAGCTGCACTGCAGCAAAGTCTGTTTCGTGTGCGGCGGAAACTGGTATCCTTATTTTTATCGAAGCGATGCACCTCCTCCCGCAGAGCTTCGAATTCAGACGGCCTACTCCTCCTCCCAGGGCACGTCTGTCGGAACTGCGGCACTCCTCCTCCCAGCCGTTGTTCGGTTCTTTTCGGAAAGCCTGCCGCACCTCCTCCCGCGGCAGGCTTTTTCGTTTTCAGGGCCGTCGCATCAGAGTTCGAGCGCGAGCTGCGGTGTCTGCTCGCTTTCTTCGGTGTTCAGCGATGACAGGGTGATCCCAAGCAGCCGCACCGGATGTTTGAACGGGAATACTGAGGCGAGCAGGGGCTCCGCTATCCCCATGATCATGTCGATGTCCGATACGTATCCTGCCACGGTCTTGCTGCGTGTCGCTTGGCTGAAATCCGAATATTTGATTTTGACGGTGATGGTCTTTCCCTTGATGTCGTGCGACTCGCAATAGCGCCACACCTTCTCGGCCAGGGGCCGCAGTTCCGCCCTGGCCGGATCGAGATCATCGATGTCCTCGACAAACGTATCCTCAGCACCAACAGATTTGCGGATGCGATCTGCTCTGACCTGCCGTTCGTCGATGCCTCGCGCGATGCCATAGAAGTAGGACCCTGACTTGCCGAAATGCGTCTGAAGAAACTGAAGCGACTTCGATTTCAGATCGAGCCCGGTTTCGATCCCATGGCGTTGCATCCGCTCGGCCGTGGCGGGTCCCACGCCATGGAATCTCTTGACGGGGAGGGCCTCGACAAAGCCTGGCCCGTTTTTGGGCGTGATGACAGCCTGACCGTTTGGCTTGTTCAGGTCGCTTGCCATCTTTGCCAGAAACTTGTTGTAGGAAATGCCAGCTGAGGCGTTGAGACCCGTGGCTGCCTTGATCTTTGCCCGGATTTCCAGCGCGATCTCGGTGGCGATCTCCATGCCCTTCAGATTTTCTGTGACATCGAGATAGGCCTCGTCCAATGACAGTGGCTCGATGAGCGGCGTGTATTCGGCGAAGATCTCGCGGATCTGGTGAGAGACCTGCCGGTAGACGTCAAAGCGAGGTGGCACGAAGATCAAATCCGGGCACTTGCGCTTGGCGGTCACGGACGGCATCGCCGAGTGCACGCCAAAGGCGCGTGCCTCATAACTTGCGGCCGCCACCACGCCACGGGCCGCGGACCCGCCAACGGCGACGGGCTTACCGAGCAGTTCGGGCTTGTCGCGCTGTTCAACAGAGGCATAAAAGGCGTCCATATCGACATGGATGATCTTGCGCACAGAGACGCCGGTCGAACGATCTGGGCTCATGGCCGTCTCAGGTCCTTCCGAACTCGTCATGGCGTGATCCCTCGGATGTGTTTTATCGCGCATGAATAAAACTGCCTGACCTCCCGACCGCCGCATAAAAGTATTTGGAACAAATAATGAACATAGCATCGGCAAAGTGAGCTGCAAAGCCCTGAAAGGAGAAGTTCATGAAACGCCCGAGATTGCCGTGAATCCCGTCATGCGGGAAAGCTTGTTGCCGTCGGCCAACACCATAAAAGAAACAAGGAAGAACGCCGCATTTTGTTCTCTACGTGTGGCTTCTGGAAACGCCTCAGGGCGCAAGCATTCCCGGCGGCGTGCGGCTAATATTTACCCCTGTTATTCAACAGATTTCAGTCGTAAGAAGTCCATTTTTTGCGATACAAAGTGAGATATAAACTGCGATACAAAATGAGAATTTTGACTGACAAAAAGGGAATTTTTCTGATATAAATCATGTATTTATGATTTTTCATGCCTAATCCTGTCGGATGCGCCATATCATTAAATTTGCAAATTCCCACCGCGCTGTAAAGCTTTGTACCTGCTGTATAATTCCTTGAATCGATTCTGGTCTAAGGAATTATGCAGAAGGGTGTCGGATCAAGATGGCGACAAAGATTTGGAGCTTTTTTGGTTTCGATCCCTTGATTCGGACCTTTTCCTCTATCCTCTCGTTCCGACAGGCGCAGACGCGCAGATGATCCTACGCGCCGGCTATTTCAAGGGTCAGCTTATCTGCGCGACGATCTTCATGAGGTTCAGAATGCCCCAATGCGCGGTAATGAACTCTCCTTCGATCTTCAGCACATCGATAACGTCGAATGTTATGCGCCGTCCGGTTGGCGGAATGCCGTTAAAGGCGCCAGTGTGGGTAACGGAATAGACCTTGCGGGTGGTGACGAGGTCGCCTTCGGCGGTCTGAAAATCGATCTCGCAGACCGGTTCGGAGAAGGAGGCGTGGAAGGCACGGTAGAATGCCCGCACGCTGTCGCGATCCGGTGCGAAGCCGGGGGTGGGCGTGTGGTCGATGAAATCAGGATGCATCAGGGCATCGAAGACGGCGTAATTGCCGCCGACCTGAACCTCCTCAATGAGTTTTCTGACAATCGCCTTTTTATGGTCGCTCATGATTCTCGTCTCTATTCAGTCAAAGGGGAAATGTGCCGTGGAAAGCGGAGGTGTCGACAGGGCGGCGCGGGCTTGGTGTTTCACGTCCACGCAGCGCCTCTGGAAGCTGGCCAGCACTTGCGCGTCGTCCAATCGCGATGACCACCTGCATGGCATATCCCTCGGGCATATTGACCGCTTCGGCGGTCTTTACCGGGTCAATGCCGCCCATGGCATGGGTGGACCAGCCCTTCAGATGGGCTTGGAGCGCGAGATAGCCCCAGGCTGTTCCCGCGTCGAAGGTGTGGCCGGGATTGGGAACCTCCGCATCGCTGCCCGGTGGAACGAGAGTTGTCTTTGTGGTGATGACGATCAGCGCCGCCGCATGTTGCGCCCAGATCCGGTTTCCTTCCCAGAGCGCCGCGATGACTCCATCAAATTGGGATTCTCCGCGGAAGCTGTAAATAAAGCGCCAGGGCTGGGCGTTCAGGCCGGAGGGTGCCCAGCGCGCCGCCTCCAGCACGCCAAGCAAATCCTGTTCGGAAATCGTCTCTTCGGTGAAGGCACGCGGAGACCAACGATCCAGGAAGAAATCTTCGATCGGGTGGTCCGCTGTGCGGGAGATTGTCTTTACATCCATTATTGAACCTGCTCTCTTCTCGTTACCAGTCGCGCCAGGCTATGGCGCGGTGGTCAGCGGCGCAAGAAAGGGAGCGAGAAATTACCTGGTAACCCTGAGGTAACCGGGCAATCGTTTAACGTGATGGAAACTCTGGAAAACAACCTGGAAAACTGCCCCATACGCGATGTGCTTCACCGCGTATCCGACCGCTGGAGCATGCTGATCGCTCTGCACCTCGAAGGGGGGACGCTGCGGTTTTCAGAGCTGAAGCGATGCATTCCCGATATTTCGCAGCGGATGCTGTCGCAGACGCTTCGGCGACTGGAACTGGATGGCCTTGTCGAACGCCGGGTCTATCCGGTTGTCCCGCAGCGGGTGGAATATGATCTCACTCCGCTTGGGCGTTCCTTGTTGGTGCCGTTTCATCTGATGAAAAATTGGGCCGAGGCAAATCATGCAACGATCCGCAAATCCAGATCGTTGGGGCGTGATCGTTAAAAAGCATCGGCTTTTGGCGAATAGATCGATTAAGCGATGGGTTGCTGGTTCTTAAGGTTTCATGCGCCGTATGACCTGTTGAATACGCCGCTAAAAGCTTCGGGCCATCGCTCATCAAGGGCTGCTCGGTATCGGTACGCTTGGATCGGAAACTGATTGCGAAAACGGGTCGATTGCGGTGCAGAGCCTCGTGCTGCCTTTGCCGCCTGCCGTAGTGGCTTCTTCTAAGAAATAACATAACATATTGTTCTTGTTTATGTTTCACCAAGGCTAGCTCTTGGAGATCATGAAGCTCGCGCCATGCGCCGTCGGCAACATCCTGACGTCTCTGTCCTGACGGCGCCGAATGACTTTTTTTGGGTTGAAAAAAACAATCAAAAATTACAGTTACAATTTAGGGTAGTTTTAGAATTTACTGACTGCTAATTCTCGCGCGCAGTCCTTAAACCTCCCAGGATTAACGAGGCGAATTATGAATGAAATTGTAAAACTTATTAGCAAGCATAATGATGTGAGAACGGGTGCTATCAACCTGATCGTCAGTGAAAACCGTATGTCTCCGGCCGCTTTGGCGGCCCTGAGTTCCGACCTTGCGTCCCGCTATGCGGCGCCATTTTATGCCGGCACCGATATTTCCCAGGAAATCGTCGCGATCACCGAGCAGAAGGCTAAAAAACTTTTCAACGCCGAATATGTGAATATTTCCCCGATTTCCGGCAGTGCGAGCCTGATGGCCGTTGTCTTCGCGCTGACCTCACCGGGCGACAAGGTCGGGCGTGTGCCTCCTTTCTTTCCAGGTGGCGGATATCCCTTCAATTACGAAGTGTTTGACCGGGTTTCCTTGCCGCTTCCGTTCGATGATGAGGAGTGGCAGCTCGATCTCGAAGCCACTCTGGAGCTGCTTGAGCGGGAAAAGCCGAAGCTGGTCATTCTCGGTGCGTCGATCTTCACCGTTCCCATGCCGGTGCGCGAAGTGGCCGATCTTGTGCACAGCTATGGCGGCATCGTCGCCTATGATGGCTCGCACAGCCTTGGCCTGATCGTTGGCAAGCAGTATCAGGACCCGCTCAACGAGGGCGCCGATATTCTGTTTGGCTCAACCCACAAGACATTCCCCGGTCCGCAGGGCGGCATTATCGTCACCAACAGCAAAGAATTGAACGATCGCATCGACATCGTCTCCAATTTCACGCCGTTGAATGGACCGACGATGATTTGCAATCCGCATCTGGCGCGCATTGCCTCGCTGGGCATCGTCATCGATGAAGTGCCATGGGAGCGTTATGCCGAGCAGGTGGTGAAGAATTCGCGCGCCTTCGCCAACACGCTGCAAGCCAAGGGCTATGAGATGCGGGGCCAGTCCACCAAGAAATTCTCGGAATTATCCTATTGCCACCAGGTGCTGCCCAAGCTCGACCGGCAGATGGGTCAGGGATATCGCGATAAACTGAAGCAGCATAACATCCATGTGGATGGCTTCATGCGGGTCGGCACGGCGGAAATCACCCGTCTTGGCTATGTCGAAGCCGATTGCACGCGCATTTCGGAAATCATGGCGGAGATCGTCTCCAGCAATCAGGATGTCATTCCCTCTCTTCGCCATGAAGTCGTTGAGATGAATGCCAACCACCAGCACATTGTCATGTGAGTTCGATTTCCCTTCCGGTTGAACGGAGGGGAAGCCAGTTTTCCCAAAAAGACAAGCAAACCAAGAGAATGAACAGACCTGTCCGGTGCGATCCGGACCGGACAGGCCTGCTTTGAACCTCGTATTCCTTTCGAACCCAATATTTCCTAGGGGGTCTTTATCGTGTCTTCGAAAAAAGTTTCGGCGCCTGCCGAAGAAATCGTCAATCCCGGAAGCGTCAGCCAGACTGTTTATGATACGATCATCATCGGCTCCGGCTTCGGCGGCAGCGTCGCCGCGCTCAGGCTGTGCGAGGCCTTCCAGAACGTCAATTATTCGGCTACTGCAGGCAAGCCCGTGCTGCTGCTGGAGCGCGGCAAGGACTGGTGGGGCAATCTGACAGGCCAGCCCACCAAAGCGCCGCCGTTTAGCAACTATCGCCAGCCGGATGGACGCGCTGGCTGGATGATGGATCTCGAGCCGTTCGGCACGCCGCAATCTCCACCGGATACCTATGGCCAGCCCGAGGAGTTGGATGGCGAGACGGCCAACTTCAATACGATGACCACCTATGCGCAGCGTCCGATCCCGGTCTATCCCGGCCTGGTGGAAATGATCGTTGCCTATCCGCCACCGCCGCCGGAGCCGGTGCCGGATGCTCCCGCCCCGACACCAACCATGACCACCATCGTTGGCGCGGCGCTCGGCGGCACCTCGCATGTCTACAATACCTTCTTCCAGAAGCCGTCTCAGCTGGCCTTCACCCTGGCCTTCCGCGATCCCGAGAAGTTGGACTCCTACGAGAGTGTACTGCTGTCCTATGGCGAACTGGCGCAGCATTACGACACCGTCGAGAAAATGATGGAGCCTAAAACCATCGATGACAAGGACAACATGGTGACGGAGACGGTGCCCGTCAGAGAGAAACCGGTCTTTACCTATGCGCTCAAGAGAAGCCCGCCCTATCTTTCCACTCGCAGCTTCAGGAAGCAGGTCAAGAAAATCGAAGATGCTGTCCGGTTGAGTAAAGTCGAAACGCCGATTAAGTCGGTTCAACTGGAATATACCAAGCTGGCGCTCGACTGGAGCGTGGTGTGCAAGGAAGTGGAAGTCGAAATGCTGCCCTCCGCCATCATCGGCGAAATGTGGTATGGGATGAACAGCTATTCGATCTCGAAGACGCCGTCGGAAGGCCAGGAATTGCTCGGCGTCAAGAAGGCGCTGGACCAGAATTACCTCAAGCAGGCCAAGGACACCGGCCTGCTTGACATTCGTTGCCTGAGCAATGTCACCAATGTCTATCAGGACCCGAATTCCGATAAAGACAGCCCAATTTATGTCATCAATGTCGAGCAGATCGCACCGACCGATGTCGCCAATCCGACACTGCTGGTCTACCGGGCGAAGAACGTGATCTTCTCCGCCGGCTCCATGCATACGGCATCGATGCTGCTGGAATATTCCAACAATCCCAATCCAGAGGCACCTGACACCAAAGGCCTGCCAGCTCTGAGCAAATATGTTGGCAAGTTCTGGGGCCAGAATGGCGATGTCACCGGCACTCAGGACCTGAGCATCAAGACGCGGCCTTCGGATGGCGGTCCCGGTTCGACCGATGCCTCCTTCTATTTCGTCAATGACGACACCTTGAATGGCATCACCCTTCCGGATGACGAGTTGGAGGCGGCCTTCAATCAGTCGATCGACTACATGAAGGTCAATAAATCGGCGTCTTTCATTCGCCTCATGCTCTATCCGGCCTGGTATGACGAAGCCGACAATCTGCAGAACACCTATAATATGTCGGTCTGCTACCAGCCGGCGCCGGGCGAATTCCTCGTGGATCCGGCTTCGGACAAGTCTTCGGGCCGCAAAGTCTACAGCCTGTATTATCCCAATACGCCGACAGAGAAGGACGAGGGGGCGGAGCCTACCGAGGTTGGCGATATCAATGTCGGCGTGCTGGATTCGGTCAATGCGCTCACCACGGTGCTGACCACATGGGGAGAAGTCAATGCCAGCAAGGAGGGCGAGAGCCTGACCCGGCGCAATGGACCGCTCACCTATCGTGGCCCGCTGCCAGCGCTGCAATCGACCCGGTTGCATCACGCCCGAAGCCTGGAAGGCTGGGACCCCAAACGCGTGCCGGAGGAATTCGTGGTGGCCTATGGCGTCACGGCCCATCCGCTCGGGGGCTGCGTGCTGGGCAAGGCCTGCAACAAACACGGCCAGGTCTTGGCAGCCGACAACGAGACGGCGGTGCCGGGCCTCTATGTGGTTGATGGTTCTTTGATCCCCGGTTCCACCGGTGCCGCGACCCCGGCATGGACCATTGCCGCCGTGGCCGAATATTGCATGACGAAAATCACCGGGAATATCGTCGGCACCACGCAGCAGTGAGCTGCTCCGTCACCATTGAAAGCTGACGGGCAAGCAATCATGATAACATAACAAAGGGCCGTGTGTTTGATGAAACACACGGCCCTTTTTCCATTTTCAGCCGTGTTTCATGTCTTCTGGTCAAAGAAAAAGGCCGGAAAACCGGCCTTTCGCAAAATCACAGAGGACGCTTAACGCTCGCGGCGCTGGCCGCCTGCACCGGCGCGGGCCGGGCCGTCCTGGCGTGGACGGTCTGGGCGGCGGGCCGGGCGACCGTTGGCTGGCTTGTTGCGGTTGGCCGGGCGGGCCGAACGCTGTTCGCCACCATCACCTTCTTCACGCGGGCCACGGCCTTGCGGACGGCCATCCTTGCGGGCCGGGTTGCCATGGTTGCGGTTGCCAGCACCGGCCCCTGCACCACCGCCACCTGCGCGGCGGGTCGGACGGGCCGGGCGGCCACGGTCAGCCGGAGCTTCACCGCTGGCAACGGAAATTTCAATCCCCATCAACCGCTCGATGTCGCGCAGCAGTCGGGCTTCATCGGGACCGCAGAAGGCGATGGCAATGCCGTCGCGGCCAGCACGGGCAGTACGGCCGATGCGGTGGACATAAGCATCCGGCACTTCCGGCAGGTCATAGTTGAACACATGGCTGACAGCCGGGATGTCGATGCCGCGGGCGGCAACGTCGGTGGCGATCAGCGTGCGGATCGAACCATCGCGGAAACCCTTCAAGGCGCGCTCGCGCTGGCCCTGGCTCTTGTTGCCGTGAATGGAGGCAACCGAGAAACCGGTGATTTCCAGGTGCTTCATCAGCTTTTCAGCGCCATGCTTGGTGCGCAGGAAAACGATGGAACGGCCATCGGGATGATCGGCAAGGGTCTTCTTCAGCAGCTCGGTCTTGTGGTTCTGGCCGTTGACGAAGTGAACATACTGCTCGACCTTGTCGGCGGCCTTGCCCGGAGGCGACACTTCGACAGTGACCGGATTGTTGAGGAAGCTACCGGCCAGATCAGCAATCGCCTTCGGCATGGTGGCCGAAAACAGCAGGGTCTGGCGCTTGGCCGGAACCATCTTGGCAATCTTGCGCAGATCGTGGATGAAGCCCAGATCCAGCATCTGGTCGGCTTCGTCCAGCACCAGATGGGTGACGGCGCGCAGCGAAATAGCATTGCGGGAAATCAGGTCCAGCAACCGGCCCGGCGTGGCGACCAGAATGTCGGTGCCACGTTCCAGCTGAAGCTGCTGCTTGTTGATCGATGCGCCACCAACCACCTGGTTGATCTTGATCGGGGTCTTGCGAATGAAGGACCGCAGATTGTCGCCGATCTGGTTGACGAGTTCGCGGGTCGGGGCAAGAATCAGCGTGCGGGTGGTGCGATTGTCGGGACGGCGTTCGTCCTTCATCAGCAACTCAATGATCGGCAGGCCAAAGGCAGCGGTCTTGCCGGTGCCGGTCTGGGCAAGGCCAATCAGGTCGCGACCGGCCATCACCACCGGAATACCCTGCGCCTGGATGGGGGTAGGGGTCTCGAAGCCAAGCTGGGTCAGCGTGGCGACAACAGTCGGCGAGAGGCCAAGTTCGTTAAAACTGGTCAATTCATAAACCTTTCGGGGCGCCAAGACACTGAGCCACGATCGCCTCATTGCGATTATAGCGGTCTTTGGCGTCAAGAACCCCGCGTGAATTGGGAACTTGTAAGTTGGAAACGACTTTCGGTGCGTTTGACCGCTGATGCGGTCATATATGAAGCACCCATACCTTTTTTGCATGACAGTGCCGAAATAGGCAAAGCCGGAATGCAGTGGCGCGCTCACGCGGCGGCCAGAAGGCTGAAAGCTTGCGCCGCTTTTGCGCGTTTTGCGGCCAAATGTCAAGCGCCCGCCCATCATGGACGGGCGGGCGCTGAATATTTCTACTATAATCCCCGTCTGGGTGACGGGCGGCAGATCATTTACCGGGGGCAGACCTGAACGCGGTAGCTGTCGCCCCATTCATCATAGCGCCGCTCGAAGTGGCAGGGCGCCGCATAGACCGGACGATAATAGGTCCGATAAACCGGTGGGGGCGGTGGTGGTGGGTCATAGGACCGGTAATAGCGCGGTCCCCCATCCATTCCGTTGACGATGGCGCTGCCGACGATGCCACCGACGGCACCGGCTGCGACGCCACCCCAGAACGGGTCATGGGCCTCTGCGGCAGGGGCCGTCGCCATCAGCGAGGCACCTACGAGAGTGGCGACAAGGCCCGCAGACATACTCATGCGAAATACGGACATGGTTTGATCCTTTCAGAACTTTTTCTCCGAAGAGAATGGTATGAAGATGATCCTGAAAACGGGCAGATTAATGATGGAATTGTGGAGCCAAGATTAAATTATCGTCATTTAAAGCGACGGACGCCACAAGAGTAAATGCCATAAGATATTGAACTTAAAAAATATTTTATAAGATTGCCGGTTGGCGTGGCGCGTCTCCGCCACAAAGACTGGGCGCTCGGTCCTGTCTTGCGCACGGTGCTGCCCGTGCTGGTAAAAAGCTTTGTGAAACAGGAGATTGACAGGATTTTTTCAGTAAGGCGCTTTGTTTTGTGTTTTGCCTGGTGATAGGGTTGTTTCCACGGCGGAAAAGGGCACAGAGAGGTTCATCCGTGATGCAGGCGGCTCGGGCAACGAAGGGGATTCCATTGCCGATAGAAGGCGGATTGCTCACCATAGCGTGCGAGAAAATCGCCAGGCTTGATGTGCCCGCTTTCATCAAGGATAGCGAGCTTCGTTTCGTTGCCGTCAATCCCGCCTTTGTCGCATTTTTTGGAGCGGATCTCGATGATCTTCTCGGACAGCGGGCGGGGGAACTGACGGACCGTCCGGAAGATCTGGCCTGGGAGGATGTCGAGCGCCGGGCGCTGGTGTTTGCGGAAGAACATCTGGCTCTGTGTTTCGATCACAGCGGCCGCCAGCATTGCCGGGTGCAGATCGAGCGCTTCATCACCGAAGACGAAATGCCCTATGTCTTCGGGGTGTTTCGCGAGCGGCCTGGCCGGGTCAAGAGCCGGGGCTGGAAGAAAGAGCCGCTGCCATCCGGCGCCCAGATGCCTTCTGCCATGGCTGAAATCTCAAGAGAGGTCGCTTCTCAAGGTGGGAGCGCTGGTGTTGGTAATGGGGCGCCTGGTGCCTGCCTGCCAGCCGATTATGCGATGCTTCTCGATCTCATTCCGCTTGGCGTGCTGCTTCTCGATTCGCAGCTCGATATTGTCTATTTCAACACCAGTTTCTCCAGGATGTTGGGTGAGACAACGGTCGAGCTGAAGTTCGGCATGAATTTTCAGGCGGTTCTCGACGTTATCGGAGGTGCGGGGTGGGATGGGAGTGGTGAGGATACATCCGGCCAATTCCTTGCCGCGTCGATAGACGAACCAGAGCCATGCCAGATCGCCATGCCGAACGGACGGGTGATTTCGGCCCGGGGCAACCGCCTGGAAAACGGTCAGTTTCTGCTGCTTTATACCGATGTTACCGAGGCGCAGACCTATGAGCGCGAAAGTACTCTTTACCGTGCAGCGTTGGAAAATGTACCGGAGCCGGTTTTTCTGCGCGATGGCGACCGGCGGCTGGTGTTTGCCAATGCTGCTTATGAACAAATGCTGGGTGGCGACCGGACCCGCTTTTATGGCTTGCGGGAAGACGAGATGTTTCCTGCCGAAGGCGAGGCCCTGCGCCAGGAGAATATCGAGGTCCTGGAAACTGGATGCGCGACGGAGCGCGAACAGCTGATCATCATGCCCAATGGCGACACCGTGCCCTTGCTGACCAGCCTGAAGCGGATCGAGACCAAGGATGGCGCGCCTTATATCGTCGGGACTTTGGCGGATGTTTCGCTGCTGAAGATCGGCGAACGACAATTGCGCGAAGCCAAGGCGCATGCCGAAAAGCTCTACGACGATATAGAGGCCATTCTGCGCACCATGCCGGTCGGGGTGATCATCCTCGATGCCGATCAGAGTTTAAGTTTTTCCAACCTCATGGCACGCAATATGGTGTGCTGGCCTGAAGACCAGGCCATGACTGGCACAAGTTTCGCGGATTATCTGCGCCACGCCCATGCCAATGGCTGGCCACTCGAGACTGGCGATGACGCCAGCCTCAACCCTGATAGCATCGACCCGGAAAGCCGGATCGCCGCCTATAGTCTTGAATTGCGGACATTGACGGCGGCGCGGCAAACCGAGGTGACGCTTTCGGATCGCCGGCATATCGTGATTACGGCATCGCCGCTGGACGATGGCCAGATCATGCTGACCTTTTCTGACTATACCGAGCAGCGGTTGCGCGAGCGCGAGATAGACGAGGCCCGTGCCCGGCTGCAGGATGTCGGCAAGCTGTTGGAAGAGGCTACCCAACACATGGCCCAGGGGCTCTGTGTTATCCAGACGGACCGTATCCTTTACCGCAACGATAAATTGGCGGAAATATTGAACGTGTCGCCGCATCTGGTGCGCACAGGGGCGGATTGGCGCCAGCTTTTCGATTACTGCGCCGAGCGAGGCGATTTCGGCGACAATCCAACGGCGTTTCTCGACCGGATGCGATCAAGGATGTCCGCTGACACCTCCGCCAGCGTCGTGGTGCAACGGCGCGATGGTGCCTGGCGCAGTATCGAGGCGATTGTTAGCGCCGAGGACCGCTGGCTGTTCGTGATCAGCGATGCCAGCGAGGCCAAGCAGCGTGAGGCGGAACTGACCACGCTTGCGGCGCAGGCCGAGGCGGCGGACAAGGCCAAATCTCGGTTCCTGGCCAATATGAGCCATGAAATCCGCACGCCGATGAGCGGCGTGCTGGGCATGACGGAATTGCTGCTGTCTTCCAATCTCGATGCCCGGCAAAAGACCTTTGTCGATGTGATCGTCAAATCCGGGCGCTCGCTGCTGACCATTATCAATGACATCATCGATTTCTCGAAGATCGATGACGGGAGCCTGTCCTTGCGCTCGGCCCCCTTCGATCCGCTGGCGGCGGTGGAGGATGTGGTCACCTTGATGGCTGGGCGCGCCGCGGAAAAGGATGTGGACATCCTGGTGCGCGGTCAGGGCAGGCTGACCCATATGCTGGCGGGCGATGCGGGTCGGTTCCGCCAGATTCTCACCAATCTCTTGGGGGAGGCAATCCGGGCCACCGACAGAGGCCATGTGCTGGTCGATCTCGGTTTGCGCCAGGAAGAGCCGGATCTGGACGTCACGCTCCAAAGCCACGGAGATCCTATTTCTGAAACGAATGCCGAGGTGAGTGACCGCGCCCGTGCATGGCTGGTTCTGCGGATTGAGGATACCGGCCATGGCATGACGCCGGAGCAATGCCTGATGGCCTTTACCAAATTTTCCCAGATGAATGACGGGGCTTTGCATCACCGGGATGGGGCGGGTCTCGGATTTTCGATTGCCGGTGGGCTTGTCGATCTGTTTGGCGGGACGATCGGGGTGGAAAGCGCGCCCGGTCGAGGTGCCACCGTGACTGTCAATCTGCCCTTTGCAATGGCGGCTGAAAAACTACCGAGCCTTGCTGGCTTTCATCTGCGCGGTGCCCGGGTCCTGGGTTTTGAAAGCAATGATATCAGCTGCGGCATTCTCAATGACCAGCTTTGCCGTTGGGGCTTCGATGGCGTGGCAGTTAACGATCCGGCGCTGGCGCTGGCCGTGCTGGAACAGGCCGAGAGCCAGAAAAGCCCGATTGAGGTGGTTGTGATCGATTGCTGCCGGCGCAGCGGCGGCGGGCTGGATCTGGTGCGCAAGATCCGCGGTGATCGACGGTTCGATCCGCTGTCGATCATCCTGCTGGCGGCGGATGCGCCCTTCAATCTCGACAGAATGGCCGATGGGCTGAATATTCAAGCGCAGCTTACTAAGCCGGTGGGTGAAAACCTGCTGCGCAATGTTGTCATCGATGTGTTGCGCGGCACGCGGCGCGGCGCTGTCTCCGGGTTGAGGGCGGAACCGGAGGCTGAGCCGCCTGTGATCTCGGACGGAGAGCAAGTGGCTCTGATGTCGTCGGGTGTGATGCAGCAGGAGCAGATCGATCTGCTGGTGCTGGATGCCGGTGAAGCGGAGCGTCATTTTTTCCATCAGGCCTTGCAGGCGCTGGGGGTTGGCCATGCCTGCGTGGAGGGGGAAAGCGAGGCGCTTGCCCTCTGGCGCCAATGGCAGCCGGGCATGATGCTGATCGATCTCGTTGAGGATCGGGCGCGAGTGCTCGATATGGTCAGGCAGATCCGTGCCGAGGAAAGCCAGCAGCCACAGACCGCGCTGACCGTGCTGATCGGTCTTGCGGGCGATCTTTCCACCTATGACAAGGCGGCCTGCCATAAAGCCGGTCTTGATGATCTCGTCCTCAAGCCTGTCAGTCCCGACCGTCTCCAGGACTGCATTGCCTATTGGTTAGGGGGCGCCGCAGCGCAGACGCAACCACAGACCCTGGCAGAGGACCTCGGTGCGAGGCTGACGGCACTGTAACCGTGGGGCCGATCCCGCCGATGACAGCGTATCCGACATCACGACGGCTCCGTCTTCGTCCCGCATAGCATTTCTCGTTTGCCGGCAAAGCCCGGGCGTCGCTCAACGGTGAAACCTGCGGCGATCAGATTGCGGCGTACGAAACCGGCGGCGGCATAGGTGGCGAAGCGGCCGCCGGGCGTTGTCAGCTGGTAGAGCCGCGTCATCAGCTCCAGCGACCACATGGCGCTGTTGCGGGAAGGGGCAAAACCATCGAGATACCAGGCGTCGAATGGTTCGGACCAGGCTTGCAGCGAGGCCAGCGCATCGCCGCAAACCACGATCAGCCGGGTCTGGGCGTCGAGGTCGAGCTGGACTTGACCTTGCGGATCATCCGGCCAGAGCGCCAGCAAGCCTTGCCGCTCTGCATCGATTTGCGGCCAGCGCGACAGGGCGCGGTCGATATCGGCGCGCGCCATCGGATAAAGCTCAAAGGATATGAAGGTCAGATGCCCGCTGGGAGGGCGCGTCGCCTGCCATTGACGCCAGGTTTCCATCGCGTTCAGCCCGGTGCCGAAACCCAGTTCGCCGATGCGGAAAGAAGACGCGCCGATCCAGCGCTGCGGCAATTCATTGCCCTCGAGGAAAACATGGCCGCATTCCAGGCGGCCATCGGTCTGGCAGTAAAAATGGTCGCCAAAGGCGGTGGAATAGGGCATATCGCCGTCCTGCCAGCTCAGCGGCTGGGTGTGTGCCGTTTCGGCGTCAGGCATCGGATCGGGATTGGAAGTGGAGTGGGTCATGAAGACAGGCGATAGGACGGCTTCGGTCTCCGGTCAACTCTTGTCCCCAAAAGGCGCGTCCCATAGCCTCGCGGCAGATCTGTTGGTGGTCGGCGGCGGCATCATGGGCCTGTGGGCGGCGCGCTTTGCGGTTCTGGCCGGGCTGGATGTGGTTCTGGTCGATGCCGGTCGGGTGGCGGGTGGTGCCAGTGGCGGGCTGCTGGGCGCACTCATGCCCTATATGCCGGACAAATGGGATCGCAAGAAGCAGTTTCAGTTCGATGCGCTGCTAGCACTGGAGACGGAAGCGGCGCAGCTTGAGGCAGAGACCGGTATTGCTGTGGGCTATCGGCGGTCCGGGCGGCTGATGCCCTTGCCCAAGCCACATCTGCGGGTGATTGCCAAACGGCACGAAAAAGACGCCGAAACCGCCTGGAAAACCGGTGACCGGCAATTTGCCTGGAAGGTTATCGATCATTCCCCGGCTGGTGATGGCTGGCCGGATCGTGCTGTCACGCAAGCCGGTCTGGTGCATGACACGCTGGCGGCGCGGGTGTCGCCGCGCGGTTTGACGGCCGCACTGAAGGCGGGCCTTGTCGCATCACCGCATTGCCGGATCATTGAGGGGGTGGCAGTCAGGGCCATCGATCCGGTCCAGCAATGGGCAGACTTGGCGGATACAAGCCGGATTGCCTTCGGCCATGTGATCGTTTCAGCCGGTGTGGGGAGTTTTCCACTGCTGGACGGGTTTAGCCCGACCGGAGTGCTGCCGCTCGGCATGGCGGTCAAAGGGCAGGCGGCATTGCTGAAGGCCGATGTCGATCCTGCGCTGCCGCTGGTCTATCTGGATGGCGTCTATGCCGTGCCGCATGAAGGTGGGCATGTGGCGATTGGCAGCACCAGCGAAAATCGCTGGGATGCGCCCCTGACCACCGACGACCAGCTTGAAACCCTGATTGCCAAGGCCCGCCGGCTGGTGCCGATGCTGGGGGATGCCCCGGTGGTGGAGCGCTGGGCCGGACTGCGGCCCAAGTCGATAGACCGGGATCCCATGGTGGGGCCGCATCCCGATCATCCCAGGCTGATTGCGCTGACCGGTGGCTTCAAGATCAGTTTCGGGCTGGCGCATAGCTTGGCGCAGCAGGCGTTACAGCCGATTTTCGGTGGCGAGACGGATATGCCTGATGGTTTCACGCTTGCCCATCATCTGCAGATCGCCTCCCGTATTGCTGATAAAGCCTTGGAACCACCGTTGGAAAACCCGGTCGGTTGATAAACCGGCCTTGATATTGCTTTTAAAAATATTTCAAGCGTCGAGCCTTGCGTAATCCGAGGTCGCTTCTCATCACCCTCCTGTGATCTCGCGTAAAAAGTGAACCTGATGCTCGGTCACTTTCGTCATAGTGTCATGCAAATCCCCTATCTGACTGCGCATGCGGGCTATCGGTCATGGTCGATTCGATTGTTTTGCATGACAGCGCCATGCGTTTGGCAGAATGCAGGCAAGGCGTTGTACCGATTTGAATGCGTTGCATAAATCTACAAATCCATCGGGTTTAAGGATGCGTGTGACAGGATCAGTTTGGTCGAGCATGCCGTAATGCAGTCATTATAAGATTTGCAGCGTTCCTGGCGCGTCTTTGCAGACGCTCGTCGCTGCCGGAGGTCACCCGCATGCGATATTCAATTTGCTATACACCCTCTGCGCGTGACCCGCTGTCGCTTGCAGCCGCCAGCTGGCTGGGACGCAATGTCTATTCCGATGAGCCGGTCGAACATCCGGGGCTGGCAGGGCTTGGCCTGCACGAGATTGCCTTTCATACGGCCTTGCCGCGTCGAAATGGGTTCCATGGCTGCCTGAAAGCGCCGTTTGCCTTACATCCTGAGGTCAGCGAAGCCCAGTTGCTGCGTGAACTGATGCATTTCGCCGGCATTGTCGAACCTTTCGCACTGCCGGGACTGGAAGTGGCGAAGCTCGGTGATTTCTGCGGTCTGACTTTGACACATCCGTCCAACCAGTTAGACCGGGTGGCGGCGCTGGTGGTACAGAATTTCGACCGGTTCCGCGCGCCGCTCAGCGATGCCGAAATTGAACGCATGGCGCCCGAACGGCTCAGCGCGCCGCAATTTGCCAATCTTTACCGCTGGGGCGATCCGCATGTGCTGGACGAATACCGTTTCTACATGCCCTTGACCGGGCCTTTGCCGCTCAGCCACCGCGATCGCCTGCATCAGGCGGCGACTCACTATTTCGCGCCGCTGCTGCAAAACCCTGTCGTGTTTGCCAATCTGGCGCTGTTTATCGAGCGTGAGCCGGGTGCGCCACTGGTGGTGCATTCACTGCATCCGATGGGGCGGGTCTCGGCGCGCAAGATCGCCTGATCTCACGATGCTGTATGCCCTCTCGACAAAAAGGGCAGGGTTGCTTACCGTTTCTTGTCACAAGACCAGAAGGTAACGGCTATGCAGAGTGAAACCTATCCCCGCGATCTCATCGGTTATGGTCGCCGCACCCCCGATCCCCGCTGGCCGGGAGAGGCGCGTGTGGCGGTGCAGTTCGTCATCAATTATGAGGAGGGTGGGGAGAGTTGCATTCTCGACGGCGACCCGGCCTCCGAAAATCTGCTGTCGGAAATCGTTGGTGCGGCGGCATGGCCCGGCCAGCGCAACCTGAACATGGAATCCATCTATGAATATGGGTCGCGTGCTGGTTTCTGGCGGTTGCACCGGATGTTTACGGCCCTCAATATACCGGTGACGGTGTATGGCGTCACGCTGGCCATGGCCCGCAACCCGGACGCGGTGGCGGCGATGAAGGAGGCGGGGTGGGAAATCGCCAGCCACGGCTATCGCTGGCTGGAATATAAGGATTTCCCCGAGGAGATTGAACGCCAGCACATTCTGGAAGCGGTGCGCCTGCATACCGAGGTGGCGGGGGAGCGCCCCTATGGCATGTATCAGGGCAAGCCTTCCGACAACACGCTGCGGCTGGTGATGGAGGAGGGCGGTTTTCTCTATTCCTCCGACAATTATTCCGATGACCTGCCCTTCTGGGTGCCGGATCTTAACGGCAAACCGTTTCTGATCATTCCTTATACGCTGGAAACCAATGACATGCGGTTCGCCACGCCGCAGGGCTTCAACTCCGGCGACCAGTTTTTCACCTATCTGAAGGATGCCTTCGATACGCTCTATCAGGAAGGCGCAGAGGGCGCGCCGAAAATGATGTCCGTCGGCCTGCATTGCCGACTGGTTGGCCGTCCGGGCCGGGCGGCGGCGCTGAAGCGTTTTCTGGATTACGTGCTGTCCCATGACAAGGTCTGGACGCCGACCCGCCTTGATATTGCCAAGCACTGGCACGCCCACCACAAGGCTGAATGGTAGCAGGGACAATAACAGAACAAGTTATGGAAGATGCCCGTGCATCCTCGACTTGAATGCCCCACATGCATCAAAGGCCCAAGATATTGAAAATGAGTCGCGACAGCCTCAGGCCGCCGCGGCTGACAAATTCTCATCGAAAGAGACGACTTTATTGCGACCGGAGTTTTTGGCCGTGTAGAGGCATTTATCGGCTTTCACAAACAGAGCTTCATCTGTTTCATCATGCGCAGGTGATTGTTCTGCCACGCCGATGCTGACGGTCACATGACCCCAGGGCAGGTTTTTCTGGTGGATTATCTCCAGGGCGGCGATCCGTTGGCGGATCTCCTCGCCCACTTGGTGTGCCTGGCTTGCGGTTTTTCCCGGCAGCAGGATGACGATTTCCTCTCCACCGTAGCGCGCGGCAAGATCGGTTCCGGGACGGATTGCAGCGGCAATTTCCGTCGAAATTTTCCGCAGGCAATTATCACCCGGCAGATGACCATAGGTATCGTTGAACAGCTTGAATTTATCGACATCAACGACAAGCAGTGACAGCGGAGTGCCCACCATCCGTGCTTCGGCGGAAAGACTTTTCAGCTGCCTGTTGAAGTGACGCTTGTTGGAAAGCTGCGTCAATTCATCCGTGTTGGCAAGCCGATCCAGCTCTTCCTGCAAAAGCCTTTGACTTGTAACGTCCCTGGTTACGGCAACCATGCCGCTGCTGATATCGAAGCTGCGAACCCGGGTTATCACGGTTTCCAGCCAGGCGATCTCACCGGTTTTTTTAATCCTCGGGAATACAAGCCGTTCGATTGATGAACCGGCGGCAATGTTGGCCAGCGCCTCTGACCAGTATTGCCGGGCCTCGGCATCGTATTCGTCCAACACGCTGCGTCCGACAATCGTATCGGCCTCCACGCCGAGAACAGATTTGGCGGCTGCTGAAACATATTCGCGGATACCGTTGTCATCCAGTTTTTCGATCAAGTCGGATGAGGCATTGGCAATCAAGCGAAACTCCGCTTCCCGTGCGGCAATAATCATCTCGTCGCGGCGCTTCAATGCCCATTGCCGTCTCAAGCGGATGCCCAAAGCGCACGCGACCATCAATGCGACGATAAAACAGATCCATCGGGGTTTGCTGATGTCTATCCAATACCAAAGAATAGCTTTTTTGGAGACAGCGACAAGTACGGTGATCTGTGTATTGCTGCTCTTATAATAGCCAGAGGTTCTCAATATGCCGTCAAATCGTGATGTATATTGAAAATTTCCAATGTTGCTTGTTGAAATAGCGTTTCGGTACAAAGCTGAATCGGCAATGCTGGTGCCCATGGCCGTCGCATCCAGGGGCGCACGCACCAGAACCCGCCCGGCGCCATCCATCATCGCGAAGGCACCGTTGTCCAGCATGTTGAAACTCCGGAAAAACCGGATGAAGCTTTCGACATCAATGGTCGCCACCATGATGCCGGCAAATTGCCCCCGATCATCGTTCATCCGCTGGGACAGGGTAATGAACCAGTCTTTGACCGACGGACTTTGATAGGGTCCATCGACAAGCGGTTGCAACTCCGTGGATGTTTGATGGATCTTGAAATAGCTGCGGCTGGAAAGATCGAGACCCGATGAAAACGGATCGGAGGTCGACTCAATCAGCCGACCATCCGGGCCGATATAGGCCAAACTGCGCAAATAGGGTGACGTCTTGATAAGCTCACGCATCCTGCGAACCAGGTCCAGGCTCTGCAAAACGCTTTTGCTGTTGTTTTCCTGCACTTCGAAGACCAGACCAGCCAGAGGTTGCTTGGCCACTTCGATGACATCGTCCGTATGCTGGGCAATCGCTCTTGCCGTCTGCGCGAGATAAGAATTCATCCGCGACACCTGGGCCGTCCAGTTTGCAACCTCGGACCAGATCGTCAATGCCAGAAATATTGCAAGTCCACCCGCGATAACCAGATGTTGAGCGGGATTTTTCGATGCGATATGCATGACATTCATGGTCTGGTTTTCTCTTGCAGTAGATCAATATTATATTAAGAGAGCAATTATTAAAAAAATATTTCGTATTCTTTCAAACGTATAAAATGATAAAAATTTGGAATTTACACTTGGAAAAGCATTTGAAAGCAAAAAATGTTAAAACAAGTGCAAGCAATTCCTGCCGGGAGAACCGTCCTGCGCTTATGGCCTCATGCATTTTGTAAGCCCCAGAAGACGCTTTTAATCTATTGAAAATAATAGATAATTTTCTCCTTAAGCCGCAATTGGTTCCGGGAGTTACCCGGTATTCTGCATCTGGCCGCGATCATAGCTTTCAAGTTTTGGATTTGATCCGCAATCCTTCATTCTTCATTCAAGATATAATCTGTAAGAGATCGCCGCTTTCCCTATGGTTATGTTCGAACTCAACTTGTACATCGAATAGATATGTCTGCATCCAACGGTAGGATCTGTACTATTTTACCCGCCTATAGCGAGCCAAACAATTTCAATTTCTTTTAATGACTGGTGAACAATTTTTCCGGCCGCACGTTTCACTGCCGGAACACCAACAACGGTCTTCCTTAATCAAGAGAAGGACGAAAACTATGGACAAGAATCGCATCGAAGGTGCCGCAAAGGAAGCCAAGGGCAGCGTCAAGGAAGCCGTCGGCAAGGTAACGGGCAGCAAGAAGCTCGAAGCCGAAGGCAAGATGGACAAGGCCGCTGGCAAGATTCAGTCCACCGTTGGCAAGGCCAAGGATGCCTTCAAGTAAACGAATTATCATGCTCGAAGTCTCACGGGTTTGAAGATGCTCAGCATCATCGCCCGCAGGCGTTGTACGATAATAACGGTAGCCACGCCGCGTGGCTGCCGGTGAAACACATTCGGTCAAGGTGGATTACCACCTTGCGAAAGGGGACCGGAAACGGTCCGCAACAGCGGAAAGGAATGTTCGATGAGAACAGTTTTTGCTCTGGTCGCGGTGGCGGCGATGGGGGCGGCTTCGGTCGCCAATGCAGCAAATACCCATCACAATAGCACGCGTCACCCTGCCTCCCAGATGACGGCAACCCAGCCGAAGGAACGTTTGGGCACCTTGTCCTGCGAGGTTGCAGGCGGCATCGGCATGTTGATCGGCTCGAGCCGAACCGTGACCTGCGATTTCCAGCAGCGTTCTGGCAAAGTTGAGCGCTACAGCGGCTCTATCGGCAAGCTGGGCCTGGATGTCGGTATTACCGGCAAGAGCTACATCCGCTGGATCGTTTATAACATCAATCCGACCACCACACGCCAGGGCGCGCTGGCGGGCACCTATGTCGGCGCATCAGCGAGAGCCTCGGTGGGTATCGGCCTTGGCGCCAACGCCTTGGTTGGCGGTAGCAACAAGAATTTCGGGTTGCAGCCGCTCAGCGCGGAGGCTGGAACGGGTCTGAACGTCGCAGCCGGAATCTCACGCCTGCAACTGAAGCCTGCGCGTTGATCTGATATTCATTTGATGTGAGGTTTGTGCATCCCCCGGTCTTGGCCGGGGGATGTTTTTGTTCGCTGTTAGAGTCTGTCAGGGAAAAGTGGCCAGTTGGGTTCCCGAAAAGACAAACTGCAACAAGGGCGCCTAGGCGGCCAGCGTCGCCATATCGATGACGAAACGATAGCGCACGTCGCTTTTCAACACCCGCTCATAGGCCGTGTTGATATCCTTGATGTCGATCAGCTCGATATCGGAGGTGATGCCGTGCTTGCCGCAGAAATCCAGCATGTCCTGGGTTTCCTTGATCGACCCGATCATCGAGCCGGCCAGATTGCGGCGTGCGGGGATGAGCGAGAAGGCATGCACCGGAACCGGCTTTTCCGGTACGCCAAGCAGAACCATGGTGCCATCGACCTTCAGCAGGTTGAGATAGGCATTCCAATCGATATCGGCGCTGACGGTGCAGATGATCAGGTCGAAGGATCCGGCCAGCGTCTCGAAAGTCTTGGCGTCGCTGGTCGCATAGTAATGGCTGGCGCCGAGACGCAGGCCATCCTCTTTCTTCGACAGGGTCTGGCTGAGCACGGTGATTTCCGCGCCCATGGCCGCACCGATCTTGACGCCCATATGGCCGAGACCGCCCATGCCGACGATGGCAACCTTCTTGCCCGGGCCAGCCTTCCAGTGGGCCAGCGGCGAATAGAGCGTGATACCGGCGCAAAGCAGCGGGGCAGCCTTGTCGAGTGGCAGATTGTCCGGGATCGACAGGACATAGCCTTCCTTCACGACGATCGTGTCGGAATAGCCGCCCTGAGTTGCCGTCTTGCCGTCGCGGTCTACGCCGTTATAGGTCTGGACGAGGCCGGGCAGATATTGCTCGATATCCTCATCGCGTTCCTGGCAATGAACGCAGGAATCGACGAAACAGCCGACGCCGACATGATCGCCGACCTTGAATTTCGACACGTTTGCGCCAACGGCGGTAACGACACCGGCAATTTCGTGGCCGGGCACCATGGGGAATGCGGAATTGCCCCATTCATTACGGGCCTGGTGGATGTCGGAATGGCAGACACCACAATATTTGATGGAGATCACCACGTCGTCATCATTGGGTTCGCGACGTTCAAACGTGAAGGGTTCCAGCGGTTTGCTGGCGTCGGTTGCGGCATAACCTCTTGCGATTGGCATGCGGCGCTCCTTTTTTGTCATGGGAGGAATGTGTACAGAACAGGTTTTGTAATTGGGAAGGGCATGGAAACGCCGTTGGGAACGGCAGCCCGGCCTTTAGATAGGTGTCTGGCGGGTGTGTTCAACATCTACCGTGAATATTCGGAAGGGCCTTGCGAAAATCCGGCTCTTTCCAACCCGGTGCATATTGTCTATCGATTGCAAATCAAACTAGGGGTGAGCCGATGCAGCGACAGGATTTCATTGAGCAATTCGGCGGGATATTCGAACATTCGCCGTTCATTGCCGAGCGCGCTTTCGATGCCGGTTTTATTGACGAACCCCTGACCGCCCTTGGTGTTCATGATGGAATGAGTGCGATGTTTCGCACAGCAACCCAAGCCGAGCGGCTCGATGTGCTGCGGGCGCATCCGGATCTGGCGGGAAAATTGGCTATTGCAGGCGAATTGACAGAGGAAAGCCGCAGCGAACAGGCTGGCGCCGGGCTTGATCGCTTATCCGAGGCTGAACATCAACGTTTTACAGCGCTCAATAGTACTTATATGGAAAAATTCGGCTTTCCATTCATCATCGCCGTGAAGGGCCTGACGAAAGACGACATTCTGGCCGCATTTGAGGCCCGGATCGACAATAGCGTCGAAACGGAGTTTTCAACCGCCTGCCTTCAAGTCGAAAAAATCGCCCGCCTTCGGCTCGAAGCAATGCTGCCAGCCGAAGGTGCCGGTCAAGAATGAGTGCCGGGCAGGAATGAGTGGGCCGCGCGTTTAAAGTTTGTCAGGGAAAAGTGGAACCCGGTTTTCCCGAAAAGACAAACGAAAACAAGACAAGCTAGAGTATGTCTGGTTCACTCTGAACCTGACATACTCTGGCGCGCAGCCGAAGCAGGGTCATGCAGCATGATCCTGCTGATTGTGGTGTTGCCAAACGTCACTGCCCAAACGTCACTGTTTGAGCGCGTCTTCCGCCTCGCGGATCGCTGCCTCATGATACCAGCTGGCGGCTCCGCTTTCGAGGATCACCTGCTTATGGAGATTGCGCTCACGCATTTCACGCAGTCTTTGCGTATTATGTACTGGGAATTCGTAGATTTTTGCCGATTCCCGACCAAGGCCCGTTGTCATCGCTACTGCCCTTCGTTGTTCCTCGAGCTCCTCCGCCCGGATGAATCTCATAGCATTTTTTCAGCTAAAATGCACATAGAAAGTGCAATTTGCCCAAAAATAAATCATTTTGGGCTGTTTTTTCACGCCATCGCTGCTATCCACCGGGCATTGCTGCCTTTTATTTTGCAAATGCGCATTGAGAAGGCGGTGGCATGCAGGCCAATCTGACACAAAACCGTTAAAAACCCGTGGCTTTTAAGGTGTTTTGAATATGGCTCGCGTTTTTTCTGCCTGTCGCAAGGTGGTTTTTGCGGGTTTGGCATGGTTCCTGCTTGTTATTTATCGACTCCCGGACCGCCGGAGAATCACCCCCAGGGTGCGCCCGATGCGAGGCGCTGGACTTATGAGAGATCGACAATGACCAAGTACAAGCTCGAGTATATCTGGTTGGACGGCTATACGCCGGTCCCGAACCTGCGCGGCAAGACGCAGATCAAGGAATTCGCTGAATTTCCGACCCTCGAACAGCTCCCCCTCTGGGGCTTCGACGGTAGCTCCACCCAGCAGGCCGAAGGCCATAGCTCGGATTGCGTGCTGAAGCCTGTTGCTGTTTACCCCGACCCGGCCCGCACCAATGGTGCATTGGTGATGTGCGAAGTGATGATGCCCGATGGCGTCACCCCGCATAGCTCCAACAGCCGCGCCACCATTCTGGAAGACGAAGGCACATGGTTTGGCTTTGAGCAGGAATATTTCCTCTATCAGGACGGCCGTCCGCTCGGCTTCCCGGAAAATGGCTATCCTGCGCCGCAGGGTCCTTATTACACCGGCGTCGGCTTCAAGAATGTCGGCGATGTCGCGCGCGAAATCGTCGAAGAGCATCTGGATCTTTGCCTGGCTGCTGGCATCAACCATGAAGGCATCAATGCTGAAGTGGCGAAGGGTCAGTGGGAATTCCAGGTTTTCGGCAAGGGCTCCAAAAAGGCCGCTGACGAAATCTGGCTGGCCCGCTACCTGCTGCTGCGTCTGTGCGAAAAATACGGCGTCGATGTCGAGTTTCATTGCAAGCCGCTCGGCGATACCGACTGGAACGGTTCCGGCATGCATTGCAACTTCTCGACCAAGTTCATGCGCGAAGTGGGCGGCAAGGACTATTTCGAAGCGCTTATGGCGGCTTTCGCCAAGAACTGGAAAGAGCATATCGACGTTTACGGTCCCGACAACCACCTGCGTCTGACCGGCAAGCACGAAACCGCTCCATGGAACAAGTTCTCCTACGGCGTTGCTGACCGTGGTGCATCGATCCGCGTTCCGCACTCCTTCGTCAACAATGGCTATCGTGGCTATCTGGAAGATCGTCGCCCCAACTCGCAGGGCTGCCCTTACCAGATCGCTTCCCAGGTCTTGAAGACGATTGCAGAAGTTCCGGCTGCAAAGTCTGAAGCCGCCTGATCCTCTCTGCTTGCGCCCAGACTTGATCCATCGGATCTGGGCGCAAGCGCTCTTGATATCGTGTACCAGGACACTGTAGGCGCCGATGCGTCCTTGTCTTGAAGATGGTGTGAATATTTCAAACCATTGATGTATTTGATTTTTTCTGAAGGAGAGGATGTGGGAGCATCTTCGGGCCTTCGTATATAGGTGAATATCGGTGTGGTCTTCTGTGACCCTCGATCATTCGGTCAAAGCGCCGTTACATGCTGTCATTAGTATTCAACGCTCAAGTGAATACGGTCGGGCGATTTTAAAATGAAGACTGCATCATTCCCCGATCCAGAACAGATTTAAGTCAATCTGTATCCACTTTAGATTATAGTGTTGTCTTGGAATCTCGGATTAACCCTAGAATTTTTAAGGCTTTGGCCTCTGTTGATGCATTAATAATATCAATCCTGTCTATATTGTTCGCGTATCCATTGAATATCATGCTTGGTCTTTATTTTAAAATATCGTAATTTGATATATGCCAATAACGGATGAGTTAGTTTTTGTGAAAATTGGCGGAGAAAATTATTTTACTATTTAATATGAGGGGTTTTTATGTATAAAAATTATCTTATGTCAAAAAAGTGATATTCTAACGCATTTAATTCATGTCTATGTTTGTTTATGTATATTTTGTATTATTTATCTCTTTTTGGAGCACTATATCTATCCGTTAGAGTGTCAAAATTGTTTCATCTTCGGTTTGTATACTTAATTGGATAGAAATAGAAATTTAAGCGCGCATTTGTTGAATTTTCTACTTTTGGGCGATTAATTCGGCATTAAGTGCAAAGTCCATCCCCGTTCTGTTTCGTTGATTTTTACGGGTTATTGCAAGTCGGACACTTTACAAACGTGCCGTGTGCTGTTTTCATTGTCTCACGTTTTCAGGCTTGTGCGCCTGATTTGTATATAGTTTGTGAATTTTATAGCAAAATCTGTGTTCTTTTTATTCGTGATTGTATCGTTTCGCGACAATTTGGTTTTATTGTTTTGTATTTAAGTATTTCTAATTTGTGTTGAGCAGTTGAATTCATGGCATGCTGATGTGCTTTATTTTGAGTGGCAGTTTTTGCGTTTCCTAGCATCGCAATCGTTTGATTGTGCTTGCTTTTTGATTGTTTTCTGGTTTTGGCCGATATTTCAGTGAGGTTTTTCAATGTCTTTTGTAGGCAGACATGAGCAGGTTTTTCCGGTTTCTCTTGCGCAGGCAGGCTTGTGGGTCAAACAAAAGGTAGCTCCCGCCGATCTGAGCTTTGTCCTTGCTGAATCCATCGAAATTCACGGTCCCGTTCATCCAGGACTGTTCTGCCAGGCGTTGCGCCGCTTGTCAGATGATGTTGCTGTCACACGGTCTCGCATCAAGGAAATCGAAGGGCAGCCGCATCAGGTTGTCATGGCGGCCTATTGCGGCGTCTTTGACGTGATCGATTTCAGCGGTGCTGACAATCCTGGCGCAAGCGCCATGGACTGGATGCGCAAGCAGATGTCTAAGCCGCTCGATCTTGCCAATGACAATCTCTGGGGGTCTTCACTTTTGAAGCTCGGGGCCACAGAATGGGTCTGGTATCATTGGGCACATCATATCATCATGGATGGGTTTTCTGGCGGCTTGCTGGCCCGGCGGCTGGCCGATATTTATTCGGCGCTGGCCCAGGGCAACCAGCCGGAGCCCTATGATTGCGGTTCTCCGCAGGAATTGCTGGAGCTTGAGCGCACCTACCGCGATTCGGTGCATTTCCAGCGCGACAAGGCCTATTGGTCGGAGCAGATGAAGGGTCTGCCGGAGCCGGTGACCTTGATGAAGAAGAAAGGCGAGCCATCCGGTGGCCTGCTGCGCCATACGACGGTCATCGATCGCCAGACGGTCAAGGCGCTTGCTGAGATCAGCCGTGGCTTTGGCGCCAGCGTGCCACAGGCCTTGATTGCCCTGGTCGCGGCCTATTACGCCAAGGCGACCGACTGCGAAGAGCTGACCATGGTCACCATGGTGACGGCCCGGATCAGCCAGACGATGCGCCGCATTCCGGGCATGACTGCCAATGCGGTTCCTCTGCGGTTTTCGATCACGCCTGACCTGTCCTGGCGCGAATTGACCGGTCAGGTTTCCCAGCAGATGAGCCGGGCGCTGCGCTATCAGCGCTATCGCTATGAGGACATTCGCCGCGATCTCGGCATGGTCCGCCAGGATGCGCAGATTGCCTGGCTGGGCGTCAATATCGAGCCTTTCGACTACGATCTGCGCTTTGATGGACAGCCAACCACCGTGCACAACCTTTCGAACGGCACGATGACGGATTTCACCATCTTCGCCTATGACCGTGGTGACAATGGCGACCTGCGCATCGATTTTGATGCCAATCCGGCGCTCTATACGCTGGAAGAGCTTGCCGATCACGAGGCGCGGTTCACCCGCATGTTGAGAGAGATCCTCGTGACGCCTGAACAGCCCCTGCGCGATTTCAGCCTGCTGTCGAAGTGGGAGCGGCAGGAAATTCTCACCGACTGGAACGATACGTCCCATAAACTGCCGGATCAGACCTGGCCGGAACTGTTCCGGGCGCAGGCGGCACGCACGCCGGATGCGGTAGCGCTATCCTTTGGCGGTCGCCAGATGACCTATGGTGAGCTGGATGCCGCCTCCGATCATCTGGCTGGCTATCTGATGGAAAAGGGCGCGGTACCCGGTTCTCTGGTGGCTGTGGCTGTGCCGCGGTCTGAAAACATGGTTGTGGCGCTGCTGGCGGTGCTGAAAAGCGGTGCCGCCTATCTGCCGCTTGATCCGGCTGATCCAGCCTCGCGGGTGGCGATGATCCTGGAGGATGCGCAGCCAGCCTGCGTTATCACCACAGAGGAAGTGGCTGGCAACCTGCCTGATGCCACCGACAATCTGATCTTCCTCGACAAGCCCCTCGAGCGACAGGGACGCGATCTGCCGAAAGGGCCGTCGCTGAGCGACACGGCCTATATCATCTTCACATCCGGCTCGACCGGTCGGCCCAAGGGCGTGGAAATTCCGCATCGGGGCCTGATGAACTTCCTGTTGTCGATGCAGGATCTGTTGAAACTGGACAGTGAAGACCGTTTGCTGGCCGTGACGACGATCTCCTTCGATATTGCAGCCCTTGAGCTTTATCTGCCGTTGCTGGCAGGCGCGCGCACGGTGATCGCGCTCCGCTCGGAAGTGCGCGATCCGGCAGTGCTGCATGGGTTGATCCGCAGTGCGGGTATCACCATCATGCAGGCGACGCCGTCTTTGTGGCGGTCCTTGCTGGCCGATCATCATGAGGGACTGACGGGCTTGCGCAGCCTTGTCGGTGGCGAGGCTCTGCCTGCCGATCTCGCCCACAAGATGGCACGGCTCGGTCATCCCGTTCTCAATGTCTACGGACCGACGGAAACCACGATCTGGTCCACCAACATGCCGCTTTTGGGCAGCGATCTCGACAGTGCGCCAATTGGCCGGCCAATCTGGAACACCCGCGTTTATGTCCTCGATCGGCATTGCCAGCCAGTGCCGCCCGGCTTCATCGGTGAGCTGTATATCGGTGGTGCGGGCGTGGCGAAGGGCTACCTGAACCGCCCGGACCTGACGGC